>CAYQFH010000098.1:0-9966 GCA_964416755.1 uncultured Piscirickettsiaceae bacterium | reverse complement strand
ACTCATTGCGCAGAGCCTTCATCTCCATACGGAAACGATCCATCTCTTCATGACGCACTGAGCGGAAGGTATCCCCCTGTTCCGATTTATTCCCCTCTTTAGCATGGCGAACTGCATCATCGTCATCCCCACGACTGTAATGAGACGCCCGTTTATCGGACTTCTCTACAGCCTGTTCGAGTTCATCCGGAGAGTATTTATCCTTGGCTCGCAGATTTCCATAATACGACTGCAGACTCTGGGCGTAACTACTGATACTAATATCCATTCTCGAAATTCCCTGATTCTCAACCATCTTTCTGACTATTTTCAGCTTATGGTGTCACAAGAACAGAGACACCACCCAGATCAGGAAAGCTCTACACAGAAAGAGGTTTTAACGGTACTAAACAAACACCAATACTATATCTAGTCTACAAAACCTACTGTGGATTTCAAACAAAAGAGAGTAATAGGGAATTCGAATATTCGATAAACCTATCAGAACAAAATGATATAACGCTATTTTGCCTTCAGACACCAAAAAACCTTGATTAAATCAAGGTTTTCATATTCACTGAAACAATGAAAATTACAAGAAAATCTAATTGGAGACCACCAGACGAAGGTTTTGAGCATCCTGCTCTGCCATCTCCAGCGACCAGACACACTCGCCTGCCGCCTTGAAGCGAGCCACCGACATCGCGCCACGACTCATACGGCGTTTTCCAACATCGTCACTGGTCAAGCTCTTGATCTGTTCATGACTCATCTGATAGATCTCTACAGGCTCGTAATCTTCATCCATCAATACCAGTACCGCAAGATCCCAATCCTGGCCAACGCGAAGCTGCCCTACACGAGGCTTGGATTTCTGTCCCTCGAACATGACCCGCCCTTTGATCTGTACACGATTGCCGTCCTGATCTAGCGCATCATAGCCGTTTCCCGCTTCAACCAGAGTCATCCCCAGCAGCGTTGCAGCATCATGACGGGAGATCTCACCACTGATGGGCAAGGCACTTCCGGTCATCCGTCGATAGTCAGCCGCCAACTTTCTGGCCTCCGACATCAACTTGTTAAATGAATAGACTGACACATCAATCTCCTTACATTCTATACAGCACCATAGGCATTGGACATCTGCTTCGCCTGTTTACGACCATTCAGATGAACTGCGATCTCACGCTTCGCACTCTCACTGAGATTCATGATCTTCTGGTCCTGTTTCATCACCCACTCAACCAGCTCTTTTGCCTTGACAGGCAGACTTTCCAGTCGCTCCGGAGCATAGTAGGCACGCAACTGCTGATCACGCTCCCGCTCCACTGTGACCAACTGCTCCCACTCTCCCGCTAAGGCGAGGTTGAGCATCTGCTCGGTTAATTGAGTAATCTGTTTTAATGGATCCATTTTCCGGACTCTATACACCTGCCACCGCAGAACGTTTCAGTTCAGCCTTGTTGGCAAAGTGGTACTTGGAGGGGATCTGATCCCACGCCTCCTTGACCTGAGCCAGCAGACTGGCACACTCATCCAGAATTTCGGTACTGTTGCGGCTATTGGCCAACACCAGACGACGGTTAATATAGTCATAGAGAGACCAGAGATTCTCTGCCAGCTCTCCTCCCTCTTCCAGATTCAGACTGGCACGCAGTGAATCAACAATCGCAATGACCTGCCCGATGGTATCTCCTTTACTCTGGATATCCTTGCGCTCCATCGCCCCCTTGGCCTTGAAGATACGGCTCAGCGCACCATCAAACATCATCTGCACCAGGCGGTGTGGGCTTGCCTCGGTAATCTGAGTCTGTACACCGACCTGCTGGTACTGATTCAATCCTCTCTTAGCACGAATGCTCATTGTGTCTCTCCTGTCTTATTGTTGATTTTATGAAGTATTAAAAATTCCGGTCTGACTACTGATATAACGTCTAAAAAAACTTAACCTTTAATCGGTTCCCTGCATCGCCTTGAAGGTATTGGTGAGAAAATCACCGGTCGATTTCATCTGCGACATCAGAGTATTGAGTGCATTGAACTGGCTTCTCCAGCGAACCTCCATCTTTGCGATCCTGACATCCAACTCCTCACGCTCTTCGCTGATCTCATCCAGCTTGTCGGTGAGGTTGTCCATGCGCATATCGAGCGCCTCTTCGTTCTTCAGCACAGTGGCTAGAATACCATCCAGCTTCGAGGCAAACCCTTCAGTGTAGTGAACCTGTCCACGCGCTCCCGTTGTGGTCCCCAACACGTCAACCAGCAAACCTTTTGAATCACCCGTGAGACTCTTCAGATAGTGCTTGTCCTGCACCAGTGCCGGTTGTCCATTGATGGTACCCGCCACCGATACCTCAGCCACGGCATCGGCACCGGAAGCAGATACTCCTCCTGTAGTGGAGAGCCCCAGTTCCTGTTCCGTTTTATTATCCACCGAAGTAATAGTGACACCACTGGTGCTACCGGTCTGGTTTGAGGTAATCACCATCTTGGGGAAGGTACCTGTGCGATCCACGGTCACGGTTGCATTGCCACTAAAGGCGGCATTGATCTGAGTCTGCATATGTGAAGCAAGTGACTCCGCATTCTCATAGGTCTGCTGGGTCAGATAGATCCACTGCTGATTTTCGTTATCCAACGTCATCCGGAAACGGTTATTGTCCCCATCAATCTGTACTGTGCCGAGCAGATAGCTGTCATAACCGGCAATCTCTGTTCCACTGCTACGATCAATTCCCAGTTCGGAATCCATCGAACTATCCTCATCAGTGATATCGATACTGCTCCCCACACCGATTGAGTTGGAGGTCATCACAAACTTGGGATTGGAGCCGGTACGATCTACCGTAACCGTCAGTGATTTACCAGCAGCCACAAAGGCGCTATCGGCATTGATCTTGTTCTGCAGTTCCGCCGCTACCGCCTCCGCACTCTCATAGGTGCCACGATCAATATAGATTCTGCCATTGCTGGTGCCCACATTCTGCACGCCATCCAGTTTTAGCTCCAGCCACTCATTGTTACTATCAATCACTACCGTGTTATTAAGATAGCTATCCTCCATACCAATATAGGTACCACTGGCCTTACCGGTCTCCAGACCGGTATAGGAACCCGCCTTAGCCGCTGCGGGGGCGACATAGGCCTGTGTGATATTGATATCGTAACTTCCCACTTTGGTATCATCAGTGGCTGAGGTCCAGCTGATCAGCGCATCGTCTGCAGCACCACTACGGGTAAACATGCGGGCCACTGAATCAAAATTGTTGGTTAATGCCGTATCGAGCTTGGTGCTATCGATCTGCATCTTTCCATAGCGATCCTTGGAGATGCCGATATCTGCCAAATTCTGGAAGCCCGTCGGCATGGAAGCCAGCGCCTCGGAGACCCCATCCTTGATATCGGTCAGAATGGAACGAACCAGTGACTCCGATTGCAGCGCTCCAGCATTGACTCCATCATATTTGGTGTATTCATCAAATACAGTCATCAAAGCGTTGTAGTCACCAACAAAGTTGCTGATGGCAGTTTTTGCCGTTTCGGTATCCTGCGCAACCGTCATCGTGTGCTTGGTGCCCACTGAAGTACTGAAGAGGTCAAGCGTAACCCCCTCAATCACACCACTCACACTATTGGAGGCATTGGTCACTGCCAGTCCATCGACAAGAATTCTGGAGTCAGTTCCCGCAGTGCTCTGGGTTACATTTTTTGCCGTAGTGTTATAGATAAAACGGGACAGACCACTGGTATCCGTATTGTTTCCATCCCCATCTGCAACCGAAATATTCATACCATTGCTGGCACCGGTATTGGTTGAGGTCATCACCAGGCGATAGCCACTACCGTCATTGACGATACTGGCCTTGACGCCATTATTGGCACCCGCAGTATTGATCGCATCTTTCAACCCCTGAAGGGTGTTATTAGAGCTATCGATGGTAACGTTGACTGCAGTCTTGGTAGTATCCTGAGTGAAGTTACTGCTCCCGTTCCACGTACCAAACTGAATGGTCATGGTGCCGGTACCAACAGCATCATCAATATTGGTAAAAGTGTTGCTATAGACTGAGTGAGCCTTTGCCAGACTGGTCACCTCAATCTCATAGTTACCCGATGTGGCCAATTTACCCGAGGAGGTATCACTCTTTGCGGTAAATACCGAGCTATTGGTCGTCGTATAGGTACGACTCTGCAGTTTTTGCAGATCATTGACCTCACCCAGCAGACTTTTAAAGCCGGTGATCGCGCTCTGCACATCGGTAAAGGCATCGAGCTTGGTCTGTGTAGTCTCTTGTTGACGGTCCAGACGCGCTGTAGCTGGCGCTCGTTCCGCCTCCATCAACCCATTGACCATGGTATTGACGTCAAATTGTCCCGCACCCAGGGCGTTGATTAAATTTGAGCCTAAATTTGCGTCAGCCATCTCTATTATCCCTCATATTCCGGCCCATCTATCGCAGCCTTTCTACCGCAATAACAAGCAACCACTGTGCCAAAATCAGCTAGGCAACCGCATCGGTAAAGATTCCACTCCCCTGAGTGGAGACACTTCCACCGCGAACCAGCGCCTCACGAAATTCACTCATCTGCTGAGTAATCCGTTTCGCCACCTCCAGCATCTCGTCGGATGGATACTGACGAATCACCTTGCCATCCTCCTGATCCAATACGGAGACAACGGTTACACCACCAGCTTCATCATTCACCTGCAGTTTAAGATCCGTGGTAGAAACCTTCAGGTAGGAGTTGACTGTTTCAACCGCATCACCTAAACCTTTAACCGGTCCAGCACCTTCACTTTGCCTAAACGCCGGAGGCAGTGGAACCCTCATATCCTGTTTTACAGCAGGAGGCGCTGATTCTACAGCAACACCTGTACCTACCTGAGGTAGTTGCAGGTCTGGTTTCATCTCTGCAACTTTAGAATTCAGTGTAATGTCCATGACTCTTTCCTATTTTTCAAACCTTATCAATCAATATGTTAACCAACAGCAAATACGCAATAAAGTTGGCAGACGCACTTGCTCACATATTGTATCGGCAGGGTTTCTAAAAACTTTAGGAAAAAAGCATCTTCTGTAAACCAGCCCCCCTCTACCCACTTAGAGGCATAAAGTATCGCTTAGCTTTGTATCAAAGAGAGCGCCTGCCGAGGAATAAGATTAGCTTGTGAAATAACCGCCAATCCGGCCTGTTGCAGAATTTGAGACCGGGCCAATTCTGCGGACTCCTTGGCAAAATCGGCATCCAGAATCCGGGAACGCGCCTCGGTAACATTCTCTGAAAGATGTTGCAAATTACTGATATTGTACTCCAATCGATTCTGCTGAGCCCCCAACTGGGTACGATGACTACTCACCTTCTCAATCGCAGAATCCACATTGGCAAGGGTAATCCCTGCCATTGAAGTTGCTGATGCCGCCCCGGTAGCATCGGTAATGGTACCCGTTATCGTCGTTATTGCAGTAGCTGTCTGCAATGTAGAGACCCCTATGGTCATACTCTCATTATCGTTGTAGCCTTTTTGAAGTGTCATGTTATAGCTACCACCACTCAACAGATCGACTCCATTGTATTTGGTTGTTTCGATCACAGAGCCAATCTCATCCACCAGTTGCTCGAACTCGTTATCAAGATATCCTTTCTGGGTTGCTGTTGTAGTACCACTATCATATTCAACCTTAAGTTCTCGAATTCGTTGAAACATATCAGCAATCTCATCCAATCCACCCTCGGCTGTCTCCAGCAGAGAGACTCCATCATTGGAGTTACGCACCGCCTGATCAGCTCCCATGATTTGCGAAGTTAACGATGTCGAAATCGCCATTCCGGTTGGATCATCACTGGCGCTGTTAATGCGTTGACCGGTAGAGAGGCGCTCCATCGCCGTTTCTGCGGCACTCTCCGCAACAGTGAGCGAGCGCAGCGCAGTTAACACAGGTATATTTGTATTGATAACCAGAGACATAATCTTTCACCTTTTCTCGCCAACCATTCCACCCCGGAAACATAGAAAACAGTCTGTTACAGTCAACAGAGAGTCGCACCAGGAACTTGATTGGCGGATAGGAGAAAGAGAGATTAGGGGGCTATGAAAACCACCCTGAAGATCTACCCCGTTTACCGCCTATGGGGAGATCATAGCCAAAAATTGCCGAAATACCAAATATTTTACGTAGCACAAAGAGAGCAGCCCCCATTGATTAGGGAACTACTCTCTCTGGTTAACCAGGATCAGCACCTGAATTTCAGGTGCCAGTGGTGGTTCTTTACGTCACTAACGTAGCAATGTCAGAACGGAAGCGGGCATCTGATTTGCCTGACTGAGCATTGCCATACCTGCCTGCTGCAAAATACTGGTTCTGGATAGCTCTGCCGATTCTGCCGCAAAGTCTGCATCCAGAATACGGGAACGGGCTGCAGAAATATTCTCCGAAACATTGGCCAGATTAGAAATATTGTGCTCCATCCTGTTCTGTTGAGCACCCAGATTTACACGCGACTCATTAACCTTCTTCAGTGCACTATCAATATTGTCCAACGTGACAGCCGCATTCCCCAACGAGCTATAGGTAGCAGCCCCTGTGGTGTCTGCAATCGCACCAAACAAGGTAGTAAATTCCGAGGCACTCTGCAATGTAGCAATACCAATAGACATGGTATCTCCGTTCTCCCACCCTTTTTGAATGGTAGTTGTTGAACTTCCACCACTCAAGATATTGAGTCCATTAAATTTCGTGGTTTCAATAACACCACCAATCTCATCGGCCAGCTGCGCAAACTCTTTATTCAGGTATCCTTTCTGAGTGCTGTTATTGGTGCCATTGGAGTGTTGCACCTTCAGCTCACGGATTCGCTGTAACATACTGGTTACCTCACTCAGTGCTCCTTCAGCCGTCTGCACTAGGGAAATACCATCATTGGTGTTACGCATCGCTTGATTCAGCCCCTGAATCTGGGCTGTCATACTGTTGGAAATCGCCAGACCCGCAGCATCATCACGCGCTGTATTGATCCGTCTTCCTGAGGACAGTCGCTCCATTGCTATCCGCTGCGCCTCCTGGGTACTCCCCAGAGAGCGCTGCGCATTGAGCGAGGCTATATTTGTGTTTATGACTTGTGACATAGTCTTTCACCTTTTATCTCAAAATTCACTCTTTGTATCAGCGGATCAGATCAACACGGAAGACCGAGTGGCAGCTCGACTTCCATTCTGATACACGCCTCCATTTGCACTATCGGCAACCTTCAGAGGAACTTTAAGTTTTTTTACGTGATTTTTTCACGTGACTCAACTATTTCGAAAATCATTCACCTGTCAGGAGCTATCACCTTCCCATTTGACAAGCAATGAATCATCAGTCTACATCATCACAATCAATAACCAGAGGTACTCTCTCCTGAATGGTAGCAATGGAGAGAGTACCTGTTCACAAATTTATCTCAGCAACGAGAGCACCTGCTGAGGGGATTGATTGGCCTGACTGAGCATCGCCATCCCCGCCTGCTGTAGCACATTGGTTCTCGACAGCTCTGCAGATTCGGCCGCAAAGTCCGTATCCAGAATACGGGAGCGCGAGGCCGAGATATTCTCTGCCACATTTTTCTGGTTGGAAACATTATGCTCCAGACGGTTCTGTTGGGCACCCAAGGTGACTCGACGTTCATTAATCACTTTTAAAGCGTCATCGATCTCGGTCAACGTTACCCCATCCATTGATGTAGCTGAACCTCCATTAGCATCAATAGTCCCAGTCACTGCTGATAGATTGGTACCGGTTGCAATAGTTGATATACCAACCATCATGGTATCATTATTCTCCCACCCCTTCTGAATTGTTACTCCCGCAGATGCTCCATAATCAAGTACTGCAATACCGTTATATTTAGTATCTTTGACAACCCCACCAATCTCATCAACCAACTGGGCAAACTCCTTGTCCAGATAGTCGATCTGGGTAGAGTTATTGGTTCCATTCGAGGCCTGCACTTTCAGCTCACGAATACGTTGCAGCATATCAGTGATCTCCACCATCGCACCCTCTGCGGTCTGCACATACGAGATACCATCATTGGAGTTGCGAATCGCCTGGTTGATACCTGTAATCTGCGAGGTCATGCTATTGGTAATAGCCAAACCCGCCGCATCATCCTTGGCCCGGTTGATTCGTGTTCCCGATGCCAGCCGCTCCATCGCGGTCTGTTGCGCCTCTTGCGTACTGCTCAAGGAGCGTTGCGCATTGAGCGATCCTATATTTGTATTGATTACTTGCATTTGTCTTCACCTTTCTTGTTATCAGAGTTGATTGGCCCGAGCGGATGAGAGCTGAAACCGGAACAGATGACAGTCTCTACCGTCGTCTCTTCTACCGCTTCTGCCAGTAACTCAATTAATATCGCTAACTTCGTTAGCACCTCCTGCCACAAGCCTTATACAACACTGAACAGGGCCTCAGCTTTTTAATAAACTCTCCAAGCAAAGAGTTCATTAAAAAACCCTGGAGATTTCACCCTCCAGGAAAACTCTAAATCGTTCGAGACGATAGAGAGACAGTCATCAGAACCAGAATCTCTTCTGGTTCGCAGACAAAACGATCATGATCGTTACTGCCCGCTTTTTCTCGCTTCCGAGAAATCTCTTTCGATGAGCACAAAAGACTCACCAACTTCTGATGGTGTTGCCAAAAACAGTACTCAGCCACCCCATCATGTTATCTTCTCCTGCCAACAGGGGTCGGACCGGCCGACAGGAGTCAACTCTTTACCACTACTTCAATAACGAGAGCACCTGCTGTGGTGACTGGTTGGCCTGACTGAGCATCGCCATGCCCGCCTGCTGTAGCACATTGGTTCTCGACAGCTCCGCAGATTCCGCTGCAAAGTCTGCATCCAGAATACGGGAGCGTGAAGCCGAGATGTTCTCTGCGATATTCGACTGATTGGAGATGTTATGTTCTAGTCGATTCTGCTGTGCGCCCAGGGTTACCCGCTTTTCATTGATCTGCTTAAGCGCTGTATCAATTGCCGTCAATGTCACAGCATCCATTGAGGTAGCCGAGGCCCCTCCACCAGTCGTGCTGACTGTACCCGTTACTCCAGTAATAGCACCATCCCCTTTTAGCGAGGAGATACCAACTGACATCGTATCTCCATCTTCCCAGCCTTTCTGTACAGTTTTTGCAGCACTGTTCAGAATAGCCATACCATTGAATTTGGTATCCAGAATCACTCCACCAATCTCATCTGCCAGTTGGGCAAACTCCTTATCCAGATAATCAACTTGGGTCGAGTTATTAGTTCCGTTTGACGCCTGTACTTTCAGCTCCCGAATCCGCTGCAGCATATCGGTGATCTCTACCATTGCCCCTTCAGCGACCTGCACCATGGAGATACCATCATTGGAGTTGCGAATCGCCTGGTTGATCCCCATGATCTGTGAGGTCATGCTGTTGCTGATCGCCAATCCCGCCGCATCATCCTTGGCTCGATTGATTCGCTTGCCTGAGGAGAGTCGCTCCATCGCAATCTGCTGCGACTCTTGTGTACTGCTTAATGAACGCTGTGCATTCAGTGATCCAATATTTGTGTTGATGACTTGCATTTTTCCCACCTTTTCTTTTTGTTATCTATACTGTGGCGGATAAGGGCTCTGCTGAGTCACTACCAATATGGTGCTCCTCTGGCCCTTTTACCGCCTCCATTTTTGTCTGCTACCGATTCAAGCTCTTTCTCTACTACACTCTCACCGATAGCGAACTTTTTTCTAACCAATATGCCTCTATTGCTCCTGCCACATCTCTACATGGCACAATATCTGCTTATCCTTTAGCACAATAATAAGCCTCGGGCATCGTACCCTGGGCACCTGAGGTCACCGCAAAAGGTTATTTCTCTTTCACCTGCCCTTTGCATCGACCTTGCTGGAGTCGCAAGACTCTTCACTCTGCCTCCTTGATGGAGGTCCACTTCTCTGGTGGGGTATGGCAG
>CAYQFH010000097.1:0-9969 GCA_964416755.1 uncultured Piscirickettsiaceae bacterium | reverse complement strand
GTTTGAGGTACTCACCATCCATCAGATGCAACCGAGAAATCAGCAGAGCCGTTTGCTCATTCAGTACATCACGATCGAGCCTTTTACTTTTGAGGGCAAGATGACGAAATTGATCAACCACATCACCACTCAGATCCTTAACAGAGAGATGAGGAACAGGCACTGAATCCCAGTGTTTACCCTGCCGGCTCAACAAGAACCGATCCAGTGCCGCACCTTTCAACTCCTGTTTTGTGCTGCCACTGCGGTAGTGATACTCACCCTTGTAGCTGACTGGATAGGGGTAGGCATCGACACGGATCACCAGATACTCCAGTTCCGCTTCATGCTGCAGATCAACATCTACGATAATGCCCATCAGGTCTCGCACCTGATTGGGGATATCCTCCAGCAACTTGTTTGCATTAGAGATACCGACCACTTCACCCTGATCATTTTTTCCAATGACCAGCTCACCACCCTGTGCATTGGCAAAGCCGCAGATCCATTTCAGGTATTCACTGCGCCACTGCTGTTTGTATTCTGTGGTTTGTTGTTCAGTCATTTCCTTTTATGTCCAACTCAACATCTTCACAATAACCAAGTATTGTGCTGTTTGTGTGATTGTTAGAACAGGCACCTTTTTTTGCAACGCTATCCATCCAGCCGCCCCGAAAACGCGCAGCGTTTTTGGGGCGGCTGGATGGCCTTGTTTGGCCGATTTTTTCACCAGACTACACATCCCACCAAAATGAACCGTCATTTCTAGTGGACAAGACATATCTAGTTTGGCCGTTAAGTTGTATGCCGCTGGCATGACTGGCATAGGTTGCCGACATCTGTTGCGTGGCATGTTTAATTGAACTATCTGAAAAGACGATGACGCTCGGACTGCAATAATCAAAGACCTCCTTGCAATACCCATTTTCTCTTCCGTGGTGTGACGCAATAAAAACACTGACTCCACGCAACTCCTGACAAAAATACATGTTTTCTAGTAAATATTCCCAACCGGGTTTTTCGAGGTCTCCAGGGATAATGAATTTCAGTCCGTTACAAGTAAGAAATGTAACCAGACTGATGTTGTTTGAGTCATCAAAGTCAGTTCCATAATTGTTCCAATACGAGACATAAGTTACACCTGGAAACTCTGGCTCGGGATTTGGTGGGCCAGAAGTATATGAGTCGATCATATCAAGCATTGATTCCATGGCGGTGCTAATAGGCCCAGATTGAAGTTTGAGCGTTCTTAATTGGTCTTTGGATATGGATGTATTTCGATACAAAGTTGGAATTGATAGTTTTCTCCTCAATTCTGGTAGATCGCTGATATGATCCTCGTCGTAGTTTGTTACGAAAAATCGATCGATTTTCGATATACCATCTTGAGGCAGAAACACAGAGGGGCTGCTGTACTCAGCATGACCACAGTCCCATAACATTACATTGCCATTATCATGAACAAGCGAGATGCACGATCCATGTCCAACATCGTGTACTTTGATCCTCATTTATCTTCTTTCCCCTGCTTGGATGAATATTCAGAGGTTCTTGATGGCCTAATACCCCAAGTGGATTGAGCAATGTCTTCCAGTCGAACAAGAAACCGATCTACATTCAAACCAGCTATAAATGAAAGTGCTAAGAATCCGAACGATCTTGGTGAATCGGCTTGCGAGGCATCAAGGACCAACAGGCCAGCATTTAGAAACACGTATGACACCCCTCCGATAATCAAGCTAACTACAGGGCGGAGGTAATACCAAACATGCCAATCCTCATTCCACTGCGCCTTAACGCTTCGATTTAGATACACAGCGCGAAGGCAATAAACAATGCCTCCAAGCGCACCCATCAAAGCGCATCTATAGCCGAGGCTAAACGGGGAAAGCCAGTCTGGAGTTAAGCCGCGAATATCAATGGCCCAAAGCGAGGTCACCCCGAAAAGCCATAGCAATAAGTAGCTAATGATTAATTTCATGTTTCCGATCTTTTTACGCCCAACAGCTAACTAGACAGAAACAGCCAATAATTACCTATTTCAGCTGCCACTATTTCTATATCCCTCACATTGGTTTTCATAACTTCTCCTTGCTAAAGTATACCCACACCGCCCTATAATCCTCTTCCCGGTCACAGCAATCAAAGGGAGCATGATATTCGATGGTTCTCTCTACTATGCCTCCGGGTTGGGTATCATCGGTGTATGTTTTGGTGACAATTCCTGATTGAAGGTCTTTGATATCGTTCCAGCCTAACGGGATACCTTTTTCATTGCGATCTTCTGTATGGATACCGTAGTTGGGGTCATTCCTGTTGGCATTTCTGGGTAACCCTACCCCAACCAACCCCTTGGAGTTGGTGAATACAATTCGGCCTTTTTGGTCGTACCAGGTATCCGCTTCGTACTGACGCATGACGGGAAACTGGACGCGGTAGATGGTGAGCAGCTCTTCCAACGTGAGGCCCAGCGCCATTGCTGCCAGTACATCGATTTCGACCAGTGCCTGACGGCGAGCGTAGTCGGTGCGTAGCGCACTGTCACGGCACCATTGTGAGGTAAGATGCGAGAAGAAACTGTTACGCAGACGGCCATCTTCTTTTGCCCATCGCTGTTGTTTAAAATCCTCATTCCAACATTCTGACCAGAGAGCTGCATAATACCCAGTAAGGCAATGCAAACTTAGAACACGCTGGTATAAGCCCAGCTTCAGCATCCTGTTTGTGGAGGTTAAGTCAGGTAGGCTTTCCCAAATAAAATGGAGATTTGCCTTCCCTGTACTCTTTACATAGAAATCACCTACGATTGATACACTGATTGCTGTTGCAGCAACAAGGTGTTCTGTGGATTTATATGATGTACTTTGAGCACCATTTATATGCGCAACTGATGGGGGAATGATTGTGCTAATTAGCGTTCTTTCTCCTGATTGAGAAAGCATTCCACGGTGACATAACCGATAAAACTCCGTAACCTTCCGCTTTCTCCCCTGCTCATCGGTCCACGGAACAGTGGGGGTTCGCTTGGCATACTCCTCTGCACTGCAATCCGGAACATAGTTGGTTCTGGGCAGGTAGTCATCTGGCAGGGTGGTGAGATCGAGCACATCGTAAGACAGATGGGTTTTACAAAAATCTTGTGGTGTTTTTGAAAATGGGTTCCCTACAAAGAAGTGTGGCCCGGAGAGTATCCACTCCTCTGCCCCTTGTGGAAAACGGGTCTCTCGGCGGATGGTGTGATCTTTCTGAGCATTGGTTTCATGCCACATTTCCAGCGATAGATACTCCCCTTGCAGAACCCCCAATCGTCTCGGCTGCTGAGCAAATTTCTCCAGCACCGAGAGCAACTGGGTGGTATGCAATGCAGGGAGCCGCGCCTGCTGGGGTGGGGTTCCCTGTTTATCATACAAGTCTGCAAACATCTGTAACTTGTCACTATCCACTTCAAGTACTCGATCGCTATGCCCAACTGTATTCCAGTCTCCATCGACAGTCTTTAGGCCTCCAGGATTACCACGACCATCATGATTCAGTGATTGTTCAATCGTTCCCGGCAGATATAGATTAGCCATTGTGAAGAAATGAGCCTCCGAAATAGGGCCATAAATATTTATTGAGTAGGTAACCCAATGCAATACTTCTTGAAATAGCTTCTTTACATTAACGAACTGATAATGCCCTCTTAACCGTGGATAAAGTGCCGCTCGAAACAGCCCTCCCTTCGGATCATCATAGATCCCCTCCGGATGGAGAAATCCACTCACCCCCTGTTCCGCGCCAATACGCCAAGCCACCGGCAGGAAGCACTTGTATAGATTGGTCTGCACCCCTTTTAACAATGGATAGTTCTGAGTCGCATTGAGGAAGTTCTGGGTTGCCTCCTGCCCCTCATACTCAGCAAACCACTGCTGTTCCAGTTTTGGGAATTGCTCGAATGCCTCTACCCTCGCCTCAGCCAATTTACTGGCTGAAAGCTTACGCAGATGAAAGAGTGGGTTGACATCCCCCAGTATCCCCCCCTCTTTCCACTCCACCTTAAGCCAGGGAGGATTTCCCAGAATCAGATCAAAACCTCCGCGCTGCTGGAAGATATCTGCAAAGGCCAGCTCCCAGTGGAAGAAGCGGTGCTGTTCAGCCAGCTGCTGTACCCGTTGCAGTCTGGGGAAGTACTCCAGCACCCGTTCCAGATGGAGTTGACCACGGTGGTCGTGAAGTTGCGGTTGCTGCTGTTCCGGTTCCAGATTGAGCTGATGTTGTTCGGTATTGGGTGCTGTAGTCGTGTTTGGAATCGGGTCTGTAGTGGAGTGAGACTCTTCTGCAACCAACAACTCCTGCTGCCGAGGCCCTTCCTCAATAGTCTCTACCTCCATCACATTGCCATTGATCAGCAGCCCCACCTCGGCGATGAATTCATCCCGCGTAGGAAGTTGCTCTACCTCATCGATCGGCCAGAACCAGAGGGCACACCAGTAATCCATCACCAGTTTGAGACGGCGATAGCTGGAGGCGTATTGACTGTTCTGGTTGAAGATCCCCTGGGTACGGATCAGATCCTTGTCGCTGGTGGTACTCCCCTCTTCCTGAACCGGTGTGGGCCAGACGGTGAGTGGATCTTCGGTGCGGTCACGGTCGTTGGCCAGCTGTGTGGTGTGTTCTGCCCAGAGCTGATCGATCCGTTCACTCAATGTCTGCAACAGTTCGATCTGCTGTTGGGTGTAGGGTTGATTAAATGCGGTGTTCCACTTTTTAAGCTGTTTGAAGGCTTCAGGGCGTAGCTGCTTCGCCACTCTATCGCCATAGTTGGCCATACCGGGATCGGGCAGGAGGAAGTGGTAGATTTCGCTGGATTTCCTCTTTCTACCCCCATCCCTACCTTCCCCTTTATGCCCGCTTTTGGGGTACTTAAAGGGGGAAGGGATAACTCTTGTAGGTGCGCAGCTGTACCAGAGTTGCTCCTTGGGTTGCCTGGTCAGTCGAGCACTATCATGCACCTCTCGTCTTGCACCAACCAGTGAGTTTCCATTGAAGAGTTGGTACCCAAACCAAGGTACCTGTCGTCCCGGATGGATGGCATTGAGCCAGAGGGAGACCTCAGCCAGCTCCACAGCCACCGGATTGAGGTCGACGCCATAGGTGTTTCGATCCGCAATGTACATTCGTACCCGCTGCAGCTCTGCGGCATATTGATCATGGGGGATACGCCGGTCCAGCTCTTTCTGCTTGCGGGAGAGATAGGCCTCGGAGAGCTGGTTGACTGCCTCGTTGAGGAAGGCGGCACTACCCATTGCTGGCTCGCAGATGGTGAGGTTGAGGATCTGATCTGCACGCTTCTCCTTGAGCAGCTCTTTCAGCGCCTGCTGTACCAGCGCTCGGGTCAGTACCTCCGGTGTGTAGTAGGAGGCGGATTTTTCACGGTCACGACCGGCGAGGCGGTAGATAAAACTCCCTTTGGGGTAGAGACGCAGCACCCGATCCCCCGCCTCGTTCTTGTCGTAGATACGCTCCTCTTCGCTATAGTGCTCCAACTCTGAAGGGGGGACAAAGTAGCCGGTGTTGAGCATATCCTCCTTATCCTTTGCACTTTTCACCTCGTAGAGGTCTGTGGCTGCAAAGAATCCACGGTAGGAGAGCAGTGCCTCGTAGACGGCACCAAGCTGGTTGATGCCCAGTTGGGCGTAGGAGACCCGCCCCCTTCTCCTCCGGCCTCGAGCTGTGGTGGGTCGGGTGAGGGACATCAGCTCGATAATGCGCTGCAGGGTCTGGTTGCGGAACACCACACGATTCAGCAGCGGGGTAAATTTGGGATTGAAGAGATGGCTATCGAGCGACTCCAGATGGAAGCTGTTGTGAATCGTCTGGCCACTGAGGTCATCCCCTTGCACACCCGCTACTCCGCTATAGCCTTGGTGGATCAGGCGGAAGAGTTGCTGGATAGAGTCGTGCAGGTAACGGCCATCGCGAGCCGCTTCACTCTCCAGCCGTACCATCTCCAGATCACGTAGTGACTCCAGACTGTAACCCTTGCGATAGGCCTCGGAGTCGAATGGGACATAGCCCAGCTCAGGTCGCGCCTCGATATAGAAGAGGAAGAGCAGGCGGTACATGTAGCGCAGACATTCACGAGTAAGCTGCTCCGGCTCCAGAGCACTCTTACCGCTATAGCCAATACCGGACTTCTGCAGCAGCTGTAGCGCAGCCTCATTACCGAGCAGTTCAATCGCCTCTCGTAGCGCATATTTCAGGTCTTCACTGACCCCGAATGCATGCTTGTGGGCGTTCTCATCCAGCGTATCGAGCAGCGGTTCTCCGCTCTGCGGAAGCAGGCTGCTGTGGTGGAGCAGCACACTGGTCGCTTTAAGGGTTGCCTCCTCTCTTCTACCCAGAATCTCATCCCAGTCGAAGCGTAGCAGGCGGCTCTGGTTCCACTTGTGGCGATCGATCAGCAGCAGATGGCGGTTGGAGAGGAGCAACACCCAACGTGGTGGATGGCTCTGGGTGAAGATCTGTTTGGTGATGATCTCATTCCAGCTCTGTTGCAGCAGTTCACGATCTGGTGGCGCCTCTCCATGAAATTGGGCCTTGTCCGGTGTTAGAGAGAGTGGATCGACACCCTCTTGTTCTGCATCATAGCCACCGATGATGACTAGGTCGGGGGTATGTCTGTTTCCAGCAATGGCAAGCAGCGGGATCTCTGCTCCATCTTCCAGCGTGTAATTGTGCGGCCGCCAGTCATACCCCAGCACTTGGATGAGTTGCTGGAAGAGTTCGCGCTGCAGACGAATTCGCTCTGCCGCACTGCGTTCACGCAGAATCTTTTCATTGTTGGAGAAGTAGAGCTGATGCAGGTTTCGTAGTTGTGTATAGGGCGCTTTATCCCCCCCCGAATTCTCTGCATCTCCCCATTGGCTCAGGGTATCCTTGATGTCGCCACTGAATACCTCCGAGAGGTAGTGGTGGGAGTAGAATTCATTTTCGTTCTCGATGCCGATCCAGGTGGCGGCAGTTTCGGTGACTGGCATGTTATCCCTCCCCCTGTATTACAGCGATCAGTTTCAGATAGGGCTGAGGCTCTGTGGTCATGGTCTCCTGCACCCACATCAGGTAGTGGTCAAAGACCTCCTCAATCTCTTGCTGCCGCAGCGCACGCTGTTGTGCCTTGCGGCCTTCTGCTGCTGCAGATTGGTTGAGTGAGAGCTCCAGCTGCTGTAGCTGTCCCGCCTTGAGGCGATCCAGCTCTTCCAGTTGAGCATCCAGTTTCTGGTTGATTGCCCTTTCGAACTGGTTACGCTGCTGTTTCATCCACTCTCGCGCCTCGGCCACTGCTTCTGGGAGTAACCTTTGAAGCTGCGCCTGATCCGGCAGTTCCACACGGTTGGGGTTGGGAATTGGGCGTTGTCCCAGCTGGGTCTGTTCGATGATCTGTTCAAACGGCAGAATCGTATCGAGCTGTCCATTGATAAAACGGACCGAGAACCACTCGTTGATCAATGGGTGGCTCTTCTGGTTGGGGATCAGGCCGGAGAAGAGGTAGTGCTTTTCATTGCTCTCAACCCCCTGCTTGAGGGTAAGGACCGGTGCAGTGTGACGGCCAAAGGCACTCATCATGCGGTCTGCCAACCACTCGGATGCAGGGTGCTGCGGCCAGAGATAGTGAATTTTTGGCCATGCATTCTCATCCTCACGGCTGCGGGCGATCTCCTGCTTAATAGTGTCGATCCGGTCGGTGAGCGAAAGTTGCCCCTCTTGTGGCTGAATCTCTTTGGGCAGAAACTTGAAACGGTGCAACAGGTCATCACTGGCGGTGAGGGTGAGTTGGTGACTCTGATCATGAGCGGTAAACTGGAGCGGCTCCCCATTATGGACGATCTGATTAAGTGCCGCCTTGCACCAGTCGTAGTGGTTTGGATAGAGGCTGATTGGCAGTGCAATCTCATCAGTACTCTGTTCCTGAGATTCTGTTGATGCTGCGGCCTCCTCTTCGGGTTCTGCTGTACCCAGGAAGAGCGCCAGCAGATCATCGCCTTCGTTTTTGTGTTGATCAGGCTGGTATTTCTGGTCGAACTGCTGGGGCTGCTGCCCTGTTGCAATCGCCTCCTCTGTAAGTTTCTCCTCTTCTGCCGCATCGTAGACTCCCATAAAGGCGGACGGGTCACCGATATTTTCATAGGCCTGTTGGTCTTTCTCTTCCAATACCTCCAGGATGCGCATGTCCCCCCGGATGGTCTCATGCTGACTTTCGGTAATGAGGTAGAGGATCTGTGGCTCATGCTCCTGCCCATAGCGGTCCACACGACCATTACGCTGTTGAAACACCATCAGTGACCAGGGGAGATCAAAGTGGATCAGGCGATGGGATTGGTAGTGGAGATTGATGCCCTCGGAGGCGACATCAGAGCAGAGCAGCAGACGTAGAGGGCTCTCCCGATTACCAAACTGTTCGACGATCTCCTGCTGTTCGATATCGCTCATGCCACCATGCAGCAGTGTAATCTGCCTGGCTCTGAGCTTGAGATCACTCTGTAGTTGTTGCTGTAGGAAGTGGAGGGTTTCGATTCGCTCCGAGAAGATCACAAGTCGATCATCGACCACTTTTGGCGACCAGCCAAACTGGGTACTTTTAAGGCGATTGATTAACGCCTGGTATTTGGCGTAGCGTTGCGGAGTGATTAACTGCAGTGCTCGATCCAGTGTCTGGAGTGCATCGATCTCTAGCCGCTCATCCTCACTGGTCTCATCCCGGTTTTGAAGCTTTCGGATACGCTCCGCCACACTTTTACTACAGGCCGCAGGGCTGGAGAAGAGTGCCTTCTGTAGGGTGACGCGCAGTAGTGATCCCTTGTGACCGGTAATGGTTTCTCCATTACGCGTGAACGGAATCTGTAGCAGTGCCTCGTAAGCACCTTCCTCTTCTACTGTAGCGGTGTGGCGATCACTGGTTACGTGGCGTTTCTTGAATTCACGATCGACCTGATCCTGAATATCCTTCTTGAATCGGCGTACCACCAATCCTTTGCTGCTGAAGTCCTCTCTGTTGTAGTGCTCAGGATCGGAGATTGCCGTGGGATCGAGCATGTTCATCAAGCTGGCAAAGCTTTTGGCACGACCATCGTGAGGGGTCGCCGAGAGCATGATCAAGGTATCGGAACGGGTAGAGAGCCGTTTGGCGAGGCGGGCACGCTGGCTGTTGCTGCCACGCTCTGCGACATTATGACACTCATCGATAATGATGATATCCCAGTAGGCCTGCTCCAGATAGACCCGGTATTCGGAGTCCTGCTTGAGGGTGTCGATGGAGATGATCGACTTGTCGTAGTAGTAGAACGGGTTGTGGTTGGTGGGTATACGGCTACGTACTCTCTGTAATCCTAATGAGTCAAGACGAGTCAGCGGGATGGTAAAGCGGTTCCAGAACTCTTTCTGGAACTGGGTCATCATGCTTTTAAGGGTGAGCACCAGAATGCGCTTGCCCCGCCCCCGGTGGATCAACTCCGAGGTGAGGATGCCCGCCTCCAGCGTTTTACCAAGGCCTACTGCATCGGCAATCAGGATACGCTGACGAGGCTGGTTGAGTGCCTGTAGTGTGGGGTCAAGCTGATAGGGCACCAAGTCCATTGCACCCTGATGGGCAACATGGATCTTCTGATCATTGATGGCTCGCTTGCGTAGCTGGCTCTCGATATAAAGCAGTGAGCGTGAGTACCCTGGTGAGTTGTCATCCACCAGTTGGGTATCGACCGGATCGAGGATCTGTATCTCGCCTTCCAGTTGGGTGAGGAAGATCGCCTCTGTTCCTTTGACCAATTCAGAAAGACCATCACAGGTAAGCTGTTGCCCACCATCGGAGGATAGCTCTGCCTTGCGTACCACCCACTCTTCATCGCGGATGATGACACGCATGCCGGGGGCCAAATGTTGTTTAGAGGGCATCTAGCATTTCCTTGGCTGTGGATATCTTCCATCCCAAGCGTATTAACTCATCTCTGACTGAAT
>CAYQFH010000096.1:3280-10140 GCA_964416755.1 uncultured Piscirickettsiaceae bacterium | reverse complement strand
CTTGCGGCACCAGAACCTAAATCTGGCGTGTCTACCAATTCCACCACGCTCGCATCTAAAAAGCGCGCGTATTATAAACGCGGTGACATCGATAGACAATCCACTGCAGCGTGATAAAGAAAAACAGCATAATCAGCCCCAGCAGATGATACGCAAGAGGGATGTAAATCGAAACCAGAGCAGCGGCCATTGCAGCAACAAAAAGGGTCAGCAGACGTTTTCCCCACTGCACTGGCAGAATCTGAAAGAGTGTAGGCAACGCCGTCAAGCTCCCCATCAATTCCGGGTCTCGAACCATCTCCTGCTGCATGTGCAGAAAAACCAGAAATGGAGCAACCTTCAGCAGCATGCCTGCCAACATCGGCACTAGAAAGGCAAAGATCCAGAGCATGCCCAACCAACCAGACAGAGCTTCTCCTCTTGTTTGCTGAACAATGATAAAACTACTACCAATCAGCAGTACCAGCAGTGCAATTTGCCAGAACAAAACGGTACTATCAAACAGCTTGCGTTTTCTCTGACGCAACAAATTCAGGGTGACTGCAGCATAAACGGCAACACCGAGCATCGCGATGGTCAGCCCCCACTCAACCGGTACGGAAAAGAGTCGGCCTGTTCCCCACACCAGCAGTCCGGCAGCAACCAATGGGACTATCCACTGCTTCAGCCACTGCGGAAACTCGGGTGTCACCTGAAACATCGGAATCAATTGAAAGCTGGTGGCCATCAGCAGTACTGTAAACCACCCTCCCAGCCCCCATACCGCATGTACATCGGTCCATTGTCGCTGAATCTGGATTTGCTCACTGCCCCACCCCAGTAACAGCAACAGTCCCAAAGCAACCACAGCAGTCAGGAATATCGCTGCATAGCGAAGTAACACGACCCACGCAGGGGGCTGATGTGCCCTGAAAACCAGAAGAACAAGAAGCAGTATGTATGGAATAACACCCGCTGCCAGAATCGAGAAGGCCGATAGAGTAACAGCAGAGACGCCTGAAGCAATCCCGGCAAACAGCAGTAACGAGCCGAGCGTAAGCGAGAAATGGAGCAACCTTGAGAGAAGCAGGAGACTGGGAAATTGGATTCCACCAACCACAGGAAGCATCTGGAACAGCACACCACCGACTATCATCACCAGAACCCCGAGATTGATCAGGTGCAGTGCCCCGATCAGCAGTGGATGCCAACGCCCACCTGCAATCAATTCCTCTCCCTGAAGAGTCAGGACAACGGCAAACAGTATCCCAAACAGGGGAGCTGTGAGAAAAAAGCGAAACGGAACTGCCAGTGGGGGGGCCGATTCTACTGAAAGGTGTGCTGTGTTGATCACTGTCGATGCACTCAATCAGGCATCGGCACAGAATGCCTCCACACGTGCTTGCGCCTCACCATCGGCTTTGCGAAAGATCATGATTTCGTAGGGGGCCTCTCCATCCAGGAACAGTCTGTGCTCAAACCCCATATCACGCAAAACTCCATAAAGCGGAACTGGCTCCATACGGTGTTGCATGCGCACGTAATCTCCCTCATTGAGCCCATCAATAGCAGCCAGCACCGCATTCATCGGCTCTGGCGCAGGGAGATCCTGTACATCACAAACGATTTGCCCTTCAAACGTTTCTGACATTATTCTGCAATTGCCTTGATCTTACCGACCACCTCATCTTCGGCAGTCACAGCATTGTCGATCATCGGATAGAGGATCTGCTCCTCTTTCATGTTGTGCTGCTGAATCATCAACATGATGGTATCCGCAACACCCAGTACCTGTTCAGCATATCGGTTCTCAACCGCCTGTTGCAAGCCATCGAGCAGTGAGCGCATCTGCTTGTGCTCCATTCTCATCACCTGCGTAGGCCCCTGGGTATTCCCTGTTTTCTGTTCAAAAGCGGGAAACAGTACCTCCTCCTCATTGGAGAAGTGATCAAGCATACTGTCATTGAACAACTTCCAGGCCTGCATCACTGCATCCCAGTCACCTGCCGATGCTGCATTCTCCATTTTTGCAAAGTGCTCATCACAGAGACGGTGCTGGTGTGTCATAATTGAGGATACTGGATCCATAATCTTAAATTCCCCGAAAGCTGTAGTCGGCACACTGCCTGACTTGAAGCGTAAGTTTTCCATATCCTCAACAACTACTGTTTGATTTCCATCAATCAGAAAACCACCTCCAGAGCTATTCAGAATGCCGTCTGCTCAAACCATCACCTACATCGATTCACACTGCCATCTTGATTTTCCGCAGTTTGATCATGACCGCTCCGAGGTGTTGGCACGATGTCAGGTATCCGGGGTAAAACAGCTCATTCTACCCGGAACAGTGGTTGAACAGTGGGAACGTGCAATCAGCTTGACGGCAACTCACCCCGCCCTGTTACTTGCCATTGGGCTTCACCCCTGCTTCATCGATCAACACTCCGAGGAGTCGTTGACCCAGTTGAACAAGAATCTTGCAGCACATCCGGAAGTGATTGCAATCGGTGAAATCGGTCTCGACTACACCTTGTCCAACCAACAGCAGCAAAACAGTCTGTTTGAGGCACAAGTGAACATTGCCTGCAGACACCAACTTCCTGTGCTGCTTCATGTACGCAAGGCCCATCAACAAACCCTTGCTCTACTCCAGTCCCACCTTCACCATCAAGGTATCGTGCATGCATTCAGTGGTAGCTATGAAGAGGCAACACGCTATCTTGACCAGGGATTTCTGCTCGGTATTGGCGGTGTAGTAACGCGGACCAATGCTCACAAGCTACACAACGTAGTCAAGCGAGTTCCACTGGAGTGCCTTGCACTGGAGACCGATGCGCCTGATCTCCCCCCGGCCTGGGCCAGAGGAGAACGAAATTCTCCTGAACAGATCCCGAAAATCGCAGCAGCGATTGCAGCATTGCGCAATGAACCGGTTGATCGGATCGCACAACAGACAACAGAGAATGTTTCTGCGTTGTTTTCACTGTAAAATTGGTTATCCCACCTGAAACAGGAAATTATTTCGCCACCATGAAGTCTCGCTCTCCTCTTCTCTGTCTGCTCTTGCTGCTACCTGCTCTCTCTGCCAGAGCCGATGTAGCTGTGCTGCTTCATGGTGTGCTTGGCAGCAGCAACTCCTGGGAACAGAGCGGCGCAGTGCATGCACTACATGAACAAGGTTGGGAACGTGCCGGACGTGTACAAACCGGGGGGCCGAGCGGAGTACTGCTCTCCAAAGCATTGAATGCACCTCGAGGCAATCGCCTGCTCTATCTTGCCGACATCCCCTCACTGATTCCTCTGGAGCAACAAAGCGAGCTGCTGGAGCAGATTCTCATCACCTTAATGAACCACCATCCTCAAGAACCGATCTATCTGGTGGGCCACTCTGCTGGTGGTGTGGTCTCGCGTATCGTTGCAGTACGAAACAGTGTACCTGCTCTGGCCGGGCTCATTACCATCGCGACACCACATCTGGGCAGCCCCTACGCCAACTATGCCTATGATCTGGCAACCCTGCCTTTTCCGTTACGCATTGTTCCAAAACTACTGGCTCATGATAAATATCAGGTGCTGCGTCGCTCCCGTCACATGATCAAAGGGCTGGTTGTGGCCAAGCCCGGCACCTATCTACACTGGCTCAATAGGCAGCCACACCCGGATATTGAATATATTTCAATTGTGCGCCGCCAGAGTCGATCCCGTGCCAAAAATGCACTGGTTCCCTTCTGGAGTCAGGACATGAACAACATCCCGACTCTGCCAAAAGAGATGGCTGTTGTAACAACATTCGCACCACATCGCATTACCCTGCAAGATGGTTATCTGCTGGGCACATTGTTAAATCAGTTGGTATCACGCAACCTCTATAATTAATACTATACCGGCAACCCTCTACAGCTTATCCTAATGCTCATCTTTTCTAACCTGATTCTGTATCAGTCCAGCGTTATCCATCTCAACCGTTCCCTGCTCTCAATCAGGATTAATCAACTTTTTTTCACGAAAGCAAAAAAAACACTTCACATTACCGTTTAAAGCAGTGACAATCGCTATTCCATTTTTTGGATTGCGTAGTGGCTGATCTGACTGACACTGGACTGGTCACACTATTTTTAAATGAAAGAGGGAGAACCGCTGTAATGGCACCAAAGACTACTGCTGTAAAAGAGGCTTTCACCAAAGCACAGACTATCGCAACTATTGCTGAGGACACTGGCCTCTCCAAGAAAGCTGTCACTGAAGTACTCGATAGTCTGGGTACAATCATCGAGCGTCATGTAAAGCCACGCTCTGTTGGCCGCTTCACCATGCCTGGCCTGATGACTATCAAGCGCTACAAGAAGAAAGCAACCAAGGCGCGTGAAGGTCGCAACCCACAGACTGGTGAGACCATCACTATCGCTGCCAAGCCAGCACACAATGCACTGAAGATCACTCCGGCCAAGGCGCTGAAGGACGTTTTGTAAGAGAGACTCATTGCAGCCATAAAAAAACCCGCTATGGCGGGTTTTTTTATGGCTTAGATTTTCTAACAGAGAGTCAACGCTCTCTTACATCCACATAGGGACGCGGCTTTGCCCCCGTATAGAGTTGACGAGGGCGACCGATGCGCTGATCGGGGTCATCCAGCATCTCGTTCCACTGCGCAATCCATCCCGCTGTACGTGCCATCGCAAAGATCACGGTAAACATATTCAATGGTATCCCCAACGCCTTGAGAATCAGACCGGAGTAGAAGTCGACATTGGGATAGAGTTTGCGCTCTACAAAATAGTCGTCTTCCAGCGCGATACGTTCAAGCTCAAGCGCCGCCTCGAACAGTGGCGCATCCTTGTCATCCAGCGTCAGTGAATCAAGCAGTTCATGACAGGCCCCGCGAATGATACGGGCACGTGGATCATAATTCTTGTAGACACGGTGTCCGAATCCCATCAGACGGAACGGGTCGTCCTTGTCCTTGGCTCGCTCCACATACTTCTTGATCGAAGACTTATCACCAATCTCCTCCAGCATATAGATCACAGCCTCATTGGCTCCACCATGTGCCGGCCCCCAGAGTGATGCGATACCGGCCGCAATCGATGCAAAGGGGTTGGTGCCTGAACTGCCCGCTAACCGTACGGTTGATGTACTTGCGTTCTGCTCATGGTCTGCATGCAGGATAAAGATCAGATCCATCGCTCTGGCCGCAACCGGGCTCACCTCATAGTCACAGGAGGGCATCGCAAACATCATATGGAGGAAGTTCTCCGCATATCCGAGCCTGTTCTGCGGATACATGAAGGGTTGCCCCATCGAGTACTTGTAGCTGTATGCTGCAATGGTCGGCATCTTGGCAATCAAGCGGTGTGCAGAGATGGTTCGATGTTCCGGATCCGTAATATCGATTGAGTCATGATAAAAGGCCGAGAGTGCCCCTACTACACCCAACGTGATCGCCATGGGATGGGCGTTGTAGTGCATCCCCTCGTAAAAACGGCGAATTGCTTCGTTGACCATGGTGTGGTGTTTGATTGTATTTTCAAACTCACCCAACTGCTTGGCATTGGGCAGCTCGCCATCCAGCAACAGATAACAGCATTCCAGATAACTGCTACGTTCCGCCAGCTCTTCAATGGAATAACCACGATAGTAGAGCTCTCCCTTGTTACCATCAATATAGGTGATACTACTCTTGCAACTGGCTGTGGAGAGGTAGCCGGGGTCATAGGTGAACATGCCGGTCTGCTGATACAGCCTCTGAACATCAACTACAGCTGGCCCATAACTGCCATCCAGCACCTGTAGCTCGGCATGATCACCGCCATCCTCCGAATTGAGTAATATTTTCTTGTCCCCCATCGATTCACTCCTGTATGGTTACGTTTTCCGCTACACCTTATTAGTTTTATCAAATACCCAGATAAATGCAATCAATAACCTTCATTAAGTCTGCAAATAACAAGCATCCTCTACAGAAGGGAGCGTAAAGAGATATGGAACGACTGCTATTTGTCTACAGCTGGCTCACTGTACTCACCGATGGCCGCTTTTTTCGCTTTATCTTCTCCAGTCTGCTCCGTATCTGCGCACTGATCCTCACCATCTATCTGATCGGGGATGCCATTGAGAATGTCGATTATCTCCTCTTCTCCGGACCACCACTCTACGGTGAAGGACTATTCTACCCTTCTATGGTCCAGCTGATTCTGTTACTGGGCGGCTATGCCATCATCCATCTGGTATTGCTGCGTGCGGCAGAGATCCGTACACTATACGATCCACGCTATGCGCTATCCGAGATTGTGACTGTCCTGAGCCGACTGATCGGTGAGACTCTGTTTGTTACCCTGCTCTCTGCCACATTAATTGTGTTACTTCAGATCACACATCATCACACACTGCTTGTGCCACAACTGCAACTGCTACTGGACCCGTGGCTGGCAGGACGCTCTCAACTGTTGATCTTCTCGATCGGATTCGGTGCTGCCTTTGTAATCCTGGTCAGCGGCTATCTTGCCAGCGAAATACTGGAGATGGTATTGCGCCTGTCACGCAATTCAGAAAACAGGCAGTAAGCTGGCTTAGTAGCCACACTACCATGACTCCGCGCCAATCTTTTCCAGATAAGCCTGATGTGCGCCCAGCTCCTCATCAGATGGGGTAATCACCGGCAGTGGTTTACGGCCACTACTCAGTCGTTGTATCGGCTCTACCCCGCCAAACTCTCCCAATCCATCCAGATCAAGACCGGTCTGCCCTCCGGTCATCGCCAGATAGACCTCCGCAAGAATCTCTGAATCGAGCAGTGCGCCATGTAGCGTGCGTTGTGAGTTATCAATCTCCAGACGGCGACAGAGCGCATCCAGGTTGTTCTTCTGCCCCGGATACTGTTTGCG
>CAYQFH010000096.1:0-3180 GCA_964416755.1 uncultured Piscirickettsiaceae bacterium | reverse complement strand
ATCTCACGATCCGGCTGAATATACTGATGGTAGTGGTTATCTGTAGTACGGCGATTGATCATCTCCACACAACCAATTTCGATAATGCGGTGACCCTGTTTCGGCTCCAGACCCGTGGTCTCGGTATCCAGTAATATCTGTCTCATAACATCTTCTCTTTAGAAGTACCTTTTAGCTACTCAGCTGATCCATCCCCTTATTGGCCAATTCGTCGGCAATCTCATTTTCACGATGTCCACTGTGCCCCTTGATCCAGGCCCACTCAATCTCGAATTGCTGCACCAGTGCATCCAGTTGCTGCCAGAGATCGGCATTCTTGACCGGTTTCTTCGCTGCAGTCTTCCAACCATTCTTTTTCCAGTTGTGTATCCACTGGGTGATACCGTCCTTTACATATTTGGAGTCGGTGGTGATACGGATCGGTACCGGGCGGGTGATCGCCTCCAGTGCACGAATTACCGCTGTCAGCTCCATACGATTATTGGTAGTCTCCTGCTCACCACCAAACAACTCCTTCTCGGTTTCGCCATAACGCAGCAACACCCCCCAGCCCCCTGCACCGGGATTACCACGACAACCACCATCGGTGAAAATCTCAACCATCCTTGTTCTCTCTCAGCTCACACCCTTCACGGCTCATCAAACTACCAGTCGCCATCGCGGCTCGACGTTTCCAGCTCTGTCGAATTGGATTAAGCGGCGTCACCCGCCGTTTTGCCACCAGCTGATACCCCCCGGTATTAAACCGGGAGCGCCGCCATGACCAGGTCAGCAACGGTAACTGTTTTTCACTTAGCACCTCGTATCCCAATAGTGCCAACCACTCTGACACTTTGCCCGGTGACAAGTAGCAACTGCCGGAGAAACGTTGACTCAGGTTGATAAAGCTCCAGGGGGAAAACCCGTAGATCAACACCTCCCCCTCCTCGGAGAGCACACGGGTCACTTCACGCAACACCTGATGCGGGTCTGAGGAAAACTCCAGAACATGAGGCAGGATCACCGCCGAGAGTGATTCAGTCGCAATTGGCAGCGCCACATCCTCCCCCTCCAACACCGCCCAGGAGTGCTCTTCATGGCTGCCAATATCCATCACAAAGGGGTGATAAACCTCTGCTGCCTGCTTGGCAAAATGCTCCTTGCTCATCCCCAACTGCATCAGATGCATGCCATAGACCCGTTTCAACGCTTCACAATTCCATTCACGCTCCTGCAGCAACAACTCCTGTCCTGCAGGTGAAGAGAACCACTGTTGTAAGGGTTGGTTGGCTTGCATCAGAGATGGCGTACTCGAGGTTAGTGACTCCATATATAATACCCGAACCATGAAACCCACTCTGCAAGAAAATCCATTGGCACTGCTTCTGCTGCTGACACTGCTCGCATTTTCCAATGGTGCCTCTGCTGAGCAGAATACATTGTGGAAAGAGCTCATCTCCGGTTTCTCAATCAAGGAGCGAAAGGATCCCAAACTGGTTCCCCACATTCTCTGGTACAAGAAAAATCCGGAGTATCTCAACCGGGTACTGGATCGGGCACGCCCCTTCCTCTACCACATCGTGAAACGGGCCAAGAAGAAGAATCTGCCACTGGAGCTCGCACTACTACCGGCTGTCGAGAGTGCCTTTCGTGCTTACGCCTACTCTCCGGGCAGTGCCGCTGGCCTCTGGCAGTTTATCCCTGCGACTGGAAAAATCTATGGTCTGAAACAGGACTGGTGGATCGATCAACGCCGCTCAGTGCTCCCCTCTACCGATGCGGCACTCTATTTCCTCAAGGATATGTCACGTGAGTTCAAGGGGGACTGGCTGCTGGCCCTCTCCGCCTACAATGCAGGAGCAGGCAATGTGCGCAAGGCGATTCGAAAATACTACGAAGCCGAAAAGAAGAAGCGAAAGAAAAAGGGGAACACGGGCAAACCCATCAAGAAACCGACCTTTTGGGATCTGCCACTCCCCAAGGAGACACAGGGTTACGTCCCCCGTACCCTTGCCCTGGCCCGTTTTATCGAAACCCACAAGAAGTACAACTTCAAACTACCCGCCATCCCCAACACCCCACTCTCACTACCGGTGAGTACCGGCGGTAAACAGATCGACCTCTCTCTGGCCGCTGAATTGGCGGAACTGCCACTGGAGAAGATCTATGAGTACAACCCCGGCATGAACCAGTGGGCCACTCCACCCGATGGCCCCCACCAGCTACTGCTGCCGACCACCCATGTAGAGCGTTTTCGCCGCAACCTGGAGAGTTCCCCAGTACAGCGGGTCAGCTGGAAACGCCATACCGTAAAGCGAGGTGAGTCACTCAGCCAGATCGCCATCGACTATCACACCGCAGTGAGTCTGATCCGCAAACAGAACAAGCTCAAGGGGCACCGCATCAAGGCGGGAGATATCCTCACCATTCCAGTCCCCAACCGTCCCATCGCAACCTATAGCTGGAGTGCCGATGCACGCCTCAGCAAACTGCAGAACAAGCAACGCCCTGGACGCAAGATCCACCATACCGTTGCCAAGGGGGAGACGCTGTGGGATATCGCCCGTAAATATGATATCTCCAGTGGCCGACTGGCACAGTGGAACGGGATGGCTCCGGGCGACCTGCTGCCGGTAGGCAAAAAGCTGGTGGTGTGGAAGAAGCCCAAACGGGTTGCCGAACTGAAGTCACGCCCCAAGTTTCTAACCAAACTGGCCACTCAGACCATCTACTACACAGTGAAACCGAACGATACATTGAGTGAAATTGCACAAAAATTTCACACCTCATCGGCTAAACTGCGCAAACTCAACAAACTCAAGAAAGGGGCCATTCTCAAGGTGGGACAGAGCCTCACCATCAAACTCGACCCAACAAAGATCAATCCATGAAATCGCTGATTCAAAAACTGACTGACACCCTCTTCCTGCTACCACTAGCCCTGCTGCCCCACCACCGACTATCACGGGTCATCCACAAACTGGCACGCTCCACCAGTCCACTGCTTTCACAGACACTGATTCGCACAATCTGCAACAGCTACAACATTGATCTCTCCATTGCTGCTGAGCCTGATCTCAAACAGTATCCCAGCTTCAATCGCTTTTTTACCCGTGAACTGAAACCGGGAGCACGCCCAATCGCTGACGGTGAACAGATTGTGGTCAGCCCGGTCGACGGCGCCATCAGCCAGTGCGGCCC
>CAYQFH010000095.1:0-10163 GCA_964416755.1 uncultured Piscirickettsiaceae bacterium | reverse complement strand
GGGGACAGCAGTTAGAGGCAGGCTCATGATAAATGTAGTGCCCTTTCCAATCCCATCACTCTCAACAGAGATCTGTCCTGATTGAGCTCGTATAAAATTGGCCGCATTATGCAGTCCATAGCCACTTCCAGCTTTTTTAGCGGTCAGACCATAATTAAAGACTGTAGACAATAATTCTGGAGCGATACCAATCCCGTTATCTCCAATGCGAATGATGATCTCTTTATTAGGGGTCAATTCGGTTGATATATCGAGAATCCCTTCATAGTGGTCAGACTGCCCCAGCTCAAGCAGGCGGGCCTGTTCTGCTGCAATTGCCTCTTCGCCATTTTTCAACAGGTTCAACAACATGTGCATGAATGGGTTACGAGGTACCTCAATTTCACCGATGCGATTATCAAAGGACCGTTTAATGACAATTTGATGAGATGCAATACCCTCAGAGTGCATGGTAATCACGTCTTCCAACAGTTCATGCAGCAAGTAACGTGTTTTTTGTTGATTGGGGCTGGAGGCAGATTGCTGAATTGATATGATCCCGGAAGCATGTTCCAGACTGCCTACTAAATCATCCAGCAACGCGTCTAGCCCTGGAATGACCTTGCTTTCTATGGAATTTGTGCTCATATTCAGCACTTGCAGGGCTTTTTCCAGCTTCTGTTCGGCATCAACCTGCTCATGAATTATGCCGTCATCGGCAGTTGATCTCCTTAATATACGAACAATTTCACCTAAAAGAGAGAGCTTTTTCTTCAGCCTGAGGGTGTGCCCCTGCATGCCGGTGACAGCATTACCCAGGTTATGCAAAATGCCCGCGCTCATTTCAAGCAGGCCTTGCTGGTAAGCATTCTTTTCTGATGCAGACTGGAGCTGTTTGCTCTGGGTGATATCGACACCAATAGACAAGTAACGTTGAGGAGCCTCGGCATCGTCAAATAGTGGAACAATTGCCAGATTGACCCAATAGAGTTCTCCAGATTGATTGCGGTTACAGACTTCTCCTCTCCAGGAGTCACCCCTCTCAATTGTTTTCCACATCTCTTTCCAAAATGGTTTTGAATGGATTCCAGAGCTATAGAGAGAGGGGCTATTTCCAATCAGTTGTTCTCTTGGAAAGCCGGTAGCATTGCAAAAGTTATCATTGACCTCCAATAATAGGCCCGTTTTATCCGAGATTGTCACCAGAGTCGTCAAATCCAGCGCATCTTTCTGTGCCTGCAAGTTTAGATTTGCAACAGCCAGATCATGCGTCCGTTCTGATACCTTCAGTTCGAGAGATTCCTGATGTTGATTCACTTCATCCAATAGCAGACCAACACCTTGATATAACCCCACAATCTCTTTAATGCCACAGTTCATTGGCAGGCGATCAGGAACAGGGGGATTTATAGAGAAGTTCTTGCTGAGCCGCATGCTATCCAGAATGGTTGTTAATTGCGTCAACGGTTCAGTGACACGCGCCAGAGAACGTCCCGAAAAACGCCAAATAACAAATAGCAGTGCCAATATGGAGAACAGTACAGTTGCGCCATACTGCCCCATCTCTCTTGCAAAACCTTGATCCGACAGTCGCACCCCCAAGCGACCAAAGGTTCTTCCCCGATACTTTACGGGATAAATTACGTGATAAACGCCCCACTCAGTCTTTTCAATATGCCACTCAAGCTCATCATCAAGCAATTCAGCCTCACAAGCAAAGCGATAATCATCATCTACTCTACGGTTGACGGCATCGCGTGCCTGTTCATAGCGATAAAGTACATTGCACCCTTTTCGGTACAACCGAACCCCCTCGATGGCTGTAAATGCTCCTAGCTGGGCATCTGCCTTTGAAACCAGATCGGGATTACCAACCAATGCAATTTGCATCATGTCAGCAGAAAGAATCTGTACAACGGCTTTTGTAAAGCCGAGTAGTTGTGACTCTCGCTGTTGCTGATATTGGTAAAAAAGAGAAAATCCACCGACAGCCATCACCAGAATGATGGGCAATAACATGAGGCGGATTAACTGCTCTTGATAGGATTTGCTCTGTTTTCCCATTATTGAGACGAATGACTCACCTTGGGCATGAGTTCAACCACCAAACATAGTCGAAATGAAGGTACATTATTTGTTGATTGGAAGATTTTTGTCCAAACTCCATTCATACCATGAGCCATCATATACAGAGGCCTTCATTCCCAGCTGACGCATGACATAGTAATCGGTCGCAGCGCTAATGCCTTTGTAGCAATAGGTGATTGAGTTTTGTGCAGGGTCAACGCCAGAAAAATTCTCTCTTAATTGCTCAAGTGGTGCAAAATAGTCGACTCCATCCTTGTTCACAAGGTTGTGGCTGGCTGGCAGGTTAATCGATGTTGGAATATGTCCAAAACGATCACTTCTTGAAATCTTGCCGGTATAGTGGTCGGGGCTTCTTGAATCGATGATTTGAATATCAGCCTCCTCCATAGCCATTAAAACATCCAGTTTTGTTGCCAATCGCTCTTTATTGATGTGGGCTTCAAAGCGGACAGGTGTGACAGCAGGGGTGTGAGTCTCAATGGCTTCCCCACTTTTCTTCCAGGCATCCCAGCCTCCATCCAGTAAAGCGACGTTCTGATGTCCCATCATCTCCAATATCCAGAAAAGACGCGCAGCCATGTGAATTTTCTTTGCATAGATTACAACCGGAACCTGTTGTCCAATTCCGGCATCACCAAATAACTTTTCCAGCGCATGAACCGGGCCGATCAAATCTTTACGGGGAGGGTTCTGGTTGAATGTCTTGCCAACAGGCAGATTGATAGCGCCTGGAATATGCCCCTTTGCATAATCATCACTACCTCGGGCATCAATGATGTGCCATGAGTGGTTTTCACCCTTCAAGGTTTCTACAGATACTTGAAGTGTCTCCGCTCCGACCCATGAAGAAAATGCCATCATCATAAAAGCAACAACACGATATGTTTTCTGTTTCATATGTTTAACGCATCCTTTAATCAATAGTACACAATGGATCTCGAAATCATTTGAGACTTGAATAGAGAGTCTATACAAGCAGTTTTAAGGAGTAAACCAGAGTTACGTCCCCACTATTTATTGAATGGTAGAGTGTTTTACTTGGAAGCGTGCAGTGCTTCAGCCATATTGCTGATTTTTATATCAATCTCATGCTGCTCTGTAGCACTGTCAGAGCTGTTGATAATACCTGCTCCGGCATAGAGTGTGATTTTTAGAGCCTCGACCAGACCACAGCGGAGCAATACCTGGATTTCACCATCGCCCATACAGTCGACCCAGCCAGCACCACCACAGTAGTATCCCCGATTGTTGTTGTCGTGGGAGCGTAGCCATGCCAATGCATTTTGACGGGAGGTGCCGCAAATGGCGGGGCTCTGATGGAGCGCGGTAATCAGTGAGAAGAGAGAGGTATTCTGTTTCAGTGTTGCATTGAATGGTGTTTGCAGATGTTGGATCTGTTCCAGTTTGTGAACGGTTGCTTTCTCCGGGTACTTCAGTGTGGTGCTGAGTGGAGCGAGCTGTTGCTGAATATAGTCTACGACCAGCTGATGCTCTTGTTGTAGCTTTTGATCACTGTTGAGCAGATCCTCAAACTGCTGTTCCTCTTCTGCGGAGCTGCCACGGGGAACCGTTCCAGCCAGTGCCTCGGTTTGCAGTGTGGTACCCGATTTATGTAACAGCTTCTCTGGCGGTGCTGCGATAAAGTGTTTGCCATTTTTGGAAAGACAGTATTGTACGCCCTGTGGATTGCGCTGTTCCAGCTGTTGTAGCGGAGTTCGCAAATCCAGAACGTGATTCAACAGATATTGCTGTTTCTCGCCAACGACGATTTTTTCGCACTGTTTGTTACGCGTGGCATGGATTGCATCTGCAATGGGAGCCAGTGATCGCTGTTGGGGGGTGATTTGAACCTGTTGTTGTGCAGGGGGGGGGCGGTCAAGCAGTAGCTGCAGAGTTTCCAGATCACTTGCCCACTGCTGCAGAATCTCCTCCGGGTTTTTACCATTCACTGCATGAGAGAGTGTGATCCACTGTTGCCCATTGTGATTGTTGAGTTGCAACCGGGGGAGGTGAAGTTCACAGTTGGGAAGCCCTTGCCACTCCTGCTCCATCGGATCCTGCTCATCGAAGGCATAGTGGAGAAAGATTTTTGGAGTGATGGGGCTCTCTTGTGGGTCCAGCTGTACCCAGAGGGAGATCAGTTGCTGTAGCTGTTGCTCACTGGTACTAAAGCGATCACTGCCTGCAGTGGTAGTCGACCAGGCATTGCCCAGTGCAAGGGTTCGTTGCCGTGTTGTACCGTTATGCCAATAGATGCCCGTTTCCGGGATCAGAGGCGTGGTAAAAGGGCGTTGATGAAAGGGCAGGGTGATACTGAGTAGTGCACTGTTATCAGGTAATTCATCGAAGAAGAGCTCCAGTTCCTGTGCCAGCTGTTCGATCATGGTCTGCGTTTGTAGGGGGAGAAATCGGGCGGGCGCTTCTCATTGAAGGCGTTGCGCCCCTCCTGCCCCTCTTCACTCATGTAGAAGAGCGCAGTGGCATTGCCTGCCAGCTCCTGAATACCCGCCATGCCGTCGGTGTCGGCATTGAATCCTGCCTTGAGCAGGCGCAGTGCGGTCGGGCTGTGTTGTAGCATGGTTCTGCACCAGGCTACGGTCTCTTGCTCCAGCTGTTCAAACGGAACGACCGTATTCACCAGCCCCATCTCCAGTGCCTCTGCAGCGCTGTATTGACGACAGAGGAACCAGATCTCCTTTGCCTTCTTCATCCCTACAGTGCGGGCAAGGATGCCTGCCCCCAGTCCGGCATCAAAGCTGCCCACCTTGGGGCCGGTCTGTCCGAATATCGCGTTTTCCGAGGCGACGGAGAGATCACAGAGCAGGTGTAGTACATGACCACCGCCGATGGCATAGCCGTTGACCATTGCCACCACCGGTTTTGGTAGCGACCGGATCTGCTTCTGCAGATCGAGTACATTGAGGTGTTGGTTGCCTGCCTCATCGTTATAGCCGCTTTCGCCCCGAATCTTCTGGTCGCCACCAGAACAGAAGGCCTGGTCACCTGCACCGGTAAGAATGATGGCACCGATCCCGGAATCCAGATGCGCCTGCTGAAAGGCGTGGATCAACTCGTAGACCGTCTCAGGGCGGAAGGCATTGTGTACCTGTGGCCGGTTGATGGTGATTTTGGCGATCCCCTCTGCGGTGTGATAAAGGATGTCCTGATAGCTGTATTCGGGTTGCGTCCATTCCATCACTGTAGTGACTCCCAGTAATTGTGGTGATCTGCAATTGAGGTAGTACGATCTACTACCCATTCTATCAATTTGGGGCCATGCTGATGGAGTTGCTCTGTGAGCAGTTGTTCCAGATCAACTGCCCCTTCAACCCGCAGATAAGGGAGATCGTAGAGTGCTGCAGCCTTCTCGAAATCGATGTCGGGAGGGGTGAGCCAGACTGCCTCGAACTCCGGTAGTTGTGCCGGAGGGAGATAGCTGAAGATGTTGCCGCCACCATTGTTGACTACGATCAGTATTAGACTGCTATTGCTCTGTTGTAGCAGTGAAAGTGCATTGAGGTCATGAAACAGAGTGAGGTCGCCCAGTAGCGCAATGAGTGGTTGATTATCATCCAGTTGTGAACGGATACCGCAGAGGGTGGAGAGATTGCCATCGATCCCACTAGCCCCCCGGTTGGCGTGGAGCTGTAGAGGGGCTTCGCGCCATGCCATCCAGCCATCGATATCGCGAATCATCATTGAGTTGGCGCTGAACAGTACACTGTTTGCAGGGAGCAGTTGGTGGAGTGTTGTCAGTAGTCGCTGTTCACTCATCGGGTAGGTGGAATGCCACTTTGTGGCTCGTTGCTCCAATGTGGTGAACGGTTCATTCCAATCTGGTAGCGTGGCAGGAGTCTCAATCTGTTTCAGTACCGACTCGATAAACTGTTCCGGACTGCAGTGGAAGGTCTCTGTGGTGAGGGACTCCGGGTCACTCCAGTGGCGTCGATGCTGGACGTTGAGATAGTGTGCCGGTGGCTGCTTGGATAACCAGTTGGCTACCGCTTTGGAGAGCGGGAAATCGCCAAACTGAATGACCCAGTGTGGTTGGTGGTTAGAATGGGTCAGTGCCCGAAGGGTACCGTCATAGTGGGTCAACAGGTGTGGAGAGGTGGCAGCACCCCAACGCAGATTGGAGAGTGGATCAGCCAGAATGATACAGTCCAGTTGTTCAGCAAGCGTCAGCAGTTGTTCTGGAAAGTGGTTGCTGTAGACCCCTTCGCCACAGAGGATGACTCCCGGCTTCTGGTGGACCTTCTCTGCCGCCTCGCCAACACGCAACCAGCGGCGGGATAGGCTTCTGGGTGGGAGTAGACGAATGGGTTCAGGTGCCCACTCCATATCATTGGGTGGGTCGGGTAGTAGTGGTTCACGGAAGGGGATATTGATATGAACCGGTCCCGGTATGGGTTGATTCAATTCGATCAGTACCTGCTGTAGCAGTTTCTGGATCGCGGTTACAGGGTTTCCCTGCTCATCCGGAGGAGGCAGCGGATGGGTACCACGCACCTGCGAGCTGAACAGTTGTTGCTGATCAATGGTCTGGTTGGCACCACGGCTATGCAATTCTGCAGGGCGATCTGCGGAGAGCAGTAGCAGTGGGATGGCAGCATGGTTGGCCTCGACCACTGCCGGGAGCCAGTTGGCGACTGCACTGCCAGAGGTGCAGATCAGCGCAGTGGTGTTTCCGCACTGCTTACTCTGTCCCAGCGCAAAGAAGGCGGCACTACGCTCATCAATGATGACCCAGTGTTTTGCATCTGGATGGCGGACCACAGCCAGTGTCAGTGGAGTAGAGCGGGAGCCGGGAGAGAGAATGAAACGGGTAATGCCGTTGAGAACCAGAGTGTCGATCAACTGTGTCGACCACTGCAGATTGATTGCACCGATCTCTGTGTGCTGGCTGCTCACTCTATGATCCGCTGTTGAGCAGTTGTTGAATTACGTCTGGAAGTGGAATGCTGTTGCCACTCTCAATGTCAATAGTGACATGTACTGTGGTTACTGCGGCCTTTCGACGTGGTGTGGTCGAGCCTTCGGCCTCATCGATCAGAGTCTTGAGGGTAAACGAGCGTTCTCCCATCTTCTCCAGATGGACATGCAGTGCAAGTTGCTCTCCCAGCCGGATCGGATGATTATAGTCTGCTTCGACATGGACAAGGGGGATGGAAAAGGGGTGATTGTGGATGATTTCGGCAATGGGTAGACCTGCAGCAGCCAGCATCTCGTCATGGGCAATATGGGCCATGGTGAAGATGTGGGCATGGAAGAGGATGCCTGCGCCATCGGTCTCATGCAGGCGAACCGTATGGTGGTGGGTAAACAGAGTTTTCATGGGAGGTGAAGTATCCCGTTTTTGATGGTGGGTGCAAGTGCCAGATCTGTGGTGAAGAGACGGCAGGTATCGAGTCCGTGAACCAGCTGTTGTTGGTGATCCACTGCGGCGGCACAATGAGCCGTGAGTGTGACGCCAATAGCGCTCTCCAGTGTGGAGGTGATTATGGTTTCAACCCCGTGCTGTTGTAGCTGTTGGGCTATGGTGCTGGTGGTCAATGGGCCTCCAAGCAGAGTGGGTTTGAGCACAGCACGCTGTATCGGTTGTGGTGAGTGTAGTAGAGCATCCATTCCGATTTTCTGAAGTGACTCATCCAGCACAATGGGGATCGGTGTCAGTTGTTGTAGCTGCTGTATTGCCGTGAGCGTTGGATGATGTAGCGGCTCTTCAATGGACTCGATCGGTAGCCCGTCCAGTTGTTGAATAAACCAGTGGGCCTCTTCAAAGCACCATGCACCATTGGGATCGAGTCGCAGTTGCTGTTGTGGAAGCAGTATAGAGGATAGCTGCTGAATCTGTTTTAACTCGATTTCAAATGGTCTGATTCCGAGTTTGACCTTGATAATGGAGCTGCCTGTGGGGTCAATTTCGGGTCGAGTCAGATCGGAAACGATCTGGTTGACTCTGACTCGGTCAGAGGCATTCGGGTTGAGCCACTGTGCAGGTGTGCACTGCTGCTGCCGGGATATCAGCGAGAGGATGGCACTCTCCATACCGCAGCAGAGGGCAGGGTAGTCAGTTCGTAGCGGCTGCAGACGTGACAGAAGTGCCTCTGTTGAAATGTGGTCAAAGCTCTCTTCCAGCGTTAACAGCTGTTGATGACACTGTGAAAGTGTCTCTGTCCCCAACTCCGGAAATGGGGCGGAATCACCGATACTGCGATTGCCATCACTGTCGGTCAGTTCAACCAGGAAACCATGTCGCTGAGTCTGCTGTCCATGATGACTTTTCCAGGGACGTTTGAAGGTGAGGCAGTAGGGACGGATCGAGTAACCGTTAATCATCATCCAGAATGGAGAGGTAGGCGAGCAGATTGTGGATCTGTGTCTCGCTGTAGTCCCGGAATATCGACTCGGCGGGCTCCTCATTGTCGTGGGTGCGTTCGCCTGCGCGGTAGGCGTTGATCTGTTTCAGCAGGTAGTTGGTGTACTGTCCGGCGAGTAGAGGAATCTGCTTCTCCATCTTGCCGTTGCCATCACGCCCATGACAGCTGGCACACTCGCTGTTGTAGAGCTTCTTTCCCGCTGCATAGTCACCGTCGATTTTGCGCACATTGAGCAGCTTCTTGCTCAGTAGCAGTCGCTCATAGGCATTGAAGTTTTCCTCATCAATAGGGGGGAGTGAAGAGTAGAGCTCAATGGTGGTGAGGAATGCAGAGACATCCAGCAGATCCTCTTCTGGGAGCTCTCGCTCCTTGGTGTAGGGCACCATTGGGTGGTTGAGGCGCTCCTTGCTCTTGAAGAGGCGCAGTTCACGCACAATGTACTCTGTTGGTAGTCCGGCCAGACGTGGATATTCCCCCTCCTTGCCACCCTCGGCAAATTCACCATGACAGCCGGCACATACCTCGTTGATCTCCTCGCCGATCTCAAGGTTTGCACCAAGCGCAAGGGTTGAAAATAGCAGGGTTACTCCCCCCCAAAGTAGTCGTATCACAGCTGGTCTCCTCTTCTGAATAGTCGATAGCCGATATAGGCGGTTACTGTCCCCAGCAGCAATGGGTAGAGCATTGCCCAGATCAGATACCAGAATTGTCCAAAGTGGTCGAGAATCAGGTAGGCAGAGGGGCCGAGCAGTACCAGTTGTGGATCGAACAGCAGCATCGACGCAGTGCGGAACACCTGCAGTGGGTTGCTCAAGGCGATGCCGACCACCAGATCAGTCGGGGCCTGTCCCTGTATCAGGGAGCCAAGCAGGATCAGATCCAGAAACAGCAGCAGGAAGAGCCAAATCAAAAAGGCACTGCCCTGTGCAACATCGGGAGAGCGGGCCAGGGTGGAGATCAGCATGCCGATACCGAGGAAGCACCAGGAGAGGGTAAAGAGGAAGACGGTATAAAAGAGGAACAGCTCCCATGGAATCTCCATTCCCTGGGTCAATCCCCAGACGATGGCACCGGCCATTGCCAGAAAGACCGGCAGGAAGACCACGGTAAAGCGTCCCACCATCTTGCCCCAGAACCAGGCGGAGAGGGAGACTGGTAGTGAGAGCAGATATTCGAATACTCCTGCATCTCGATCACCGGCGACCGAGCGTACCGTGGTGATCAGGATAAAGATGGGTAGAATGGCCATTGATAGCTGAATATAGGTGATGAGCAGACGGGAGAGTCCGACAAAGCCCATGATGCGGGATTCAGTCAGTCCGAAGGCGAAGAGCAGGGAGATGATGCCGCCAAAGACGATGGCGTAGATCATGAACCATTTGCTGCGCAGTGATTCGGAGATGTCCGCCTTTGCGGTGAGCCAGAGATGGTTCATTGTGCGCTACTCCGCTGTGCCTCTTTATTACGGTGTTTACTGAGACGTGCTTTTACTGCCGCATTGTAGGCAGCTTCCTGTTTGAAAATCGCCTGCTTGGCGGCTTCAAAATCGACAGAGCCTTCGGAAGGGTCTGGTTGGGCGCTGAATCCGTAGTTCATCGGGGTATGGGTCACCATGACGTAGTGAGCACTGCGGGCATTTAACCAACTTCCATTCGTGTGGTCATTGACCCAGATCTCAGTTTTTGGATTATCTTTCCACTGCTGCTCCTCCAGCCA
>CAYQFH010000094.1:3903-10343 GCA_964416755.1 uncultured Piscirickettsiaceae bacterium | reverse complement strand
GCTTGAGTTCACCACTCAGCAGTGCATCGACAAAGCTGTAGAGATCATCAAAGTGGGAGACTCGATCAAGCAGATTATCATCTTCCTGCAGGGTGCGCATCCCCTTGCCGGTCTTGACCAGAATGGGAGTGGCACCAACGGCATGCGCGGCTTGCAGATCACGTAGTGAATCGCCGACTGCATAGACCCCCTCCAGTGGCTTGCCGAGTCGGCTCTCAATATCCTTGAACAGTCCCGGTTTTGGTTTTCGACAATCACACTCATCTTCCGGGGTGTGTGGGCAGTAGAAGATCGCCTCAACCGTTGCTCCCGCCTCTTCCAACTGCTGGCACATCTTCTCGTGGATCTTGCCCAGGGTATCAATGTCATAGAGTCCGCGACCGACTCCGGATTGGTTGGTGGCGATCACCACCCGATAACCGGCGTGGTTGAGACGACCGATGGCCTGAATACTGCCGGGGATGGCGTGCCACTCTTCCGGAGACTTGATGTACTCATCCGAGTCTTCGTTAATCACTCCATCGCGGTCAAGAATAATCAGTTCCATGGTCAGTGCTCTTCTACACCTCTGAATTCCGATACCCGGATACGCCCATCAACCATACGGGATTTGCGCTTGTCGAGTTTTTCCATCTTCTCCCAGAAGGCCTGATTGAGATCGAATTCGCCAGCAATCGCGGTACCCATCAGCAGAATAAAGAGATCGGCACACTCTTCCGCCAGCTCCTCCCTCTTCTTGCCTTTGGTGACGCAGGCTGAGATCTCCCCCAGCTCTTCAGACATCAGCGCCATGCGGTAGGTCATCTCTTCACCACCATTTTCACGAAAATTGTGCTTGTCATGGAAAGCCTGTACGGCATCCAGCATGGTCTGATAGGAATCCTGATTCATAAATGGTTCGATCAGGTCGTATGTAACAAAGAAATATCGGCAATACGCAGGAACTGGTTGCGAAGTTGCGACAACAGTGCCAAACGGTTGTGACGTACCGCATCGTTGTCACTCATTACCATGACGGCCTCGAAAAAGGTATCAACCGGCATGCGCAGGGTGGAGAGTACCTCCAGCGCTTGGCCATATTGATCGTTGGAGAGGGCCTCATCCAGCTGTTGACGGATTGAGTCGAGCTCTGTAGCCAAAGCCTTCTCGGCACCCTCTTCGAACAGGTTGCTATCTACGTTTTCAGGGATAGACTCTTCGGTCTTCTTCAGCAGGTTATGAATACGCTTGTTGGCCGCACTGAGGCTGGCTGACTCCTCTCGGGTGACAAATTGCTGCACCGCATCAATACGGTGGTCGAAATCGAGTGGTTGGGTTGGACGACAGGAGAGCACCGCATCAAAGGTGGCTGTCTGTATCTCGCGCTCGTGATAGTAACCACGTAGACGCTCCATCACAAAGTCGAATACCTTGGTTGCAGTATCGGCCTCAATCTTGTCGCCATAGCCATTGGCTGCAGTCTCGATCAACTCCAGTAGATCAAGAGCGCGGCGGTTTTCAATCATGATACGGAGCAGACCGAGTGCGGCACGACGCAGGGCGAAGGGGTCCTTGTCCCCGGTCGGGATCATACCGATACCGAAGATACCGACCAGAGCATCCAGCCGCTCTGCCAGTGCTACCGCTTCACCGGTTGCAGAGTCGGGGAGCTGGTCACCGGAGAAACGGGGCATGTACTGCTCATCCAGTGCCAGCGCCACCTCGGCTGGTTCATTGCCATGTTCTGCGTAGTAGCGTCCCATGGTGCCCTGCAGCTCCGGGAACTCCTTCACCATATTGGTCAGTAGGTCACACTTGCCAAGCATGGCAGCACGATTCGCGTGTTCGGGATTGGATCCCAAACTGTCCGCAATGGTTGCAGCCAGTGTTGCAACCCGTTGTGACTTGTCCAGCAGTGACCCCAGCTTGTCCTGGTAGACCACCTTCTTCAGCCCCTCCTGGTGGGACTCCAGTGGGTTGTTGAGATCCTGTTCCCAGAAGAAGGCGGCATCGGAGAGGCGAGGGCGAATCACGCGCTCATTACCGCTCTGCACCTTGCTTGGGTCAGCACTCTCGATATTGCTGACGGTGATGAAGTGGGCCATCAGTTGGCCTTCACTATCGACTACCGGGAAGTATTTCTGGTGTCCCTGCATTGAGGCGATCAGTGCCTCCTGTGGTACCTCAAGGAAACGCTCTTCAAAACTGCCGCTGATGGCAACCGGCCATTCGACCAGTGCAGTCACCTCATCCAGCAGATCTGGATCAACCACTGCCTGGCCATTCAGCTGTTTGGCGATGGTCTCCACCTGTTGCTGAATACGGGCTTTACGGGTTTCGAAATCGGCCAACACCATCCCTTCGTTTTCGAGCTGTGCTGCGTAGTCGGCAGGAGTGGTGAGGGTGATTGAATCGGGGCGGTGGAAGCGGTGGCCGCGACTCTGGTTACCGCTTTCGATATTGTAGAGTGTTGCAGGCACCACCTCATCGCCCAGCAGGGCGACTACCCAGTGGACCGGGCGCAGGAACTCCACATCCGAGGCACCCCAGCGCATCCGCTTCGGAATAGGGAGGCGATCGAGTGCAGTCTGCAAAATTTCAGGCAGCAGCGCAGTAGCGGCAACCCCTTTCTGTTTCAGGGTAACCCCCATCCAGACCCCTTTGGGGGTATCGATCTTCTCCAGATCCGCCACCTCAACCCCACAGGATTTGGCAAAACCCATCAGTGCCTTGGTGGGGTTGCCATCGGCATCAAAGGCGGCCTTCTCGGCAGGGCCCTTGCGCAGGTTCTCCTGGTCGGCCTGCTGTGTCTGCAGATTGCGCACCCAGACGGCAAGACGACGTGGTGCGGCATAGAGGCTGACGCCACCATGGTCGAGATTGGCCTTCTCCAGCCCCACCTCGATCTCGCGACCCAGTGCCCGGCTCAGGTTGAGCAGAGATTTTGGGGGTAATTCTTCGGTACCGAGTTCAAACAGGAAATCTTTAGTGTCACTCATGAGGCATCTCCCAACATCGGGAATCCAAGGCTTTCGCGGCGCTCGTAATAGGCCTGCGCCACTGCACGGGAGAGGGCACGGATGCGGCCGATAAAACGGGCACGTTCCGTAACCGAGATCGCATTACGGGCATCAAGTAAATTGAAGAGATGCGAAGATTTCAACATCATCTCGTAGGCGGGGAGGGGGAGTCCGGCCTCGATCAGCTTCTTGCTTTCGGTTTCGCAGCTGTCGAACTGGTGGAACAGCTCCTCCACGTTGGCGTGCTGGAAGTTGTAGGTCGACATCTCCACCTCATTCTGGTGGAAAACATCGCCATAGGTGACCTTGCCCAGCGGGCCATCGGTCCAGACCAGATCAAAGACGCTCTCCACACCCTGCAGGTACATGGCGATACGCTCCAGCCCATAGGTGATCTCTCCGGTGACCGGCTTGCAATCGAGCCCGCCCACCTGCTGGAAATAGGTGAACTGAGTCACTTCCATGCCGTTGAGCCACACCTCCCAGCCGAGACCCCAGGCGCCGAGGGTGGGGGACTCCCAGTTGTCTTCGACAAAACGGATATCGTGGGTCAGTGGATCGATGCCCAGCATCTTCAAGGAGTCGAGATAGAGCTGCTGAATCTCCAGTGGGGAGGGTTTGATCACCACCTGAAATTGGTAGTAGTGCTGCAGTCGGTTGGGGTTCTCTCCGTAGCGACCATCAGTCGGGCGACGTGAAGGCTGCACATAGGCAGAGCTCCAGGGCTCCGGACCAATAGCGCGCAAAAAGGTGGCCGGGTGGAAGGTACCTGCCCCCACCTCCATATCGTAAGGCTGATTGAGGACGCACCCCTGATCGGCCCAGTAATTCTGGAGCGCAAGAATCAGCCCCTGAAATGTAGATGGATCGTTATTGCTCATGAGAGAAACAGCAGTCTTTGAGGGTTCTTGAAAAAAGGGGGAGTATAGCGTGAATGGTGAAGTGGGAGAATCAGAGCGGTAGTGAAAATTTTGTCTGATTGGGTGGTTTCCAATTAAGAATGGAATAACTCTTCTGGAGTAACCGCTATAATTGGGGCATGTTGAAAATCCCGTATAATCTGTCGGTATTTTTGTTGCTGCTTCTGCTTTTTTTGACCCGATCTTTATGGGAGTCGGCAGCACCACTGCTGGGGTTGTTGGGCCTACCGGCTATTGGCTGGCTGCTGGGGCAATTCAATCACGAGATTGAGAACCACATTCTGCTCCACTCCATTCAACTGGTCACTCTCTTTGCCACTCTGCTGCTATTGATCTACGCATCCGAACTCGCGGGGACTGTCGGAGCCCTCTTTTTCTTCTGTACGGTACCCCCCACCTTCTACTTCGGTTTGAAGCGATCTGATCGTTAATGGTGAAATCGGGGGAATTTCCACCTCACTACTGTTACAGAATGGGTGGAACTCCACCCAAACTATTTTGTAAAAATTTTTACAAAATAGAGATAACCCTTTTGTAATCAATCAGTAAAACCGTTTTTTCGGTTTCTGGCCTATCCGTTGCTATGATAGAGATACGGTTCATCCACTGAATCTGAAAGTCGAAAAACCATTCCCTAAGGAGGAAATTGAATGTTCAAGAAACTGACTACTGCTGCACTCTGTCTGGCAGCTGCTGTGACTACTACCGCTGCCTTTGCTGCTGATCCGGTCGTGATCAAGTTCTCCCACGTTGTGGCCGAGAACACCCCGAAGGGGCAGATGGCCAACAAGTTCAAGGAGCTGGTTGCTGCGCGCATGGGTGATCGCGTCAAGGTAGAGGTCTACCCCAACTCACAGCTCTTCGGCGACAACAAGGTGCTGGAGGCGATGTTGCTGGGTGATGTACAGATGGCCGCACCATCCCTCTCCAAGTTCAGCCGCTATACCAAGAAGCTGGCCCTCTATGACCTCCCGTTCCTGTTCAAGGATATGGATGCGGTAGAGCGCTTCCAGAAGGGGCCTGCCGGTCAGAAGTTGCTCCGTTCCGTTGAGCGCAAAGGGCTGATCGGTCTGGGTTACCTCCATAACGGCATGAAGCAGCTCTCTGCAGGTGAACAGCTACGTGTTCCAGCAGATGCCAAGGGCAAGAAGTTCCGTATCATGTCCTCTGACGTGTTGGAGGCACAGTTCGAAGCGGTTCACGCGACCCCACTGAAGAAGCCATTCTCTGAAGTATTCACCCTGCTGCAGACCAGGGCCATTGATGGACAGGAGAACACCTGGTCCAACATCTACTCGAAGAAGTTCTTTGAAGTACAGCCTACCATCACAGAGTCCAACCATGGTCTGCTCGACTATATGGTCGTGACCTCAAAAGAGTTCTGGAATGGCCTGCCAGCCGATCTGCGCGGTGAGGTACAGGCTGCACTGGATGAGGCAATTGCTCACGGCAACAATGTGGCTGCAGAGAAAGCAGTTAGCGACAAGCAGAAGATTGTTGATTCCGGTCGTTCCAAGGTACTCAATCTGACCGATGCCGAGCGTAACCAGTGGGTAGAGGTGATGAAGCCTGTCTGGAAGAAGTTCGAAGGCAAGATCGGCAAGGATCTGATCGACGCCGCATACGCTTCCAATAATTAACTGGATCTCCCCCTACGGCCCCTGTAGTTCAGGGGCCGTTTTTTCTTGATCGGCACATTCCGCAGGAGGGCGGTAACCATGTTGAAGAAACTTCACCGCGCTGAAGAGGCGATTATTTCACTGCTACTGGTAGCGATGACGCTGCTGGTCTTTATCGAAGTGGTACTCCGTTTCGGTTTTGGCACCGGTCTCAGTTGGGGGCAGGAGTTGACCCTCCATCTCTCTGCATGGTTTGTACTGTTCGGGATCTCCTACGGCCTCAAGGTGGGGGCCCACATTAATGTGGATGCCTTTGTGCGACTGTTTTCACCCAGTGTGCAAAGGCTTCTGTCATTGATTGCAATTTCGTTGGCGCTGGTCTACTGCGCCTTCTTCCTCTACGGCTCCTGGGTCTACCTGGAGAAGATGTACGTCATCGGTGTGACCATGGAGGATCTTGAGTTCAAGGATTGGATGGTGAGCTGGATGTCGGAAGAGACTCAGGAGCTGCTGAAGATCTGGATCGATGAGCCACTGGTACCGCTCTGGCTGGCGCACGGTATGTTGATTGTTGGTTTGGGTTTCTTCTCCATCCGTCTGCTGGAGCTGCTCTGGGCTGTGGCCACGGGCACCAAGAACGGTTTTGGTCACCATGATGAGGCGGAAGAGAGCATGAAGCTGGCAGAGTCGCTCAAGGGGGAGACACTGATTGAGCAGAATGCACCTGACCAGACCAGGAAAATTGATCAGGAGGAGCAGAAGTCATGACTACTGCAACGCTCTTTATCCTCCTCTTCGGGTGCTTGCTGATCGGGATGCCGATCGCGCTGGCGCTCGGCCTCTCCAGCATCACCACCATTCTGATCTTCTCCGATGACTCGATGGCTTCGGTGGCGCTGAAG
>CAYQFH010000094.1:0-3803 GCA_964416755.1 uncultured Piscirickettsiaceae bacterium | reverse complement strand
ATCCCTCCCTCCATTGTGATGCTGGTCTATGCCGCAGCGACCGAAGTTTCGGCAGCACGGATGTTCATGGCCGGTTTTATCCCCGGTCTGATGATGGGTCTGCTACTGATGGTAGCCATCTATATTGTGGCGCGGGTCAAGGGGCTGCCCTCACAGCCATTCCCCGGTTTTGGTCCGATTCTGCGTAGTGGTGCCTCCGCCTCCGGTGGCATTATGCTGATTGTGGTGGTGCTCGGTTCCATCTATGGTGGTATTGCCAGTCCTACCGAAGCGGCAGCAGTCTCTGCCGTCTATGCCTTCCTGGTTTCGGTCTTCTTCTATCGTGATATGGGGCCACTCAAGGAGCAGCCCTGGCGCAAGGCGGGGGAGTCGATTGGTGCCATGGTAGTGCGCAACAGCTGGATCATGACCTGGGCGCTGCCAAAATCGGTCAACCACCCTGAGGTGCGCAAGACGGTTTTGGATGGTGCACGAGTCAGTATCATGCTGCTCTTCATCATCGCCAATGCGATGCTCTTCGCCCATGTACTGACTACCGAACGTATCCCACACCATATCGCCGAGTCGATTGTCGCCTGGGGACTGGAGCCATGGGTCTTCCTCATTGTGGTCAATATTCTGTTGCTGGCAGCAGGCAACTTCATGGAACCCTCGGCAATCCTGCTGATCATGGCCCCAATCCTCTTCCCGATTGCGATGCAGTTGGGGATCGATCCGATCCATCTCGGCATCATCATGGTGGTCAATATGGAGATCGGCATGTTGACACCGCCGGTGGGACTCAACCTCTTTGTGACGGCCGGTATCACCGGCGAGAGCATGGGGTGGGTGATCCGTTCGGTGTTGCCATGGATGCTGCTGCTGCTCTTCTTCCTGATGTTGATCACCTACATCCCGCAGATCTCACTGTTCCTGCCGGAATATATTGACCAACTGCAAGGGTATAAATAGGGAGGTCGACCATGAGTCCAAGTGCAGCAATCAATACCATTATCTATGCCACTGATCTGGGAGAACAGATGCGGCCGGTGTTTCACCGGGCCATCGACCTGGCGGAGCGTTATAGTGCCAACATCATCATGGTGCATGTGATGGAGCCACTGAATGCGACCGGCAATGCCTTGATGGAGTCCTACCTGCTGCGAGAGCAGCTCAAGCAACTCCATCAGGAGGGAATGCAGAGCATTCTGGAGCAGATGCGGGACAAGGCCTCGAAATTCTGTCAGGAAGAGATTGGGGCCTGCCCCGCTACAGGCTCCACACTGGTGAGTGAAATTGTAGTGACCGAGGGGATCCCTTCACTGGTGATACCGGAGCAGGCGGTAGACAAAGGGGCGGATCTGATTGTGATGGGCACCTGTGCGCATCAGTTGATGGGACGTGGTTTGCTCGGCTCTACTGCGCAACGGGTGATACAGCGCAGCCCGGTTGAGGTAATGGTAGTGCCCAACTGTGACCGGTAGCCAGCTGCCGCCATCTTTAAAATTCTGAATATGCTAAATAGCATTTTTTAACATTCCCTTTCTGAAGAAAGGGGAGTAGCCTCATCCTATTCTCTAGCAAAACAATAAAGTAAGCGCCATGTCTGACGAACTGAAACAGAACGCCCTCCACTACCACCGCCACCCCAAGCCTGGAAAGCTGGAGATCAAGGCGACCAAGCCGTTGGCCAACCAGCGCGACCTGGCACTGGCCTACTCCCCGGGCGTGGCAGCTGCGTGTGAGGAGATTGTCGAAGACCCTCTGAATGCGGCGCAGTACACCGCCCGCTCCAATCTGGTAGCGGTGATCAGTAACGGTACTGCGGTACTGGGTCTGGGCGCGATCGGTAGCCTCGCCTCCAAACCGGTGATGGAAGGGAAGGCAGTCCTGTTCAAACAGTTTGCCGATATCGATGTGTTCGATATCGAGGTGGAGGAGCGTGATCCAGAGACACTGATCGAGACCATCGCCCGGCTGGAGCCCACCTTTGGTGGCATCAACCTCGAAGACATCAAGGCACCGGAGTGTTTCATCGTCGAGAAGGCGCTGAAGGAGCGGATGAAGATTCCGGTCTTCCATGATGACCAGCACGGCACCGCCATTGTGGTCTGTGCTGGCATGGTCAACGGCCTGCGCGTGGTCGGCAAGGAGATCAGCGAGATCAAGCTGGTGGTCTCCGGTGCCGGTGCCGCTGCACTGGCCTGCCTCAATCTGTTGGTTGGGCTGGGTCTGAAAAAAGAGAACATCATTGTGACCGACCGCCACGGTGTGGTGCACTCGGGCCGCAGTGAGGATATGGATGAATACAAGGCGCAGTACGCCAATGATGCTACGCCACATCGCACCTTGGAAGAGGCGCTGGAGGGGGCGGATGTTTTCCTCGGCCTTTCGGCTGCCGGGGTACTGAAGGCGGAGTGGCTGGAGAAGATGTCCGACAGCCCACTGATCTTTGCACTGGCCAATCCGGTACCGGAGATTCTGCCGGAAGAGGGGGAGAAGGTGCGCCCCGATGCGATTTTCGCCACCGGGCGTAGCGACTACCCCAACCAGATCAACAATGTGCTCTGCTTCCCCTTCCTCTTCCGTGGTGCGCTCGACTGTGGAGCCACCGAGATTAATGATGCGATGAAGCAGGCCTGTGTCGAGGCGATTGCCGAGATGGCACGGGTGCGCCCCTCCGAGATGGTGCGTAACGCCTATGGTGGCCTTGATCTCAAGTTTGGTCCCGATTACCTGATTCCCAAACCGTTCGACCCCCGTCTGATGGAGTTCATCCCGGCGGCGGTGGCCCAGGCGGCGATGGAGTCCGGTGTCGCAACCCGTCCCATCGAGGATATGGAGGCGTACCGGCAATCGCTCTACAACCGGGTCTACAAAACCGGGATGGCGATGAAGCCGGTCTTCCACCAGGCGCGTTGCGAAGTGCAGCGGGTGATCTTTGCCGAGGGCGATCAGGAGAAGGTACTGCAGGCGGCAGAGCAGGCCGTGGAAGAGGGGATCGCCTATCCGGTACTGATCGGGCGAAAGCATGTGATTGAGGAGAAGATCGAACAGCTCGGTCTCAACCTGACCCCCGGTGAGAATTTCGACCTGTTTGACCCGCATGAGAATCCGGATCAGGAGGCTCACGTTGCCACCTACTATGAATTGACCAAGCGACAGGGCTACTCACTGGCCGAAGCGCAGGAAGAGATCCGCAACAACCCGACCGCCACGGCAGCGACACTGCTCCACCGAGGCGAAGTGGATGCGATGATTTGTGGTGTGGTGGGGCGCTATCATCGCCACCTGCAGCGGATTGAGCGAATTGTTGGACGTGCCGAAGGGGTGGAGCGATTCTCCGCGGTGGAGGCGGTGGTGCTGCAGTCCGGCGGTACCCTCTTCTTCAGTGATACCTCGGTACAGGTGGATCCGGATGCCGAGGCGATTGCCGAGATCACCCGACTCAGTGTGGAAGAGGTGCGCCGTTTCGGGATCGAACCAAAGATTGCACTGCTCTCTCACTCCAACTTCGGTAGCCATGATGATCCAGCCGCGACCAAGATGCACGATGCACTGGAGATGGTGCGCAAGAGCGATCCCGATCTGGAGATCGAGGGGGAGATGCGTGGGGATCTGGCGCTCTCTGAAAAACTGCGCGGACAGCGCTTCCCCGACTCCATGCTGGAGGGGCAGGCCAATCTGTTGATCATGCCCAATCAGGGTGCAGCCAATATCGCCTGCAATTTGGTCAAGGTGGTGGGGGACGGTATCATCGTCGGACCACTGCTGCTGGGTGCAGCCAAATCGGCCCATATCGCAACGCCCAGTACCTCCGTGCG
>CAYQFH010000093.1:0-10362 GCA_964416755.1 uncultured Piscirickettsiaceae bacterium | reverse complement strand
ACCTGCGACCCTCGCCTTGTAAGGGCGATGCTCTCCCAGCTGAGCTAAGCACCCTATCTGTATTTGCTGTGACTCAGCAAATCTCTGCTGCCCCACTCAGATAGCGCGCGCTAGTTTAAGGGATAGCGTCTTCTAATACCAGTGTTTAATCGCCTTTTTTTAACTTTTTTTATTACAAACAAAGTCAATGCGTCTGTACCGAAGCACGCTTGGTTTTACGCTTCGGTTTCTTGACCGCTTTCTCTGCACCTCCCGCCTCATCCGCCTTGATCTCCTGTTCACTCAACGGTTTGGGAGAGGATTGCAGCGCAATCTCCAGTACCTCTTCAATCCAGCGTACCGGCTTCACATCAAGATCCTTGAGAATTTTGTCCGGGATCTCCTTCAGATCCTTACGGTTCTCTTCCGGAATCATCACCGTCTTGATGCCACCACGGTGCGCCGCCAGCAGCTTCTCTTTCAATCCACCAATCGGCAACACTTCGCCACGCAGCGTAATCTCACCAGTCATCGCCACATCAGCCCGTACCGGAATCCCTGTCAGCGTCGAGACCAAGGCCGTACACATACCAATACCCGCACTGGGGCCATCCTTGGGGATCGCTCCCTCCGGTACATGGATATGGATATCCTTCTTGTCATAGATGGAGTTCTTCACACCAAGCTGTGCCGAGCGGCTACGCACTACCGTCATCGCTGCCTGAATTGACTCCTTCATCACGTCGCCCAACTGGCCGGTCACGGAGAATTTACCCTTGCCCGGCATTACGGCCCCCTCAATGGTGAGCAGCTCGCCCCCCACCTCGGTCCAGGCGAGACCGGTCACCTGACCGATCTGGTCCTTCTCATCAGCCACACCGTAGCGGAACTTCTTCACTCCAAGGTAATCTTCCAGATTGCGTACCGTGATCTGCACCTTGCCCTTGCGCTTCTTCAGCACAAGCTCCTTGACCACCTTGCGCATCACCTTGGCGATCTCACGTTCAAGGTTTCTCACCCCGGCCTCACGCGTATAGAGACGGATAATCTGACGAGTCGCCTCCTCGCTGAAACTGACTTCCTTCTCCTTGAGACCATTCTCCTTCATCTTCTTCGGAATCAGATACTGCTGTGCAATATTGAGTTTCTCCTCCTCGGTATAGCCGGGGATACGGATCACCTCCATTCGATCCCGCAGTGGTCCGGGGATATTCATGCTGTTGGCAGTAGCAACAAACATGGTATCGGAGAGGTCATAATCAACCTCCAGATAATGATCACCAAAGGTGTTGTTCTGCTCCGGATCGAGCACCTCCAGCAGTGCCGATGCAGGGTCTCCGCGAAAGTCCATCGCCATCTTGTCGATCTCGTCGAGCAGAAACAGCGGGTTCTTTACCTCCACCTTGCTCATGTTCTGGATGATCTTGCCCGGCATGGAACCGATGTAGGTGCGGCGATGGCCACGAATCTCGGCCTCGTCACGTACACCACCAAGCGCCATGCGCACATACTTGCGGCTGGTGGCGCGAGCGATGGAGCGACCCAGCGAGGTTTTTCCGACACCGGGAGGACCCACCAGACAGAGGATAGCCCCCTTGATCTTGCCCACCCGCTTCTGTACCGCGAGGTACTCCAGAATACGATCCTTCACCTCTTCCAGACCGTAGTGGTCTTCATTCAAAATCTTCTCGGCACGAGCCAAATCATTCTTCAAGCGCGAGCGCTTCTTCCACGGCACACCAATCAGGGTCTCGATATAGGTTCGCACCACCGCTGCCTCAGCCGACATCGGTGACATCATCTTCAACTTCTTCAGCTCGGCATCGGCCTTCTCTCGTGCCTCATCGGTGAGATCAGCCTCTTTGACCTTGGCCTCCAGCTCCTCCGACTCATTGGTACCATCTTCCGACTCCCCCAACTCCTTCTGGATCGCCTTGATCTGCTCATTGAGATAGAACTCGCGCTGGTTACGCTCCATCTGTTTCTTGACCCGACCCCGAACCCGCTTCTCCACCTCGAGGATATCCAGCTCCCCCTCCATGATGGAGAGGATAAACTCCAGTCGATCCTGCACATCGAAGGTCTCCAGCAATTGCTGTTTCTCCTCGATCTTCAGCGTCATATGGGCCGCAACAGTATCACTGAGACGCCCCGCATCATCGATTCCAGCCAGAGAGGTTAACACCTCCGGTGGAATCTTCTTATTCATCTTCACATAGTGCTCAAACTGTCCCTGAACCGAGCGCGACAACACTTCGACATCATCACTATTTTCACTGAACTCATGATGTACGGTAACATGCGCACGCATGTAACCTTGCTGTTCATGCAGCTGGTTAATCTGTGCACGGTGCTCCCCCTCCACCAACACCTTGACGGTACCGTCGGGCAGTTTCAGCAACTGCAAAATGGTAGCAACAGTGCCCGCTCCAAACAGATCTCCGGGTGCCGGTTCATCCTCGGTCGCATTCTGCTGCGCCACCAACAGAATCTTCTTCTGATCTGCCATCGCCGCCTCCAGCGCGAGAATGGAGCGCTCACGTCCAACAAACAGCGGGATCACCATATGAGGGTAGACCACCACATCACGCAGTGGCAGGACAGCAAATTCTTGTTCTAAAACATCCATAGTTATCTTCTTCTCTATAACCACAGAGGCACAGAGCCACAGAGAGATTATTGAAAAACTCTGTGCCTCTGTGCCTCTATGGTCAGGCTGTTATTTACAGTTAGCTCTTTGATGGTTGCACGCCAGCTATTCAGAAGCAGCCAGCTTACGCTCTTCCCCACCCTCAAAAATCAGTAGTGGTTCAGACTTCTTCTCAATCACCGTGGCGTCGACCACCACCTTCTCCACATCGTCATACGATGGCAGATGGTACATAGTATCGAGCAATGCATGCTCCAGAATGGAGCGCAAGCCACGGGCACCGGTTTTGCGCTTGATCGCCTTCTCGGCAATCGCCTTGAGCGCATCTTCACGAATATCCAGCTCAGCTCCCTCCATCTCGAAGAGTTTGCTGTACTGCTTGGTCAACGCATTCTTGGGTTGGGTCAGAATCTGCACCAACGCATCCTCATCCAGCTCTTCCAGTGTCGCCTCAACCGGCAGACGCCCTACGAACTCAGGAATCAGGCCATACTGGATCAGATCCTCCGGCTCGACATCGGAGAGCACCTCACTGACCGAACGCTCATCATCCTTGCTCTTCACTTCGGCTGCGAAGCCGATGCCGCTCTTCTCGGAGCGGGAGCGGATAATTTTATCGAGACCCGCAAAGGCACCGCCACAGATAAAGAGGATCTTGCTGGTATCGACCTGCAAGAACTCCTGCTGAGGATGTTTGCGTCCCCCTTGTGGAGGTACCGAAGCGATGGTTCCCTCGACCAGTTTCAGCAGTGCCTGCTGCACACCCTCACCGGAGACATCACGGGTAATGGAAGGGTTATCGGATTTGCGGGTAATCTTGTCGATCTCGTCAATATAGATGATCCCACTCTCCGCCTTGGCCACATCATAGTCGCACTTCATCAACAGCTTCTGGATGATATTCTCCACATCCTCCCCCACATAACCGGCCTCGGTCAGTGTGGTGGCATCCGCCATGGTAAACGGTACATTGAGAATACGCGCCAGAGTCTCGGCCAACAGAGTCTTTCCGGAACCGGTTGGGCCGATCAGCAGCACATTACTCTTGGCCAGTTCGACATCATCCTTCTTGTAACCGGTCTCAACACGCTTGTAGTGGTTGTAGACCGCAACAGAAAGCGCCTTCTTGGCACGATCCTGACTGATCACATAGTCATCCAGCGTGGAGCGAATTTTTTCCGGAATGGGCAGCGAACTTTCGGCAGTGGCCTCTTCACTCTCCTCCTGCTCCTCACGAATGATGTCATTGCAGAGTTCCACACACTCATCACAGACATACACCGACGGGCCTGCAATCAGTTTACGTACTTCGTTCTGGCTCTTGCCACAGAAAGAACAGTAGAGCAGCTTGCTATCGTCCTCTTTATCACTCATCCGTTTCCACCTCTCAGTTACTTATGAGTATACGTTGTATCGGTAACGCTATCGGTCAGTTGTGCAATTTCTGTAGCGTACCACAATTTATCCGTTATCCGTATTCTGCAACCATCATACAAGAAACGCACCACAATAACCAACTTTTTTTGTTGGTTATTGCCTGCTACTCACGACTGGTCAAAACCTGATCAATCAGGCCATACTCGACCGACTCTTCTCCACTCATGAAGTTGTCACGGTCGGTATCCTTGCGTACCTGCTCAATCGGCTGACCAGTATGGTGTGCCAGAATGCTGTTGAGGCGCTCACGCACCTTGAGAATTTCCTGCGCATGGATTTCGAAATCGGATGCCTGCCCCTGGAAGCCACCCAGTGGCTGATGAATCATCATCCGCGAATGCGGCAGACAGTAGCGCTTGCCGGCGGCACCTCCTGCCAGTAGCAATGCCCCCATACTGGCCGCCTGACCGATACACATGGTGCTCACATCCGGCTTGATGAACTGCATGGTGTCATAAATCGACATCCCTGCAGTGACCGAACCACCAGGAGAGTTGATATAGAGGTGAATATCCTTGTCCGGATTCTCCGATTCGAGGAACAGCAACTGTGCCACCACCAGATTGGCCATATGGTCCTCCACCTGTCCCACCATGAAGATGACGCGCTCCTTGAGGAGTCGGGAGTAGATGTCGTAGGCACGTTCCCCACGCGAGGATTGCTCCACGACCATAGGCACCATGCCGGAATTTTCAATGATTGAACTCATATGTGTTCTCTCTACAACCAATTAAATGTTGTTACGACTGGCGTTGGCCTTGCTCATCAGCTCTTCAAAGCCCATGGTGGCATCGGAAGATTGTGCATCCTTCATCACCAGATCCACCACCTGCTCTTCCATTACCAGATTCTGTATCCCTTCCATATACTGCGGGTTCTGGTTATACCACTCCACCACCTCATCGGGCTTCTCATAACCGGCAGCCATGGTCTTGATCTGCTCCTGCACACGTACCGGATCGACCTGAACATTATGCGCACGCACCACCTCGGCCAGCACCAATCCCAGCTTCACGCGGCGCTCTGCCTGCCCTTTGAAGAGATCTGAACTCAATGGCGTGCCCTGCCCGCCCATCTGCTGTTGCATATTCTCTGCCATACGACCGGCCTCATCCTCAATCAGCGCTGCGGGGATACCGAAGCCATGCGCCTCATAAAGCCCATCCATCACCTGATCCTTCAACACCTGAGTCAGTGCCTGATCACACTCACGCTGCATGTTCTCCTTGATCTGGGCACGGAAGGCATCAATGCCTCCCTCCTTGACACCATATTTTTCGATAAACTCCTCGTCCACTTCCGGCAGTGTAGCCTCTGCAACCCCATTGACCTTGATCTCGAACTGCGCCGCTTTCCCAGCCAGCTCCTCTGCGGTGTAATCTTCAGGGAAGTCGACATCAATGGTCTTCTCCTCTCCCGCCTTCATGCCAACAATCCCCTCCTCAAATCCGGGAATCATGGAACCTGAGCCCAGCGTCACCGGCACCCCTTGCGCAGCACCCCGGTCAAACTCGGCGCCATCAATTGTGCCCTTGAAGTCGATATTGACCTGATCGCCATCTGCCGCAGCACGCTCAACATCTGTCCAGCTCTTCTGCTGCTCACGCAGATTGTCAATCATCTTGTCAAGATCTTCATCACCCAACTCCACCACCGGCTTCTCGATCTTGATATCGGCAAACGAGGCAACCTCAAACTCGGGATAGACCTCGAAGGTGGCGGTATACTTCAACCCCTCCCCCTCGGCAATCTCCTCCGGAGTAATTTTGGGCGCGCCCGCCGGAGAGAGGTCCTCCTGATTGACCGCCTCACCAAAAGTGGAGTGGATCAACTCCTCTGCAACTTCATAGCGCACTGATGAACTGAAGCGCTTCTTAACCACTGCCATTGGCACCTTACCAGGGCGGAAACCGTTCAGTTTCACGGTATTCTTCAGACGATTCAGGCGCTCAGTGACCTCCTTTTCCACACGCTCCGCAGGAACGGTGATTGTCATTGCTCGCTCAAGGCCCTCGGTTGTTTCTACAGATACTTCCATGTCAAATCTCAATTCAGTGGTTAAAACAGACAATCCACTCCATCACAAAACGAAGGAGCCGATCACAAACGGCGTATTCTAGTACAGTGATCCGTAAATGACTATCGAAGTGATCGAACAATTCCTCTACAACAGCACCACCTTGCCCACCACAGCATCATCCAGCACTTATACTCTTCCCCAACTATTGCAGTCTGATGCTGAATCCGTATGATTAGCGGCACTATTACAAAATAAGGTGATACGCAAAGTCGCCAAAATAAATCAACTCGAACGAACTACTAAGATATTGACTTGCGTTTTCATGGGAGGAAACAGCATGAAAAGACAGACCGTAATTCTGTCGCTCTCTATACTTTTCGCGCCACTCTCTTTTGGTGGCTGGACTGGACTGGATCGCGGCGGAAAAATTGATGAGGCGATGACACTTACGCCCAACATTGAACACGGTAAGACACTCTACCAGACCTGTGCCTTCTGCCACACCGAGAATGGTTGGGGAATGGCTCCCGGCATCGGCAACTACCGCGCCTCAGGTACCTATCCTCAACTGGCCGGACAACACCAATCTGTCCTGATTAAACAGATTCTGGATATTCGCCAACTCAACCGCGACAATCCCAGCATGTACCCCTTCTCGACCGAGAAGTACTTGGGGGGATCGCAAAATATTGCGGACGTTACCGCATACATCAGCCAACTCCCGGCCAACACCAAAAACCAGTCTGGAGACGGACACCATCTGGAAGAGGGCAAGCGCCTCTATATGGAGCACTGTGCCAAATGCCATGGCAAGGACGGCGAAGGAGATGCAGAAAATTTCTATCCACGCCTTGCCAATCAACATTACGAGTACATGTTGCGCCAATTTATCTGGATCAAGGATGGCAAGCGCAGAAATGCCAACCCCAAGATGGTTAAACAGATTCAGGACTTCAAATTCAGCGAGATGAAGGCGGTTGTCGATTACGCCTCACGCTTGGGCGGCTAACGCCTTTCTCAACAACCCTGGAGAACACGAACAATGAAAAAATTACTGGCTCCTTTGCTGATATTCCTTGCGGGTGCCGCTGCACTGGGCGGTGTCAACGTATTCTTTGCTGCAACCAATGAGATGGCATTCTGTACTTCTTGTCATTCGATGAAGGTCAATCTGGAAGAGTATCGCCATACCGTACACTACAACAATCAATCCGGTGTGCAAGCCACCTGTTCTGACTGCCATGTTCCCAAACAGTTCATCCCTAAAGTAGAAGCCAAGATCATTGCTGCCAAGGATGTTTTTCACTGGGTGCTCGGCACAATTGAACCGGACGAGTCACTTCTGGTCTCCAGCACTGAAAGTGGCAGTTGTCCCGACAAATTTGTTCCGGTTAAAACGGGCTCTGAACTCTGTGTCCCCAACTACGGTGAGGTCTATTCGGAAGATATGAGTGATGAGGCTGCCGAGGTACGTGAAAAGGCACTGAAAAAATTCAATGACTACCGCTGGAATATGGCGACCCGGGTTTGGGCCAAGATGAAGGATAGCGATTCTCGCGAATGTCGTAGCTGCCATGACTTTGAGAACATGAATCTTGACATTCAGGATCGCAGCGCACGTAAAAAGCACGGTCGAGCAACCGAGAAGGGGCAGACCTGTATCGACTGCCACAAAGGTATCGCCCATATAGAGCCGGATGAGCCTGAAGAAGAGGATGAGAGTGACAACACCGATGCGTCATAACCGAACTTGGAGCTATCGAAATATTGGAAGCCGAACCATGAAAAAGACAGCGATCGCTTTACTCACCTTACTCACTACAGCAGCTGCCTCTGCCGCTCCCTCTCTGGAAGAGCAACTGCGTAGTGCAGTGGTCAACGGGGACCGTGCACAAGTAGAAAAACTGATTGACGCAGGTGCAGACATCAACACTGCAGGCAAGCTTGGGCACACACCACTCATCTTCGCTGCAGAGGATGGTCAACTGGCAATTGCACAACTACTGATTGATGCCGGAGCCCGCATCAACCGCCAGACCAATGGCGGATATACTGCACTCTCAGCCGCTGCAGACGAGGGCAGCATTGCACTGGTCTCTGCGCTGCTCAAGGCGGGAGCAGACCCGCACATCAAGACCCGCAACGGCATGGATGCGATGATGGTTGCCATCCGCAGTGGTGAGGCTGATGTCATTTCGATCTTGATGGCGTACAACAGTAATGTAAACACTGCAGATCGCCACGGCAGAACCCCTCTGATGATTGCCACCACACAAGGCAACCTCGATGTTGTTCACATGCTATTGATGGCCGAGGCTGGCACCAATATTCGTGACAAAAAGGGGCGTACCGCATTGATGCTGGCGGCCCAACACCACAACCATGAGATTCTCTCTGCGTTGCTTGAGCGCGGCGCAGATACCGAGGTACTCGATGATCACGGCGCTTCTGCACTGCACTACGCCGTCTCAAAACAGGGAATCACAACAGCCCACCAGCTGTTGGAGAACGGAGCCACTATGGACGTTGTCGACCGTGATGGCTGGACCCCACTGATGGAGGCGGTAAGCCGCGGCAACAGAGAGCTTGTTCAACTGATGATTACTCGTGGTGCTGATCTTCATGTGCATGATCAGGAGGGTCTCAATCTGCCTCAAATTGCCGAGATCAATCGCCATTTTGATCTCGCAGCATATCTACGCAAACAGGCCAAACGGTAACTCTTCCCTTTTTCATCCGATCTTCGCTGACCTGATTCTGAATCAGGTCAGCGCCAACTATATCAGCATACTCAGATATACAGATACTTGTACTTTTCACTTGCATCCAACAATTGCGCTGCACTATTATTAGCGCGTTCTGCATTTAGAAAATTGACAAAAGATCAATTGGAATCTTCAGAGCAAAATTAATATTAATTTTTATAAATCTCTAATTTTTTAGGAGGAGATATGAAAGTAACGAAACTTGCAATGGCCGTGATCAGTGGCTGTGCAATCAGTTTCTCTGCAGCAGCAGGAAACATGACCGGTGCGGATGGCACTATGCTTTCCAACACTTGTGCTGGCTGTCACGGTACTGATGGTGCCAGTGTTGGCCCAAGCCTTCCCTCTCTTTCAGGTATGTCTGCAGCATATCTGACAGATCAGATGGCTGCTTACAAGTCTGGTGACACTGCCGGTACCATCATGAACCGTATTGCAAAGGGCTACAGCGATGATGATATCGCCGCTATTGCAAACTTCTTTGCGTCGCAGAAGCAGCACCGCGCTGCACAGTCCTTCGATAGCGCAAAGGCGAAGCAGGGTGCAAAACTGCATGACAAGTACTGTGAGAAGTGCCACTCCGAAGGCGGTACACTGGCTGACGATGATGCCAGTATCCTTGCAGGTCAGTGGATGCCATACCTCCACAACACCATGGGTGATTTCAAGAGCGGTGATCGCTCTGCGCCGAAGAAGATGAAGAAGAAGGTCAAGAAGCTCCTCAAGAAAGAGGGTGATGCAGGCCTGGACGCGATCTTCAACTACTACGCCAGCCAGAAGTAAGGAGGGGCTAAACCAATGAGTAAATTCAATCGTAGAGATTTTCTGAAAGTATCAGGTGCAGCCACTGCAGTCGCTGGTGCCGGTCTGGCAGGCAGTGCATTTGCCGGCAGCAACAAAGGCCACGTTGTGGTTGTTGGTGGCGGCATGGGCGGTGCTACAGTAGCCAAGTACATCAAGCGCGGTGACTCCAAGATCGACGTTACCATCGTTGAGCCTAACAAGACCTACTACACCGGTTTCACCAGTAATCTGACGCTGTCCGGTATGGTCACCATGGATCAACTGGCCCACACCTATGAAGGTCTGGCCGCCATGGGCATCAACATCGTTCACGACAATGTAACCGAGATTGGTGATAACAGCGTGAAGACTGCAGGTGGAAAGAGCATCGCCTTTGACCGCTGCGTAGTCTCTCCAGGTGTTGATTTCAAGTATGTTGAAGGCCACAGCGAAGAGATCGCCAACAAGTCTGTTACCCATGCATACAAGTCTGGTCACCAGATGAATCTGCTGGGTCAGCAGCTCAAGGCAATGAAGGATGGCGGTACTGTTGTAATCGCAGCACCACGCAACCCATTCCGTTGCCCTCCTGGTCCATATGAGCGTGTCAGCCAGATTGCTGCCTACCTCAAGGCCAACAAGCCCAAGTCCAAGATCATCGTTCTTGATCCAAAGGACAAGTTCTCCAAGTTCGGCCTGTTCCGTGAGGCGTGGAAGATCCACTACGG
>CAYQFH010000092.1:0-10383 GCA_964416755.1 uncultured Piscirickettsiaceae bacterium | reverse complement strand
GCAGCAAGACCGAGCGTGGTAGTGCGATCATGCAGCGTGCCTCCTCCTCCATGGGGCAGATCTCCGAGGCCTCGGATCAGATTGGTGAAATCATTACCGTGATTGACAGTATCGCTTTCCAGACCAATCTGCTGGCGCTGAATGCAGCAGTGGAGGCGGCCCGTGCCGGTGAACAGGGGCGTGGCTTTGCTGTGGTTGCCGGTGAGGTACGGGCGCTGGCACAGCGCAGTGCAGAGGCCGCAAAACAGATCAAGGAGTTGATCGAGCGCACACTGGATCAGGTGAGGACAGGCGTCAATGAGGTGAACCAGCTCGGCAACTCACTGGATGAGATCAAGTCTTCGGTCGACAAGGTCAATATGATTGTCGGTGAGATCAGTAGCAACAGTCGAGAGCAGGGACAGGGAATCATTCAGGTCAATCAGGCGATGCAACAGATTGATAGCGCAACCCAGAGTAATGCGCTGCAGGTCGAGGAGAGTGCGCGTGATAGTCAGGTGCTCAATCAGCAGTCCCAGCGCCTCAACAAGATGATGTCCAAGTTCCAGCTCAAAGCATAGAGAGGCAGGCTGTGGGTTCAGCGCTACTTTCGGTTACTGCTCAACTCGACCAGATTGAGCAGAATAACCAGATTATAGCGATCGATGATGATCAGGCAGTACTGGAGTATTATAGGGAGATATTCGGTCAGGGTGAGAGTCGACATCAACAGATGTGGGACGTGCTGGCCGAGGTGGTTGGAGAAGAGGAGAGAGATGCTTCAGCCAGCACAGCATACCAGTTGACCACGGCAGAGAGTGGAGAGGAGGGCGTTGAGTTAGCTCGAGCCGCCCTTGATCAACAACAGCCATTTACTGTCGCCTTTGTCGATATGCGTATGCCCGGTGGAATGAACGGGTTGGAGACGGCGCAACAGTTGAGGACGGTGGATGAGAGAATCATCGTGGTAATTATCACTGCCTATTCCGATCACAGAATTGATGAGATCCAGCGTGTTCTGGGGCATGATGTCCTCTTTCTCAACAAACCGCTCACCGTGGATGAGCTGAGCCAGGCTGCACGGACTCTGAATCAGAGCTGGAAGGAGAGAGAGAAGAACAAGGTGTTGGAGATGCAGATGGTGAGCCATGCCAAGATGGCGGCACTGGGAAATATGGCAACTCGTATTGGTCATGAGATCAATCAGCCACTCTCCTATATCAATGGTATGTTGCAGCTACAGAAGATGGGTTTGGAGAGTGGTGGTCAGATTGATATGGAGCAGTGTGCCAGTGAAATTGATCTTGCACTGGAGCAGACTGTTCGCATCAAGGAGATCATTGACAGTTTACGGGTCTTCGCTCATCCTGGGAAAGAGCAGCGAGGTGGAGTTTCGCTTGCTGAATCGGTAGGGCATGTGGAGCGTATGTTTCATGGGCGTTTTGAGGCACAGCGAATCAGATTTGATGCCGATATCCCGGCAGAGCTGCCATCACTACACGCCAATGCCTCTCAGCTGCAGAGAATTCTGACTAATCTTACCAGTAATGCCATTGATGCCCTGGTTGAACAGAGGGCCAGTGAGGGGGGGGATTGGGTGGCCGAGATTTCACTACAGGCCCGTTATCATGATGCGGAGAAGATGGTTGAAATCATCTATTCAGATAATGGTCCCGGTATCCCCGAGGCGATTCGTGGTCGGATGTTTGACCCGTTCGTCACCACCAAGGAGCCGGGTAAGGGGACCGGTCTGGGGCTCTCCGAGATTCACGGTATGTTGAAAGAGCATGGTGGATCCATTGAATATGCCCCCTTGCAAGAGCAGTCGGGCGCTCGTTTTGTAATTTTGTTTCCTGCTGATTATGAGGTTGAGGAGTAAGTGATATGAGTAAGATTTTGATTGTCGATGACGAAGAGGTGATCCACAAACTGTTCCGTAAGATGCTGCCGGAAGACTCCTATCATCTAATCTTCTCGACCAATGGGGAGGAGGGGTTGTCTCTGTTTGAAGAGGAGAAGCCGGATGTGGTGATTCTCGACTATCGTATGTTGGGGGCAACCGGAGATGAGTTCATGGAGCGTTTGACGGACAGCCAGTTGGCTCGTACCTCGATTATCATGATTTCCGGCCATGCAGTGCCTGATATCGACCTCTCTGAGCGCAATCAACGTAAACTCTTTGCCTATTTTGAGAAACCGTTCTTCGAGATGGCTAAACTGAAAGAGAGTATCGACCAGGCGATCAAACGTAACAACCGCAGTTGAGAAAGCGATTGTGATGTAGGTTAATCCTTTTCTCTGGCTGCGGTTTCATATTGTCATGCCGGACTGATAAAATGCCGCCTTTCGGATAAGCATTCAGAGTGGAAGAGATGGCAACGCACAATACAGACGATCTACGCATCAAGGGCATGCAGGAGTTGGCTGCACCGGAGACAGTACATCAGCAGCACCAGATTACGGAGACTGCAGCTGAAACGGTCTGGAAGACACGTCAGGCAATCCATCGGCAGTTGCAGGGGGAAGATGACCGCCTGCTGGTTGTGGTGGGCCCCTGTTCCATTCATGACATCACTGCTGCCAAGGAGTATGCAACACGGCTGAAGCCGCTGTTGGAACAGTATGCAGAGGATCTGCTCATTGTGATGCGGGTCTATTTCGAGAAACCACGTACACGAATTGGCTGGAAGGGGTTGATCAATGACCCCGACCTGGATCAGAGCTTCAACATCAACAAGGGGGTTGCGATGGCGCGTGAACTGTTGCTGGAGATCAATGATCACGGGATACCGGCAGCCACTGAATTTCTCGATCTGATCAGTCCACAGTATGTTGCGGATCTGATTAGCTGGGGAGCTATTGGTGCTCGCACCACAGAGAGTCAGGCGCACCGTGAGTTGGCATCCGGGCTCTCCTGTCCGGTCGGTTTCAAGAATGGTACCGATGGCAAGCTGCAGATCGCCATTGACGGGATCTGGGCGGCTTCCAAATCCCACCACTTTCTCTCGGTCACCAAGCAGGGGCACTCTGCGATCTTCTCTACCAATGGCAACGAGGATTGCCATGTGATTCTGCGTGGTGGGGATGGGCGCCCCAACTATGATGCCGAGAGCGTACAGGATGCGATTAATGATATCGAGAAGGCGGAGCAGAATCCGCACCTGATGATCGATCTCAGCCATGCCAACAGCCGTAAGGACTACAAGCGGCAGATGGATGTGGGACGTGATGTGGCGCACCAGATCCGCAGTGGCAATGACAAGATCATGGGGGTGATGATCGAGAGCCATCTGGTTGAGGGACGTCAGGACATCAAGGATGGCAAGGATCTGGTCTACGGACAGAGTGTGACCGATGCTTGCATCGGCTGGGACGCTACCGGGGAGTTGTTGGCGCTGCTGGCAGATGCGGTGCGCAAGCGTCGTGAGTGTCTGGCAGCGTAACGGGTGAAGACGCTGCTGATCTGGCTGGTGCGTGGCTACCAGATCGTATTGAGTCCGTGGATTGGGCAGAGCTGCCGCTTCAACCCCACCTGTTCCAACTATGCAATCGGTGCGCTGAAAGAGTATGGTGCACTGAAAGGGAGTTGGATGGCGATCTGCCGTATCGGGAAATGCCACCCTTGGCATGAGGGGGGGGATGATCCGGTACCCCCGAGGCAGCCACAGTAGAGTGGCAAACGTTTCAGTGGAAATATAAATAAACTTATATATATTTCAATATCTTTCAGGTTCCCGGTGGAGTCAGTACAATCTCTGCTTTCATCGAGGAGAGGATAGATGTTTTCGTGGTTCCGGTCAGCAAACACGCCTCTGTGGGTCTATCTGTTACGCAGTAGTCTGTTGACGGTCTCTTTTGTCATCGTCACGCTGGGGGCGCTGATCTATTTTGTGGCGGAAGAGAATGCAATTCGGGCCGCCCAAAACTCTTTGCGCTACCACGCCGAATTCCGGGTTGACCGGCTGTTGTCGTTGTATGAGACGGAGAGGAGTCAGCTTGAGGCTACCGTTTCCAACCTGAAGGTTCGCCGTGCAATCTCTCGCTACCTTGCTCAAAATCCGGGCTTTGATGAGCAGGAGGAGAGTGAAGCGCTTGCGCTTGAGATGATGTATCTGCAGTACCAGAATAACTTTCGTTTACGGGACAGGCAATTGGAGAAGGCTGATGTAAACAGTATGTTTATTGTTGACCTGCAGAGTCATCTGCTGTTTGCATCGGATGATACACGCTTTCAGGCTGATCTTGGTGAGAGCGTTCGGGAGTTTTTCGGTGATGAGGTGCCGCCGCTGGTTGAATTGATCGATCGGGTAAAGTTGACTCAACAGATTGAGATCTCTAAGTATGGTTTCAGCTATCTGCTGGGTAAATCCACGGTCTGGATTGCGGCCCCGATCTACTCCCCCTATCAGCGTAAAATGGTGGCGATTGCGGCCAAACCCTTTTTGTTGGATGAGGTCAGAGAGCTGCTGGAGAGCTACAGTGGCCTGGGCGAGACTGGAGAGGTGTTGATCGGCCACTGGCGGAGTGAGGCGGTCAATGGCGGGATCAGTTTCATCAACCACTTTCGTAACCTGGAGCAGCGACAACCCAATGAGGCCTGCCTTCAACTTCGTGCCGACCATCCGGAGCGGTTCCCCATGACGCATGCCCTCAGTCATGAGGATGATGAGGGGTGGGTGTTGGAGTCGAGCTGTCGTGATGCCTATGCGATCTGGCGCTGGCTCCCTCAGTTCAAGTGGGGGATGGTGGTCAAGCAGGACAGAGAGGAGATGCTGGAGTCGCTCTACCTGTTGCGTTTCAAGATTGTGGCCACCTCCATGCTGCTCTTTCTGTTTGTGTTGTGGGTGGTCTACCGACAGTCGAGAGGATTGGTCAGTCCGATTGAGCAGCTGAAGGATGCGGTGCTCAATGGTCAGCTGGATGCCTATACCTCTGGAGGCATACAGGAGGTCAACCAGCTGGAGGCCGCTTTCCGTATATCGAGCCAGACGGTGAAAGAGCGCACCCGACTGCTGGAACAGAGTAAGCATGAGACCGATCTGATCATTGACTCAATGGATGAAGGGCTGCTGGTGCTGGATACCGAACGGGTGATTCAGCGTGTCAATAGGAAGTTTTCTCTGATGACCGGTTTGAGCGAGGAGGGGCTGACGGGGCGTGGTTTTGATGCTCTTTTGGATGGGGAAGGGTTGTTGATCACACAAATGGAATCGATTCCGGTACGCATAGTCCATACGGTGCTGAATGAGGTGACCGTTGAAGGGGCCAATGAGGTTGTGCTGGTTCAGGATATTCGGGAGTTGCTCGATGCCGAAAATGCGATTCGCGCGAACAGGTCCAAGGATCAGTTTCTGGCGATGATCAGCCATGAACTGAGAACCCCGTTGACCTCCATTATTGGATATGCCGAGATCCTCAATAAGACAGTGGCGGGCAAGCTTTCCGAAAAGGAGGCGCTGATGCTGCAGTCGATCGCAATATCGGGCCGAACGCAGCTGACCCTGATCAATGATGTGCTGGATCTTTCAAAACTTGAGGCGGGCAAGTTCGAGATTGTCGATGAGCAGTATGAACTCTCTCCGTTGTTGCGAGAGATCAGTGAGACCTTTACCCATCGTGCTGCTGAATCCGGTGTTCAGTTCACGGTGAATGAGCGGTTCGAACCGACTCATCAGTTGGTTGGTGATTCAGTCAGAATCAGTCAGGTTCTGATGAATCTTCTCAGTAACGCAGTGAAATTTACCGAAGAGGGAAACATCACGCTTGAAGTTGATCTGGATCGGGAACAAGAGAGGTTGCTATTCCGGGTCAGGGATACGGGGATGGGCATGTCACCGGAGGCGCTGGATCGCCTCTTCAAGCCGTTTGAGCAAGCAGATTCTTCCATCACCAGAAAGTATGGTGGTACAGGGTTGGGGCTCAATATCAGCTGGAATCTGGTAGAGATGATGGGGGGAGTGATCTCGGTAGAGAGTCAGTTGGGGAAGGGGAGCTGTTTTATGGTGAGCCTGCCCTATCGTTCCAGTGATGTTCCCGTTACAGCGACTGAAGCGGATGAAGAGGTGGCTGAAACACTCCGGTTCGAGGGCAAGGTGCTGCTGGTTGAAGATGCCCCTGAACTGCAGATGTTGGTGAAGGAGATGTTGGATCCGCTGGGAGTCACTGTCACTATCGCCAACAATGGCCAGGAGGGGCTGGAAAGAGGGCTGTCAGACAGTTTTGATCTGGTGTTGATGGATAAGCAGATGCCGATCATGAGTGGGCTCGAAGCAGTGAAGAATTTGCGAGCCTTGAGTTTTGCCAGGCCGATCTATGCATTGACTGCTGATGTGATGAAGGGGCAGGAGCATGAGATGATGGATGCTGGTTGTGATGGTGTGCTGGGCAAGCCAATCGACCAACAGGCGTTGATTGCTGTATTGAAGGAGCATCTGAGACAGGCTCATCAGAGCAGTAGTGAAGCAGATGGTTCATCTATCAGCAAGGCGGCAAATAGTTTACAGTCTCTCTTCTTTGAGCGTTTGCGGGCACTCTCAAAAGAGCTGTCGGCGGCGATTGAGATGTCGGACATCGATGAAATTTTGCGTATTTCACACAATTTGAAAGGCACTGCGGGCTCATTCGGGTTCCCTTATCTGGGAGATAATGCCGCAGTGGTGGATCGATTGATCAAGGAGGGAGAGACCTCAAAAGAGGTGGTTGAGCAGGCAATGTCCCTGCTGATGGAAATTCAGGAAGTGCTGCAAGGGAGACAGTAGATGATTGAGTGGGAGCATGAACGTTTTAGTGTTGGGCATCCGTTAATGGATCAGCAGCATCGTCAGATTATCGAGATTATCAACCAGTTGGTGGTCAAGGGGCATGCTGGCGAGGTGGAAGAAGAGGAGATTTATCTTGCTCTGGTTGAGATGAATGAATATGCGATGACCCATTTTCAGGCAGAGGAGAATCTTATTGCTCTGCATGTGCCAGAGCTGCTGGAGGAGCAGGTCTTGTCTCACAGGATGTATGAAGAGCGGGTACGTGCGTTGGTGACTGGCAAGAGTGATGTGATTGCAAAGTTGGTCTCTACGCTCGATTTCCTGCTGGATTGGTGGGAACAGCATATCTTGGTTGAGGATCGCCAGTATCGCGATCAACTGTTGTATAAGGAGTGACCGTGGAGAAAATTATTTGGGGGGAAGAGTTCTCCATTGGAAATCAGTTGATTGACCAGCATCATCAGAAATTGATGGAAATGGTCAACGCGGTTATGGATCTATCTGAACAAGAGTCCCCGGATGAGAGGGATTATCTGATGCTGTTGACCAATCTGAATGACTATGTGGGCTATCACTTTCATGTGGAGGAGGGGGTGATGCGAGCTGTAGGATATCCTGATCTGGAGTCGCATACTGATTTCCATATCAGCCTTACAGAAAAGGCTTCTGCACTGGTGCTCTCCAGAGATATCGGACAGATCGGTCAGGTTGCGGACTTCTTGAGTGAGTGGCTCAGGCAGCATATCCTGGTTGAGGATATGAAGTTGAAACCTTACCTGTCAGAAACTAAATAGGCACACTACTATTTTGCGCGGGAGATAAACTTCCCGCTGCCGGTGTGGATCTTGATCTCCTCTCCCGGCTCCAGATACTCTGGTACCTGTACCTCAACTCCGGTCGTCAGAGTAGCTGGTTTGGTACGTCCCGTTGCGGTGGCCCCTTTGATACCGGGTGCGGTTTCGGTGATGGTGAGTATCACCGTCTGTGGCAGTTCAACACCGAGAATCTCCTCCTCACTGATCAGTGCGATGATGCCGCTCAACCCCTCGGTGAGGTAGCCTGACTCCTCTTCCAGATCACTGTTGTTGATCTCGTACTGGCTGTAGTCCTCCATATCCATGAAGACGTAGTGTTCGCCATCGTTGTAGGAGTACTGTACCTCCTTGCGCTGGCAGTCCGCTTCACGCAGCAGGTCATCCCCTTTATAAGACTCATCCAGCTTCTGTCCAGTCTGCAGATTGGTGAAACGCACCTTGTAGAGGGTGGAGGCTCCGCGTGAAGTGGGGCTTTTTGCATCAACAGTTTTGACACTATGGGGCATGCCATTGATCTCGACGATCACTCCCCGTTTCAGTTCTGAGGCCTTGGGCATGCTGTTTTCCTATTTCGAAATTGGACGATACTTGATTCGGTGGGGCTGGTCAGCATCAGCCCCCAAGCGGCGCTTGCGATCCTTCTCATAGTCTGCATAGTTGCCCTCGAACCAGACCACCTTGCTATCACCTTCGAAGGCGAGCATGTGGGTGGCAATACGGTCAAGGAACCAGCGGTCATGTGAAATCACCACTGCACAGCCGGGGAAGGAGAGCAGTGCCTCCTCCAGTGCGCGCAGGGTTTCCACGTCGAGGTCGTTGGTGGGCTCATCGAGCAGTAGCACATTGCCGCCGCTCTGTAGCAGCTTGGCGAGGTGGACACGGTTGCGCTCACCACCAGAGAGGTCACCAACCCGCTTCTGCTGGTCGCCGCCACGGAAGTTGAAACGGGAGCAGTAGGCTCGGGAGTTGGTCTCGTAGTTGCCGACACGGATGATCTCCTGCTCCTCAGAGATCACCTCCCATACGGTCTTGTCAGCATCCAGTGCATCACGGCTCTGATCGACATAGGAGAGCTTTACCGTTTCGCCCACCTTTAGTTCGCCGCTGTCGGGCTGCTCCTGATCGACCAGCATACGGAAGAGGGTGGTCTTGCCTGCACCGTTGGCACCGATGATGCCGACAATGCCACCCGGTGGCAGGTTGAAGTCGAGATTGTCGACTAGCAGGCGCTCCCCAAAGCCCTTGGAAATCTCTTTACCCTCGATTACCAGATCGCCCAAGCGGGGGCCGGGTGGAATAAAGATCTCGTGGGTCTCATTGCGCTTTTGGCTCTCTTGTGAGGAGAGCTCCTCGAAGCGGGCGATACGCGCCTTGCTCTTGGCGTGACGTCCCTTGGGTGCGGTGCGAATCCACTCCAGCTCCTCCTTCATGGTCTTCTGACGGGCAGACTCCTGCTTCTCTTCCAGCTGCAGTCGATTCTGCTTCTGCTCCAGCCAGGAGGAGTAGTTCCCCTCCCAGGGGATGCCCATACCTCGATCCAGTTCCAGAATCCACCCTGCGACGTTGTCGAGGAAGTAGCGGTCATGGGTGATGGCAACCACAGTGCCGGGGAAGTCGTGGAGGAAGCGCTCCAACCAGGCGATCGATTCGGCATCAAGGTGGTTGGTGGGCTCGTCCAGCAGCAGCATATCGGGGTTGGAGAGTAGCAGGCGGCAGAGGGCGACACGGCGACGCTCACCACCGGAGAGTTTAGTCACGTCAGCATCCCATGGGGGTAGGCGCAATGCATCGGCAGCCATCTCCAGCTGGCGATCCAGCTCCCAGGCACCGGCTGCATCGATTTTGTCCTGTAGCTCCGCCTGTTCGGCCAGTAGTGCATCAAAATCGGCATCGGGGTCGGCGAATTTGGCGCTCACCTCGTTGAATCGATCCACCAGCCCCTTGGTCTCGGACAGTCCTTCCTCGACGTTGCCGCGGACATCCTTCTCCGGGTCAAGCTGTGGCTCCTGTGGCAGGTAGCCGATGTTGATCCCCGCCTGTGGACGCGCCTCTCCCTCAATCTCGGTGTCCAGACCCGCCATGATTTTCAGCAGGGTCGACTTACCTGCACCGTTGAGACCGAGTACACCGATCTTCGCGCCGGGGAAGAAGGAGAGAGAGATGTCTTTAAGAATTTGGCGGCCGCCCGGCACGATTTTGCCGACGCGGTTCATGGTATAGATGAATTGGGCCATCGAGTAGATCCTTGGTTGGAATCGCTGAAAGCCGCGTAGTATACCGAAAGTGGAGGTGCACGTCCCTGTGCAGGTCATCGTCCGTGATGGTGTGCAGTATAGGGGAGCCCAGGTTTACTGTCAACTACTTTCTTGAATAATGAATGAGTTTCTGTGAAAGCGTTGTACACTCAAGGTATGGAGCAGATCAATCTTTCTCTGTGGCTTGTGATGGTGGGTGGTGTATTGCTGTTGTTACAACAGGTTGCAGTTCGTGTTGCTGCTTACCTTCAAAGAGAGGCTAGGCTGGGGGAGAGTCGTGAACTGTCCCGAATAGCCGCTTTTGGATTGATTGCCTATTCGGTTTCGCAGGATTTAACTGATCCGGATCGATGGTTATGGATCTATTGGTTATTGATCTGTTTCTGGTTTTATATCAATAGCCGTATTGGGAAGGCGTGAAAATTGGGTGGGCTCATCTGGACTCGATCGGTGCAGCCGAGACGGCCGCAGGCCGCCCGTAGGGTGAATGCGTAGCATTCATCAACCAAGTATTGATGAAGAGGAACGAAGCCAAGAAGTTAAATGGCTGTATGGATTTGGTGGGCCCACCTG
>CAYQFH010000091.1:0-10501 GCA_964416755.1 uncultured Piscirickettsiaceae bacterium | reverse complement strand
AGGAGTAGGTGGCGAACTGTGCAACCTTGCCGACGCCAAATACAGTAGGCATGAATGGCTTCACGGTGAAGGCACCCATCTCGCTGAGGTGGTGTCCAAACCACCAGAGCCAGCCGGCATAGTCCATGATGAAGAAGATCGGCAGTGCCATCGGCACCAGAATCAGTACCCACTTGAAGATATGCTCCATCTTCCACAGTCCGAATACCAGTAGGGCCATTGCACCCAGCAGTCCGATGAAGACAATGTGGGTGATGGTGATCATCATCTCGGTGCGTTCAACATCAGTCATGCCGATGTTCTTTGACATCAGTTCGCAGCGCTGCATGAAGGCTGCGGTCTGCTGTTCAGAGGTCATCTCAGGGTTCTTCTGGATCTTCTTGTAGACCTCATGGAAGACAGACATCACGGAGGAGGTGGCACCGGCATTGACCAGTAGATCGTTCAGCTCTTCAAACGGACGTTCTTGTGATGCGTAGAGGTCGACATAGGTCATCTTGGTGGCGTAGTTGTCACAGTCTACCGCAATGGTCGGGAAGTATCGCCCTAATGCCTCTTCGTAGCTGGCCTGCAGCCCTTCGATGCCGCTCCATTGGTCGATCTCCTCTTCAGTCCGCTCCATGGTGCCCATCATGTCGGCACGATAAGGAGAGGACTGTAGTTTCATGCCGCCTTCACTATAGAGTGCGCTGTAACCCCAACCTGCAATCAGCAGGGAGCCTGCCCCCATCAGCAGGATGCGCTGTTTGTTGTTGGGAAAGGCAAAGGCAATCACCATCAGTCCCAGCAGGGCAAAGACAAAGGGAGAGATGGCACGTTCTACCGGAGCACCGGCTGCAATGGGGTACATGCCTACATAGTGGTTGATGGCATCCATCTCATGTTTACAGTTGAGTGCCTCCTCTTCATACTTCTCTGCAGATTCCACTTTCTGGCAGCCGTTGAAGACACCATTGACGTGGAAGTGGATACGGATGCCCTGTGGGAAGGCTGCTTCAGGGTACTGTGGCGCCTTTAGCGAAACCCACCAGATGGGGCTGTAGAAGATGGAGATCATCAGACCGATGGCAACTAGGGAGAGGGTGCCGATGATCAGATTCTGTTTGGGGGTGGAGAGGCTCATAGGGGAACTCCTGAGTGAGAAATTGGTATGGTTAGGCTTTACCGCTCTCTCCTCCCATTTGCGCTAATTAGCGCTTCTCAAGAGAGTGGTAAAGCCTGCCCCATTAGATGGGGCAGGTGATGGTTACTTAATCGTAGTCGGGGTTGGTCCAGCCGACAGGTGCGAGATCCTTTTTCGGTACCGGAATTCTGGAGGTGTAGTCGATCACGGCAGCCATATCGGCATTGCTGAATCCGGCAATCTGCTTCACCATGTCGGGGTTGGCGTTACGGCGCTTGCCATCACGAATCCACTCGAACTGGCGCAGCATGTACTCGTAGTGCTGGCCCTGAATTTTGGGATAGAACTTCTCTTCGCTGCCTTCACCATTCTCTCCATGGCACTGTGTACAGTTCTCTTTGTATAGCTTCTCTCCGAGTGCCAGATTGTCACCTGCACCTTTGCCGTTGTCCGGATTCATCGGCAGTTTGGCGATGTAGTCGGTCACGTCTGCAATGGCCTGTTCGTCACCAATCGACTCGGGCAGTGCGAATGGGTACATGGTGGGGTTGTCACGATTCAATGCGCGGATATCGGCCAACTGTTTGATCAGTACATTTTTATGCTGCCCGGCAAGCTGTGGGAAGGTGCCATTCTTCATGCCCCAGCCCTCCAGCATATGGCAAGCAGAGCAGACCTCATAAACCTCAATGCCGTTTTCACGATCCGGGGTCAGCGTCATTGCTACATCTTGTTCACCACCACCGGTGTTCCAGTCTTTGACATCGGTAACTTGTCCACCATGACCTCCAGCGGCCATGGCTGAACCACTGATAGTCAATGCAATTCCTGCTGCGATTGCGCTCATCTTCTTCATTGGGTTGGTCTCCAGCTTGTATTGGATAAGATAGTGAAAAGAATAGAGGAACCGCTATAGAGTGACTTTGATATATGTCAACGGTTCCTCTATTCCATACTATTTAAGAGGGTTTTGTTACTGCTTGGAAAGCCAGTCTGCGATCTGACGCATCTCATCTTCGTTAACCAGGCCCATTACGCCCTGCATCGCAGCGGACTGTCCATTGGCACGTACGCCGGACTTGATGTCCTTCATCTGGTTGAAGGCGTATTCGGCATTTTGACCAGCCAGTTTGGGGTACATTGGCAGCAGTGGAGTCTTGGCATCTTTACCGTGACAGGAGAAGCAGGTCTTGGTCTGGTAGAGTTGCGCGCCATCCGCTGAAGCGCTCATGGAAAATCCACTCAGCAGTGCAATGGAGGAGGCGATCAATAGTACTTTTTTCATCATTTTAGTTTCCTTGTTTGGGTTTCTTTGGTTGGATGTTGAGTTAAAACATAACAATCTAGAGTAGAGCTGTTTCAGCTCAATTTCTTTGTTCGAAATCAAAAAAGGGGGGAAGAGCGTGAACTCTTCCCCCCTCTTTGTATGAGTGCATCAGAAGGGTTTTACTTCTTCACAACTGCACCGTTTTGCTCCAGGTAGGTCTTGGCGCGCAGACCGATGTCTGCAGCCTTAACCTGGTACTGCCACCACTGACCAGCCTGCAATGTTGCATTCTGGAAGTCGTTGGCCTTGGCAGATTCCTCTGCCTTCTTGCGCCAGGTCTCGGCAAAGCCAAGCTGATCTACAGCATCCTCGACCAGAGCCACAACCGCTGCGAAGTCGGTGTAGTTGGTGCTGGTGATGTAGCCTACAACAGAGTCAATAACCGCCTGGGTATCCAGATTGGTCTGATACTGCTTGTCGTAGTCAGCCTTGGTGTAGACCGTACCTTCCTGCATCTTGCCTGCAACAGCCTTGTAACCCTTAGGCTTGACCAGCAGGTAACCTTCCATCTCCAGGTGCAGCGCTGAGCAGAACTCGGTGCAGTAGTAGGGGAAGACACCTTCCTTGTCAGCCACGAAGGTTGCGGAGGCGGTCTTGCCTGGTTCGATCGAGAGATTGACGTTGGTGTTGTTCAGAGCGAAACCGTGGGTCTCGTCCTGGGCACGCTCCAGGTTGGTCAAGTGAATGATTACCTTGTCACCGACCTCAGCCTCGATAGTCTCAGGCGTGATGTGTGAACGGATCACGGTACCGAATACCTCAACGGTACAATTACCGGCATCATCACAGGTACGGACAGTCTTCTCACGACCTGCACGGGTCTTGAATGGAGAGCGCTTGTCAGCACGGCTGTCCCAGCCAGACTTGTAGCGGATACCTGGCTTCAGCTTGTCCGCCTTGATTGCTACTGCGTAGTGTGGTTCGCCCAGTGGCAGAGGCATGTCATAGAGCAGCTCCATCTTGTCGCCGCTGATGTCGATCAACTGGTGGTTCTGCGGATGCAGAGGGCCAACAGGGTTGAAGCGGTCAATCGCCAGCTTATTGAGAGAGACCAGGTACTTGCCGTCTGGAGATGCAGAGTCACCTTCCATGGTCATCAGGTGACCGATGTTGTAGTGAACCGACACCTTGTCCAGCACCTCACCCTTACAGTAGTCCCACTTGGTGACCTGGGAGTCTACGTAGATGGAGGTGTATACCGTGCACTCCTTGGAGTCATACTGGGTATGCAGTGGACCGAGGCCAACCTGTACCTGCTTGTGCAGTGCATCCTGCAGCGAGACGATGGGGATACCGTATGGGTCGTGTGACTCATAATTGCCTGCATTATGTGCAGCCATCATCTTGTCAAAGCTGTAGACATAGGCATGGCTGTCAAGCTTGCCCGATACGATGATATGCTCACCATCCGGAGATACGTCAACACCATGTGGGCTCTTTGGCTCTGGTACCAGGAACAGCGCCTTGTTCTCGACCATGGTCTTCATGTCAAGCACGTCCATGCCGTTCACGCTCTTGCCTTTACCGGCCGCATACAGCTCTGCCGCCTTTTTCCAGTTCACAGCGTGGAGGAAGTCGGTATCTTTCTGGGAACAGCCTGCCTCATACGGAGGACGGCCTTTCTCGATACCACCGACATAGCGCTCGGAACAGAAGGAGTTGGTAAAGGACCAACCGTCACTTCCGAACTTGCCGAAGTCGGAGAGATCCTGACTGTATGGGGGTAGCTCTACGGTGAAGGATTTCTCAGGATCGAGACGTCCAATCTCCTTGTTGAACTTCCAGTAGGTGACACCACCACGGTAGCGGTCATTGAACTGCTCCAGTGGGACATACTCCTCTTCGAATGGGGCGGGATACTGTGCAGCCTCAATCACGTAGTCGGTATTCGGTGTTACAAATGCACCACCGTGCTCACTTCTGAAGTGAGGGTTGACCACGATCTGCTTGGTCTCGAAATCGTGCAGATCAATCACTGCAAGACGAGGGTTGTTTTTATCGTTGATGAAGAGGAACTTGCCGTCATATTCACCGTTGGTCTCGGAGATTGCAGGGTGGTGGGTATCACCAAACTTGATCTCCTTGCCGTTGATGTTGCCCTGCGCCAGAACGGCCTTGGACTCATCGTCGAAGCCATAACCCTGCCAGGGCTCAGGAGTAAAGACACCAATATATTTGAGGATACGCATCGAAGGGATGCCGTAGACGATTACCTGTCCGCTCTGTCCACCAGAACTGAAGGCGATATATTCATCACGACCACCCGACGGGGTGTAGGTTTTTGCCGCTGCGAGCAGGTCTTTCTGTGTCAGGCCACGGGCCTTCATCACATCATCCAGCGCAGAACCCCACGCTGAACTGCCTGCACCAAACGACATTCCGATGGCGACTGCCATAGTGAGTGTCTTCTTTAGCATAAGTTATTGACTCCTGATCAGTTATATTCCTTGACCTCTTGGGAGATAGAGATCAAGCCATAGGCCGCCTTACCAGAACTGGTTTAGCTGCAGGTAGGGTCGTTTAGTCCGTGTTCTGATTCATTGACTCAGATCAAAACGGGGATTTCTATTTCGTTCTTTGTAACAATTTTTAGAGGGGGTGAGGGTACTGTGATCCGGCAGGTAAATCCGGTATAGTCAGTGGCACCAAAAAGAAAACTGGATGGAGAGTGAAATAATGAGAAAAACAGTTGCTGTAGCCCTGTTGGCGACCAGTATGGGGGTTCATGCTGAGGTAAAGCTCAGTTGTGATATTGATGAGATTGACCAGCATACCGGTGAGGTGACGCATACGGCGGATGTGAAGGTGGTAGTACCGGATCAGAGTACGCGTAAAAAGAAGGAGCGTGAGATTGATGGTGAGGAGTACAAGACCTATGAGGAGTGGGTGATCAATCCTCAGGCATCGCTCTACCGTTTCCGCGGCAAGCTGGATGGGGATCTTGTGACTCTGGAGAAGAGCATGATCGAGGCAGGTACCGGTATTGTACGTGGCGAAATCAAGCACAAGGAGTTGGGGGATCGTCCACGCAAGATGAGCCGTTATGAGGGGCGCTGCTATCTGGATCAGTAAGCGAGCTGTAATTTCAAAAAAACCGCTTCCACTATGAAGCGGTTTTTTTGTTTCAAGGAGACATGGAATGAGAAAAAATGGTTGGTTGTCTGCCTTTATTACCCTGATAATCCCGCTGACGGCCTTCGGGATGGCCAATGAGGCAATCCCCTACACAATCAAGTCAGTGGTTACCAGCGGCGTTGGGTTTGTAGAGCTGGTTGGTCCGGGCAAGCTGGTGGTAAAAAATAAAATTCACCCGTATCGAAAGGGAAAACATGTGCGTGTGACCAATATTCACTCTTTGAGTGAAGTGGAGGGAAACAGTGAACGTTGTGTGATGCACTATGCCTCATATGACTTCTCGGAAAATATTACTGTTCAACAGCCCTGCAGCCAGATCTTGCAAGTCATCAAGGTCTCGGAGGGCGGGCAGCAGTCCTCCGAAATGCCAAAATTCAAGATTGAGTAGAGATTCTGGTCAGGTATGAATCACAATAGTCTCCGCCGCGTGGTTCGCCTTCTCACGTGCCTGTTCGATCCCTTCTGCCCGTGATAGCACAACCCCCATGCGGCGTCGGCCACGCACTTCGGGCTTGCCAAATAGACGTACCTGAGTATGCGGTTGATGTAGTGCAGCATCGACTTGAGAGAAACTGACCTGATCGGACTCCCCTTCGGCCAGTAGCACGCTGGAGGCGGAGGGGCCGTGTTGATGAATATTGGGGATCGGAAGCCCCAGAATGGCTCGGGCGTGCAGAGCAAATTCCGAGAGGTCTTGCGAGATCAGTGTCACCAATCCGGTGTCGTGGGGACGGGGCGAGACCTCGCTGAAGATTACCTCATCCCCCTTGATAAAGAGTTCTACCCCGAACAGACCACGACCACTCAGGGCCTCTGTGATTTTGGTGGCCATCTCTTCGGCGGCTGCCAGAGCGGTGTCTGACATCGGTTGGGGTTGCCAGGATTCACGATAATCACCATCCTCCTGTCGATGTCCGATTGGTTGGCAGAATGTAGTGCCGCCAATATGACGAACAGTCAGTAGAGTGATCTCATAATCGAACTCAACAAAGGCCTCAATGATGACACGACCCGCTCCGGTCCGTCCCCCCTCCTGAGAGTAGTGCCAGGCCGGTTCAATATCGTCTTCACTGAGAATGGTGCTCTGCCCTTTTCCGGAGGAGGACATGATCGGCTTGATCACACAGGGGATGCCAATCTCGTCAATGGCGTCGAGGAACTCCTCCTTGCTCTCTGCAAAACGGTAGTCGGAAGTTTTCAGATCCAACTTCTCGGCGGCCAGCTTACGGATTCCCTCCCGATTCATGGTGAGTTGGGCCGCTCGTGCTGTGGGGATGACGGTAAAACCCTCCTGCTCCAACTCAACCAGCGTATCGGTTGCAATGGCCTCAATTTCGGGAACAATCAGATCCGGCTTTTCACGCTCTACAATCTCACGCAGTGCCTCTCCATCGAGCATCGAAATGACATAGGAGTGGTGGGCAACCTGCATTGCAGGGGCATTGGGATAGCGGTCAACGGCGATTACCTCCACCCCAAGCCGTTGCAACTCAATGGCGACCTCTTTACCCAGCTCTCCACTGCCACAGAGTAATACACGAGTTGCTGAACTGGAAAGTGGGGTGCCGATGGTTGCCATGGGATGCTCCTGTCTGAATCGAAACTTTCAATAGCATAGCACCTATCTATCAGCGGATGCAGAGGCTAGAATCCCCCTTTTCACCATTTTGTTTCAAGGAGAGAACCATGTTGAAGTCCATTCTGGCATCCGTGATGCTGGGGGTAGCTACTGTATCCAGTGCAGGATTTGAGGTCACTACCGTCAAAGAGGGGAGTGGTGAGGGGGCCAAAGTGGGTGATATTGTCTCTGTGCACTATACCGGCACATTGACTGATGGAACAAAGTTTGACTCCAGCCGTGACCGGGGTACACCGTTTACCTTCACCCTGGGGGCGGGGCAGGTGATCAAGGGGTGGGATCAGGGAGTGGCCGGGATGAAGCGTGGTGAGCAGCGAAAGCTGGTGGTACCACCCGAGATGGGATATGGTAGCCGTGCGGTATCGGTGATTCCTGCCAACTCTACATTGCTGTTTGATGTAGAGTTGCTTGATATCCTCAGTTATACCAATCTGGATAATGAAGGGCTGAAGAGTGAGCTGCAGAAGGGGAATGTGACACTGGTTGATATTCGTCGTCCGGAAGAGTGGAAGCAGACCGGTATTGTAGAAGGTTCGGAGATGATCACCGCCTTTACCAAACGTGGTGGTCTCCATCCTGAATTCAGTGAGAAGTTTCTCAAACGTTTCAAGCCGGAGGATCGGGTGATTATTATCTGCCGTACCGGTAACCGTACAGGGCGCCTTGCTCAGGCACTGGTCAAGGAGTTGGGTTGGAAAAATGTCTATAATGTGAAGCGGGGGATTACCCACTGGATCAAACAGGGGAATCCGGTTGTAAAACCATAAATAACGGGGAATCTATCCAATATGAAAAAGAGTATTTCAACAATTGTGGCATGTTCGATGGTGGTGGCTTCCTGGGGAACGATGGCTGCAGATACCGAGCAACTGGTCAATGAGAGTAGAGGCGCGGTCAAACAGCTATTCAAGGCGTTGAGTGGCACACTGGTTTCTGCAATGAAGGCTGGAGGTCCGACTCAGGCGATAGCCGCCTGCAACATCAATGCGCAACCTCTGACACAAGGAGTCTCGCACAGTGTGGGGTATGAGATTGCCCGTACCAGCTTGCGTCTGCGCAATCCGAAGAATGAGGCCGATGCCTGGGAGATCAAGGTGCTGCAGCAGTTCGAGGCGCGCAAGGCTGCGGGTGAGGATTTGATGAAGATGGACTACCATGAGGTGGTTGATAACGGAAGCAAGAAACAGTTCCGTTACATGAAGGCGATTCCTGCAGGTAAACCCTGCATGACCTGTCATGGTGAACTGGTTGCGCCTGATGTGCTGAGAAAGATTCGCGAGCTCTATCCGATGGATCAGGCAACAGGCTTCAAGCCGGGTGATCTTCGCGGTGCCTTTACCATCACGCGTGACCTCTGACCGAGCTTTGGATTGATTGCATAAAAGGCTGGTTGCAGTGGTGAATCAGCCTTTTTTATTGGGGTTGATCCAATGGGTGAAACTGGATATAATTCAAACAATTTATTGAATATTAATTTGGAGCAATTTTAATGAACAAGATGGTAAAAACTGCGGCAGTGACCGCAACACTGGTTGCCTCTGTAGTGCTCTCATCTACAGCTTCAGCATTCTGGAATCCGCAAGATTGGGATATGAAGGATGGATGGGGCAATGGCAGCAATCATCCGATGGCTCCAATGGGATGGGGAAGCAATGACAAACGTGGTCCGTTTGGTGGAGAGCACGGTTGGGGTGCAATGGACTCCATGATGGACAACATGGGGATGGGAGATGCCTTCAGTGATCTCAATACCGATGTAGAGTGGGATCTCAATATGGATACCAAGCTCAAGGGAAAGGCGAGCGGTGAAGGAAAAGGCAATGCCAAGAGCAAAAATCGCTCCAGTGCAAAGGCCCGTTCCGAGGCGCGTGCATATGGTGATAACTACTACCGCCCCTATTATGGTCCTGCCTATCCCAACAGTGGTCCAGTAGCGCCTGCAGTGCCAGCTGCACCGGCAGTACCTTATGGTTATGCACCCTATCCCTACCCCCCTCAGATGATGGGACCCACCGGAGGGGCAATGCCATTCGCACCTGCGATGCCGCAAATGATGCCTCCCCAGCAGTATTGGCGCTAACTCTAAGCCAAAGCAATCAATAGAAAAAATACCCCTTCCAGGAGACTGAAAGGGGTATTTTTATCTTCTCTTCTCCAATTGTTACAAGCATGAAATAAATGCCTCACGGCCCCCTGCATTGATACCATTCCGATAGATGGAGGTGAAAGGAATTCACCAAAGTAACCACTGGATCAAAGGTAAAATGGTTCCAGTCAGCGGATTAATGAACCACCGCATACGCTGAGGAGCAGGGATGTCAGAATTCAAAAACATACAAGAGCTGGAAAGGCGCCTCTGGGAGGCCGCCGACCTGCTGCGCGCCAATACCGGCCTCACCTCACAGGAGTACTCCCGTCCGGTACTGGGGTTGATCTTCCTGCGCTATGCCGAATACCGCTACGAGCTGGCGAAGGAGCGGATGGCGGCCAAACAATCCTCCCGCCGTCGCCGTGGCAATAACGACCTCAAGACCGCCATCCAGGCCGAAGGGGCGATGTATGTCCCGCAGGATACCCTTTTCTCCAATCTGCTCAAACTGCCGGAGGGGGAGGATCTCGGCAAGGCGATCAACGATGCGATGAAGGCGCTGGAGGCGGAGAACGAGGCGATCAAGGATGCCCTGCCTAAAACCTACACCCGCTTCGACAATGACATCCTCGCCAGCCTGCTGAAGAACTTCGCCAACATCCGCTTCGATATCGGCTCCGATGTCTTTGGCCGCATCTACGAATACTTCCTCACTCAGTTTGCCCGTGCCGAAGGGCAGGGTGGTGGTGAATTCTTCACCCCCAGCCCGCTGGTGCGGCTGATTGCCGAGATCATCGAGCCCTACCACGGCAAGGTGTTCGACCCCGCCTGTGGCTCCGGCGGTATGTTCGTGCAGAGCGCCGCCTTTGTTGAAGAGCACAACCCACAACAACGAGGTGCTGCCAGTGATGAACTCTCCTGCTTCGGGCAGGAGAAGACCGGCGACACCGTGCGCCTCGCCAAGATGAACCTCGCCGTCCACGGCCTGCAGGGGGATATCCGTGAAGGCAACTCCTACTACGACGACATTCACAAATGCGCCGGACAGTTCGACTTTGTGATGGCCAATCCTCCCTTCAATGTCGATGCGATCCAGAAAGAGCGCCTGCAGGAGGACAAGGCCCGCTTCCCCTACGGTATGCCGCGCACCGACAACGGCAACTACATCTGGATACAGCTCTTCCATGC
>CAYQFH010000090.1:0-10665 GCA_964416755.1 uncultured Piscirickettsiaceae bacterium | reverse complement strand
GTTTTTTACTCAGCTCGGTCTGTAGGGCTAGACCCGACATGCCGATAATGGCGTTCATCGGGGTGCGGATCTCATGGCTCATGTTGGCCAGAAATTGACTTCTGCTTTGCGCGGCCAACTCCGCCTGCTGTTTTGCCTCCTTCAGATCATGAGTACGTTCAGCCACCTGATCTTCCAGTGTCACCAGCATCTTCTCACGCTGCGCTTTCAATTCAGCTTCAACTGACAAGGTATCCCGTAATGCCATTACCCCCCTGCTCAAATTGGACATTTCTCGCGAGTTGTAGGCCCCCGAACCAATCTCTTTTTTACCAGACTGAACATTCCTTAGAAAAAGATCGACCTTTTTGATCGGATTGACCACCAGAATCCTGACCAGGGCAAACAGGATCAGGATTTGAACGGTTGAAGCGAGCACCATGCTTTTCAGAAATTGGCCTACCTCCTGCTGCAGCTGTATAAAACGCTCTTTGAGATCCCATCGAAGTGCGATATAGCCAAAATTCTCCCCTTCAAAGTACACCTCTTCAAAAGAGGTCAGTGTGACCTTGTCTCCCCACCCTATCTCACCTATCTCCTCCTGACAATTCGGTACATCGCTCCCCCACTGCAACAACGTCTCATAACGACTGTTGCAGATCTCAATACCAACCAGATTTGGATGGATCTTGCTCAACCCTGCCCTGGCCGTCTCCAATACCGGAACGTCTTCACTCAATAGCGCATCAAGCAGAGTCGATGAAAACAACCGTGTTCTCTTGTCGATCTCCTCTTGAAGTTGGGCAACCTGATTCTGCTTCATCGATTCAGAGATCTGACTCGCTTCAAACCAGATCAGCAACAGGCTGACAGCCAGCATGACCCAGAGGGCCTGGGTACTGACCGACCAGTTTTTGAGGTTCAAGCGACTCATCAACGCTCTGCTCTGGCTGCGAAGATCACTGCACGATGCTCTGTAGATCAGCCAACAAATCCATCACCCGATCAGAAATCTGTTCGAAGTTTTCCTCATCAATGGCAAACTGAACCCCCTCCGCTCTCTTTGAGATTCCACCAAAACCAAACGAAGCAGCACTCCCTTTTACAGTATGAGCAGTCTTGCGTAACGCATCCCAATCCTTACTCTCCATTGCTGATTTGAGTGCTTCAATGTAGTTGGCAGCACTCTCGTTAAATATGGCCATCAGTTCATCATCAACCTCTTCAGCAACTCCAAATTCCCTCTCCGGTTCCTGATTACGGAGGTATTTTTTCAACAACTTTCGAAGCTCACCTTTATCGATCGGTTTGCCAATAAACCCATCACATCCCGCCCCATAGAATGCTTCCCGATGCTTCTGCATCACATTGGCAGTCAGCGCAATGACCGGGAGAGTATAACCCTGCTCACGCAGGATTCGAGTTGCCTCAATACCATCCATCACCGGCATCTGCATATCCATCAGTACGACATCGAAGTGGTGCCTGTTGACCTGCTCCACCGCCTGCTTGCCATCTGCGGCAATAGTCACGGTCAATCCAAGAGACTCCAGAATGCGTTTTTCCAGCAACTGCAACTCCGGTGTGTCCTCCGCAATCAACACCTTTCCGCTCAATTTCTCATCCAGTATTGAAACTTTCCCCTCCGTCTGACTTTGGATAACCCGTGTATCGGTGGGTTGATAGGGAAGTACCAGTTGGAAGCTGGAGCCAATCCCCTCTTCACTGGACACTTCGATATATCCCCCCATCAGATCAGCCAAATTCTGTGAAATATAGAGCCCGAGGCCACTGCCACCAAAACGCCTCGATATTGAGCCATCCGCCTGATGAAAACGCTGAAACAGCTTATCAACCATCACCGCTGCCATTCCTATACCGGTATCTTTGACCCGGAAAAACAGTTTTTCCGCATCCATCCAAACCGTCAACTGCACCTCTCCCTGCTCAGTGAACTTGATGGCATTACCAATAAGGTTGATCAATATCTGAGAGATACGCTGCGCATCCCCCATCAGCATCTGCTGCTCACGATGCTTCTGATCCACCACAAAACGGACTCCTGCATCTTCAGCACGGACAGAGAACATCTGTGCCAGCTCATCCAGCATGATGGAAAGATCATATGGCACCTGATCAATGGTGAACTTTCCACTTTCGATTTTGGACATATCCAGAATGTCATTGACCAGGGCCAGTTGATTACTCCCTGCATTCTGAATGGCTTGAAGAATCCGTTCTGCATCTGGTTGCGGGCATGCTTTTCCACCGCACTTTCCGGCATCAAGGAGAAGACCGGTATTTCCAATAATTGAGGTGAGTGGTGTGCGCAACTCATGGCTCATTGAGGCCAGAAACTCATCCTTTGACTGATTCGCCTTTATCAGCTCCTGAGTGCGTTCATCAATTCTCTTCTCTAATGTACCGCTATACTCTTCAAGCTTCTTCTCATTCAATCTCTGAGCAGTAATGTCGGTCACAAAGCCCTCAATCGCAATGAGTTCACCATCCCCGGAGTAGACACCAACACCATTTTCCAAAACCACTCGCTCTTCTCCACCACGCTTCTTGATACGATAAGTGATTTGGAACCGTTCCCGGTTCTCCAATGCAGTTTGAACCTCATCCCATATTCTCTCCCGCTCATCCTGATGGATAATTTCGTTATAACTGATAACCCGGTTACCGACAATCTCATCACTGTGATAGCCCGTCAGCTCATAAGAGCCATCGCTGATAAACTCCATCGTCCACTCTCGATCATTGAAACAGCGATAAACCATCCCCTGCAGATTGCCGAGAAGATTTTGAAATGAGAGTCTGGAACGTTCTGCTTCATCTTTTGCGAGCAGCAGCTCCTGTTTTGATCTGCCCAGACGGTGGATCATCTGGTCGCTCTCTTGCGCCAACAGCGTCAGCTCATTATCGTTATCGGCCCATTCAGGTCTTTCCAGACCATCCACCACAGCAAATTCCATCTTGTGGTAGAAATCCCCAAGTTGTTGCAGTGGTCGGCTCAAGAGGCGGTTACCCACGACTCGCAAGGTCAACCAGAGGGTGATCAACATCAACACCATTCCTGATGCCATCACTATCAACTGCACCCGAATTCGCTCGAACAGAACAGCAGCATTGCTATAGAGTACGAGCACTCCAACCGGCTCAACCCCCGCATCATGCTCATAGATAACCTTGAAGGTTGTGGAAAATTGCCACCAACCAGAGCGGATCTCTGTTGCTACAAGACGGTTCTCCTGTTGTTGGTCATATAGCTCCAGCGCTGAAATGACGCTATTCTCCTCAAGCGGTTCGATCTGGCTTTGGATCTTCTCCTCATCAAAAAACCAGAGTGGAGCAGAGAGTTCGGCAGAGATCTTTTCTCCAAGCAGCAACAGCTCCCCCTCCACCTTCTCTCGTTCATTATCAAGTGCAATTACCGAGAGCAGCAATATGACCGCCATAAGGATCATCAAATAGATCGACAGAACCCTGAAAAAGAGTTGATCCGCGATCTTCTGCCTGGGGGTATAACTCATCTCCAACGCTGTGGTTGATCAGTAGTTATAGACCAACTGTCTGAACGCTTCGCTAGCTTTGATCTCGGCAATCATGTTCCAGATCTGTTGAGTCAACTCCGGTTTACGCTTCACGAAATCGTGTGAGAAAAGCAGATAGTACGGTTTATTTGAAATCTTTGTCTCCACCTTGGTGATATTCTGGAATGCATGGCTATTGCGCTGGAGAAAGTCATCCGACATATTCTCAAGTCCGGCAAAGGCATCGATTTTTCCGGTAGCCAGCTTGTTGAAATTGCCCTTCAAAGTAGAGGTCTCCAGAACGGTATGTCCCATCTTTTTCAGCTTCTTGACAACGGAGTAGCCTGAAACTGCGCCAACAGCACCCTCTACACCCTGAATCGCCTTACCATCATAATCGACTATTGAATCGGCACGCTTATAGAGCACATACGACTGATAAAAAATTGAGCGCCCAGGGTCAACTGCACCATCCTGCTTCGGGTAGACCCCAATCTTCTCACGGGCTGGTTTGTAGCTGGCATGGAAGATCCCGTCCATCTGGTTGTGCTCTATCATGTAGAGGCCACGTTTCCATGGCAGACGCTTGAATTCAAAACGGACATCAAGACGTTCTTCCACACGCTTGAGAATCTCCAGTGTCAGTCCCGGCTTCTTCCAGTTGATGGTTGTGGTTGCCCCCAAGGCCTGTGGAGGATTGTGTACCGGTTCATAGGTAAGATGCACCACTTCAACAGCCGATGCTGATGCGATCAGGAACAGCCCTGCAAGTAGAAATAGAAAACGCATACACCCCCCTTAATACCCCAATGACAAAGCAGACAGAACAAACCTTAACATAAACATTTTGAAATAGTTCATATCACAAGTCTGAACTCTGCCGAGTCATGCGCCAATAGAGTTAATGGCAGCAATATATCGTCTCCGATAAATTTATCTCACTGAGCTAACGTGATACTGTGCGCATGAACCTTGCGCAAATGCTCTGGTGGAAGCATTCTATAGTCAAAGCTGTAGATCGCATCCAGGTAGTGGCTGGGGTCATTGGGAACAGAAAAGTGTAACCCTTCAAACTCCATCGTGGCCAATGGAAAGACTGCATCCAGATCAAACCAGGCAGCCACATCCGGCATCTCACCGTCATAAATTACCTTGGATTGAGCCTCATCCCAGCCACGGTGTTTCTGCCTTAAAGCAGCGACTAGTGAGGCCCTTTTTACCGGGTCATCTTTTCCATCGGGTGTGTTCAGGCAAATTGCAGAGACGGCCCGTATATCGGCCAACACTTCATCATAGATGCTCTTGTTTTCGGCACTGTTCTCAATTGCCAACATCGGGTAGATATCGACAAACACCCCCTGGTGGTAATCGATCTGCCTCCCCTTCTCATGGAACTCGACAATGCTTGCCCGGTTGGAGCGCAGCTTAGTGTAGTCCAATTTGAAATGTGGATCGGTCTGCCGGTTCTGTACAAAAATCTGATCCGGCAACTCCCCCTCAACAATGGAGAGGAACTGCTGGTAATCCTCCAGCGGCATGGAGAGGTCGATATCATCATCCCACGGAATAAAGCCCTGATGACGAACCGCCCCCAGCAGACTACCAGAGTCAAGCCAGTACTGTAGCTGGTGTTTTTTACAGAGCGAGTCAAACTCGACCAGCATGTCAAACATGATCAATTGCGCCTTACGTAAAGTACCGGGATCAATCATCAGGGACGTGTCAACCCGTAGTAGTCGTACAGGGAATCAATCAGCAAATCGGTGTACGCTTTGGTCACTTCCCCCATATGCGAGACCCGGAAAACGGTATCCCGCTCTGCACCGCCATTGGGACAGACCATCACCTTGTACTGCGCCTCCATATCGTTGACGATATCCATTGCCGATTTGCCATCAGTGGGGCTGAGGGCGGTCATCGCATTGGGCATGTAGGGTGTGAAGATCTTGATCGGCAGCGGCTCGATACTGGCCCGGAAGTACTCCGCCACCTCTTTGGCATGGGCGATGCTCTGTGCAACCCCACCACGGCTTTGGATCTGATTCAACCGCGCCTCCAACTGCAGCATGATGGTGACTGCCGGAGTGTAGGGGGTCTGACCCCGCTCGCCATTGGACAGATAGTCCTTGAAGTTGAAGTAGAGGGAATCAATATCGTTAAGCACTTGTTGCGCCTTGGGCGAGAGGATCACCATGCTCAGTCCCGGTGGCAGCGCCAGCCCCTTTTGTGAACTGGCAATGATCACATCGATGTTTGATTGCTGCATATCGAGCGGATCAGTCACCATCATCGAGATGGCATCCACAACAAACAGCAGGTCGTACTTGACCGCATACTCACCCATCGAATCAAGATCATAGAGCAGACCGATCGAGGTCTCATGCCCATTCACCACCAGCGCACTGTAATCCCCTTCTGGAGCCAGACTATCGATATCGGAGAGATTGGTGCCGACCACCTTGAAGTCGGTATGTGGCACCCCATGGGTGGCGCAGATATCGACGAAGCGTGCGCCAAAGCCGCCACCATTGACCACCAGTGCATGGTCGTTCCGGTTCAGCAGATTCATCACCGCTGCTTCCATCCCTGCGGTACCGGATGCAGTCAGAAACAGTGCTTTGGAGCCTTCCGGTGCATTGACCATCTCCAACAGCTTCTCTTCACAATTAATGGTCACCTTGGAGAATTCACTATTTCTGAAATAGGGGGTCTGTTTGGCGCCAATCTGCAGAATCTCTTCCGACATCTTTACCGGCCCAGGGGTGAAGATGGCATAGTCCTCATAAATCATGTTTGGCACTCTTCAGCTCTTTGAACTTTCTCTCGTTATATTCCAATAGCACACGATTGATACTGATCATGTCTTGAGGTTTCAACATCGAGGATTTTCGGATTCCTCGCTGAATCAGGGAGGCAAACTCGGCAATCATGTAGCGCAGACCGCACCCCTCAAACTCATAACTGAAGGTCTGGCTCTTGTTCTCATCCTCGAAACGGAGATGGAACTTGCGGGTCAGCCACCAGGGCGACGGGATATAGACATACCCCTTGGTGCCAGAAATGACCGCATCCCCCTCTGACTTGATCCCGGTGGCAACGTTGGAGATGCCGATTGCACCACCCTTGTGCTTGCTGATGATCAGATTGGAGACGTCATACCCCTCCACCCCCTGGTCGAAGAAGGTAATGTCCTTGCTCTCCCCGAGTATTTTATTGACCAGCAGAGAGGGGTAGGAGGAGAGAATATTGGTCGCCCCCTGGGCCATGAAGGTGTCCGGGTAGTCCTTCTCCTTGTAGAGCGAGGTGCGTGTAGCCCGTACCTCCTTGATATCCCCGATGATCCCCTTCTTCAGCTCGGTCAGCAGCTGGTTGAAGGCGGGGAGGAAGGCGGTCTTCAGTGCAGAGAGCAGCAGTACCTTTTCCCGTTTGGCAATCGAGAGCAGCTCGATCAACTCACTTTTGTGCAATGCCAGCGGGCTTTCACAGAGGACATGCTTTCCGGCCAGCAGCGCCTGCTTGATCAGCGGATAGTGCTGCTCCAGTGCGGTATCGATATAGATTGCCACGATATCTGTATCGAGAAAATCATCATAATTATCATGACCATATTTGATTCTTCTACTGTTCTGAGTCAATTTCTTCAGCGCAGGAAGATCGGGGGAATAGATACGGTTGATCTTCAGGTTGGGGACATGCTCCGACTCATCGATAAAGGCTCGGGTATCTCGCCCCAGCCCGACGATGCCCAACTGAATCTTGTCAAAGTGCTCTTTTCTCAACGAGGTGCTGGAGATCCCCTTGGTACGGGGCAGATACTCCACCTGGGTGTACTCATTGAGATAGTCAAAGGTGCCGACCCAATCATCTCCGATTGCGAAAATATCGACACTGTATTTCACCATGTCTTCCGCTTTCTGCTTCTTGTGCTTCTCGATGATGACCTTGTCAACAAAGTCCAGGGACTCGATTGCGGCAACACGCGTTTGCGTGTTCTCAATCACATTCAGCTTGCCACGAGAACGGTCATAATTCTCATCGGTCACCCCTACAATCAGATAAGTGCCCAGTGCTTTCGCGCGTTCCAACAGTCTTAGATGCCCCTGATGGAACATATCAAATGTTCCATAGGTGATAACGATTTTCTTGGTATTGATACCCAGTTCCCTGCATTTATTAGACAGAAACAATATAATACCTTGTTTATATGGAGATTTCTATCATTCAGTCGGTGTGGCGATAGGTCGCACTCTGAGGATGGAAAGCCATCCATGCAAACCAGAAACTGGAGATCGTAGACAGTGGTGTGCCATCCATCGCTGTTGCCCATGCCGTTCCACTCGCTGAATCATAATGAATCCGGATCGACTTTCCGCCCACTTTATCCGGGAAAGAGGATGCACCTTGAGACAACTCGGAATAGGGATACCCCTTGAACTGTCCATCAATCTCCACGCCCAATACACGTTCCTTGGGATGGTAACGACGATCAAGGTGCTCTACCGGGAAATAGGTACCTTGCTGATCGGTATAACCCGCATAGGGGTCACGATCATAGTCTCTGGAAAAACCGGTCTCTCTGGAGAGCAACATGGTTTCCGGGTGCAGTGCTTTCCAGTGCCTCCAGTCAGTATGCAACACCGGAATCTGTTGTAACACAGTCCCTCTTTGGGTACCGCTGATTGCCCGCCCTAAAAGCTGCGACCAGAGCGACTCTGTCTCCCGATCATAAAGTAGCATGTCACTATTGTATAGCAATCCGGATACACCAAAACTACGCTGTTTCATGCCATTTTCACTCTGAAACACCACACCAGAACCGCATAAAGGGCAGTAAGTGACTGCAATTGATACATTCCCAATCCGGTCATTTACAATCTCATGCCAATTCAGAATTGCCACCGGATAGGCACGACTGACTCCATTCAGTATCACCCCCAGCACGGGATCATCCGCATCAATCTCTCCATCCACTTCAGCAAATGACAGAAAACGGGGGTGATCAATCGAGGGAATGCCATCTCGATCCGGCCCTCCACGATAGATCTTCTCTACAGCAATTTCACTATTACCAAGATCAAAACCGTTCATGCTCGTTGCATACGCGCTTGATATCAGTGCAGTACATAGCAATACGACAAATCCTGCTCTATCCATCTTTCTGCCCTCCTGTATAAAACCAGTTACCCCAAGAATTCTATACGCAAGCACCAAATTTTGAATTCAACAGGTGTGAATCCACATTCTCTCAAGCAGATCTAATGCATATCCTGAATCTGCACTGCCGGGAAACAGGCACGAAAGGTACTCCCAATCCCGACCTGACTCTCCACCTCCAACTGCCCACCATGACGCTGAACAATATGGAGCACAATCGCCAGCCCCAATCCGGTGCCCCCCTGCTCTCTGGAACGCCCTTGATCCACCCGGTAAAAGCGCTCTGTCAGGTGAGCCAGATGGCGCTCGGCAATCCCCTCACCATGGTCTCTTACGGTGAGACAGGCACCGCCTCCACTGTCTCGTTGCCAGGAGACCTCAATGCGTGTCCCTTCCGGGTTGTAGCGAATCGCATTGTTGATCAGATTGGAACAGAGGCTGACGATTTCAGTCTCCACACCCAGCAATGCAATACCATTATCGATCTTTTTCTCGATCTGCTCCCCCTGGTCAAATAGTGTCAACTGATCTCTGCAGAGCTGCTCCACCACCTCTCCAATATCGAGTGGCTGAATCGCATCCTCCGACAGTTCACTACTCTCCAGACGTGAGAGCGCCAGCAGATCCTCAATGATGTTGCGCATGCGATTGGACTGCTCTTCCGAGGACTCCACCACACGAGACAGTGATTCAGGGAGATCATCACTCTGCCCCAACATCTCCAGATAACCGGAGATCACCGTCAGTGGTGTACGCAGTTCATGAGAGGCATTGGAGATAAAACTTTTGCGCATCTCACTCAGATGCACCCGTTCACTGATATCGCGCGCAATCAGCAGTTTCAGATCGGTATGGATGGTCAGCAGTTGCAGCGCCAACTTGGTCTTTTGATCTTTGGGTGAGTCGATCTCGATCTCTCGATCCTTCCCTTTCTCCAGCGCCTTGTGCAATTTCGGTACCCGCACCAGGTTATCGATGCGCTGGCCACGATCTCGTCCCACCTCGATACCCAGCAGCTGGGTTGAACGTCTGTTGGCCCAGTCAATCTCACTGTTACCATTCAACACCACAGTCGCATAAGGAAGACCCTTGATGATGCGCTGCATACGCTTGAGCAGGGTCGACATCCGTTTTTTGCGTTCCTGACTCTTCTTCTGCTGACGCTGGATCTGGTAGCTGATGCGCTCCCAGGCTCCATCACAGTCCGGCACCTGACTCGCCTTCGAACCACCCTCCAACCAATCATAAAATTGCTGCAACTTGTACAGAGACCAGCCGATATAGACAAGCAGTGCTAACAGCAGTGAAACCAACCAGGCATCGGTCAACAGACCACCGAGCAGGGTCACAAACAGCACCAGAGCGATGCGTGTGGATTCGAGTTGGAGTATCGACTCTCTCATGTCGACTATTAAACACTATTCCCCGTCTTGTGAAAAACGGTATCCAACCCCACGTACCGTCTCCACCAAAGCATCACAACCCGAAGGTTTGAGCAGTTTTCGCAGCCGCAGGATATGGACATCCACGGTACGCTCATCCACCACCACGCTCTCTCCCCAAACCCCGTCCAGCAGTTGTGAACGGCTGAAGACCTGTCCTCTGCGCTTCATCAGGAAGTAGAGCAGACGGAACTCCGTCAAGGAGGCCGAGATTGGCTGACCCTCAACCGAAATCTGATGTTGTGACGGGTTCACCTCAATCGTTCCCACCTTGAGTATCCCTTCATCGCTCAACCCATGAGAACGGCGCAGCAGTGAGCGAATCCTGGCATCCAGCTCCTTGAGCGAGACCGGTTTGGTCATGTAGTCATCTGCCCCAACATCCAGCCCCTTCACCTTGTCCATCTCTTCCGCCTTGGCGGTCAACATAATCACCGGTAGATCACTCAGATGTTTACGGCTGCGTACTTTTCTCAACACCTCAATCCCATCCAGATCAGGCAACATCCAGTCGAGCAGCAGCAGATCCGGTGTCGACTCTGCCAACCGCTCCA
>CAYQFH010000089.1:0-10734 GCA_964416755.1 uncultured Piscirickettsiaceae bacterium | reverse complement strand
TTCACATCCCGCAGCATCTTGGGTGGTTTGCCGAAGAGGACATCCATCGGTAGATCAATTGGGCTGTTATCGAAGTGACCATCTCCCAGAATCAATCGCTGCTCCTGTGTCGCCTCACCGATCACCGCATAGGGGCAGCGCTCACGCTCACACAGTGCCTTGAACTCCTCGATCCGTTCTGCAGAGATGGCGAGGATATAGCGCTCCTGCGCCTCGTTACACCAGATCTCCAACGGTGACATCCCCGGTTCATCATTGGGCACCGTACGCAGCTCGAAGTTACCGCCTCGGCCACAGTCGTTGACGATCTCCGGTACTGCATTGGAGAGACCACCTGCACCGACATCGTGAATGGAGACGATCGGGTTCTCTGCTCCCAGCTGCCAGCAGCGATCGATCACCTCCTGACAACGGCGCTCCATCTCCGGGTTGCCGCGCTGTACCGAGGCAAAATCGAGATTCTCGGAGCTCTTGCCGCTGGTCATTGAGGAGGCGGCACCGCCACCCAGACCAATCAACATCGAGGGTCCACCCAACACTACAATCTGGGTACCGGACGGAATCTCGTTCTTCTCCACATCGTCACGACGGATATTACCCATGCCACCGGAGAGCATGATCGGCTTGTGGTAACCGCGCACCTCTTCACCCTCTGGGCCGGGTACCTTCTCCTCAAAGGTACGGAAGTAGCCGTGGATGGCGGGGCGGCCAAATTCGTTATTGAAGGCGGCAGCACCAATCGGTGCCTCCAGCATGATATCGAGTGCAGTGACAATGCGGGAGGGTTTACCATGATCGGTTTCCCACGGCTGCTCGGCACCAGGAATTCTCAGGTTGGAGACGGAGTAACCGGCCAGCCCTGCCTTGGGTTTAGCTCCACGTCCGGTGGCGCCACCATCACGGATCTCACCACCAGCACCGGTCGCCGCACCGGGGAATGGGGAAATCGCTGTAGGATGGTTGTGGGTCTCCGCCTTGTAGACGATATCGATCGCCTCCTGCTGTCCTTGGTACCGTCCAGCCTGCGGAAAGAAGCGTTCTCCCTCAAAACCGGCGATAACCGCCGCATTGTCCTTGTAGGCGGAGAGCACCCCTTCACTATTGTTCTGGTGGGTGGCGCGAATCATTCCGAACAGGGTCTCTTCACGCGACTGCCCATCGATGATCCAATCAGCATTGAAGATCTTGTGGCGGCAGTGCTCGGAGTTGGCCTGGGCAAACATCATCAGCTCGACATCATTGGGGTTGCGCCCCATCGCCTTGAAGTTCTCGACCAGATAATCAATCTCATCCTCTGCCAGCGCCAGTCCCAATTCAACATTGGCCTGCTCCAGCGCAGCACGTCCACCGCTCAGAACATCCACACTGGTGAGTGGTGCCGGTTCAGTTGTAGTGAAGAGCGCCTCGGCCTCCTCTGTCGACTCCAGCACCGCTTCGGTCATGCGGTCATGGATCAGAGAGAGTAGTTTGGCTTCACTCTCTGCATCCAGTTCATTCTCCAGTTCAACGCCCCAGCAGATACCCCGCTCGATACGGTGTACCGCATCCAGTCCACAGTTATTGGCGATATCGGTCGCCTTGGTAGACCAGGGAGAGATGGTACCCAAACGCGGCACCACCACCCACTGCCTGCCATTTACCTGCGTCGCGCTGTGCGCTGGCCCATACTCCAACAGTCGATTCAGCACTGCATGCTGCTCATCACTCAAGGTGCGGGAGAGATCGACAAAATGGAGCCACTGGGTGGTGACCCCTTGTACTCCGGGTACCGACTGCGTGAGTTGGCGTTTTACCTTCTCGACACGAAACCGGGAGAGTGCCGGGCCACCTTCAATGATCAACATATCCATCTATCCTTTGCTTCTATGCAATTTTCGGGCTGCTCTTTCTCAAGACCGGCGCCATTATCCCTGTTCGAGGCAATTTCTCAACACTGGTACTCCAACACTCCTCTAAAGCGCAAATTTCTGAATTGCAGCTTCCAGTTCAGTGCGAGCAAAAGGTTTGTAGTTGAAGTAGACCGGAGCAGACGGAAGTGCATCCATCAGCTCTTTCTCGGAGTGGTCCGAGAATGCGGTCACAAATACGATCGGCAGTTGTGGCTGCAGCGCCCGAATCTGCAATGCAGTCTCCTTGCCATCCATGCCGGGTGGCAGCCGCATATCCAGGAAGAGCAGCTGGAACGGATTATCGGCCTCCAGTGCCGAACGAACCTCGACAACAGCGGCATCCCCCTGACTCACCATAACCACATCACACTGATCGGATCTACTCTGCTCCGTCACCTCCTCATCGACCAGTGTCATCAAATCCGAGAGGATATCACTCTCCTGCCCCCCTGCTTGCTCAATACCCAACAACTGACTGTAAAGACGCAGCACACTACTGTCATCATCAACAATCAATACCCTCTTGTTACACTCCGTCATACCCTGTACCTTTTAAATAATTTCATGAGAACACCCATCTAGCCACCACACTCCTTCTCATCCATCTGTTGGGGCAGATCAATCACCATGCGGGCACCACAATTGACCCCTTCACTCTCCATATGCAGACTCCCCTGAACACTCCTCACAAAATTAGCCACCGAATGCAGTCCAAAACCACTACCCTGCTGTTTACTGCTCTTTCCGAATCTGAAGATCTCCGTCAAACGCTCCGGCGCAACACCAATCCCGTTATCCTCCACCACCCACTCTACCCGCTCTCCATCCGGAGTCAGACGAATTGCAATCTTGCCTGACAGATCGGGCTCATCAAACTTTCGCTCTTCAATACTCTCTACACTGTTTTTGATCAGATTCAGCAACATCTGAATCATCGGATTTCTGGGCAGATAGAGCGACTCCAGCGATTGCGGGATCTCCACCTCAACGGTAATGGCACGCTTCTCTATGCTCTCCTGAATCATACCCACAGTGTCATCCACCATCTGCTGTATAACAAAATGGGTGGCTGTCAGCACAGGACGTGAGACCCCTCGCTGCATCTGGATAATTTCAGAGACATGGTGGGTAGAGCGGTCTATTGCATCCAGAGACTGCTGCATCCCCCCACCATCTCCCAAAATATCACTCAGCAACATACCTGCTTTTTCAAGAATACTTCTGGTTTTCCTGATCTTGTCATCATCAATTATGTCTGCCTCCAACCACGTCGAGGCTACATCAAAAACCTTCACCAGGCTGAACAGGCTTTTGCGGTGGTGCTCGATTTTCAACAGATTCCCCTGGGCTCCCGTCACCGTATTTCCGATATTATGCAGCACAGAGGCACTCATCTCCGCAATACCTGCCTGAAATGATGCATATTGCTCCAGACGGTTACGCTCATCGATTTCACGCTGCAGCTGCTCATTGATATAGAGCGTATGCAGCGCATGAGAGGCAATCGGCATCAAACGTTGCATCAGGGTCATATGGGTCTTTTTAAAGTAGGCCGGTTTACGGCTGACACAGCAGAGTAGTTTCTGCCGATCTGCAGCCGGGAAGGAGATTAGCAGTACCGAACCACTGCGCTGCTGAATCGAAGACTCCTGTGCCTGCCACTCCTCCACTCTTGCCACACTGAAAAGCATCACAGGGTGCCCCTCCAGCACCCGCTGAAAGGTCTTGCCACACAACCAGCGTCGCCCCATATAGAGTGGGTCTGTGGCACCGATACAGCTGAGTGCCTTCTCTCCATCCTCCTCTTCAAACGGAGAGAGAATGAATGCATCTTCACACTCCAGCTGGTCGGTCACCATTTTCAACAGGCGACCCAGCATATCCTCTGTACCGGTGGCACTAGTGATAATCTCCAGCCCCTCCAGCAGATTATTGGCCTGCTCTCTGAGTGCTCGCTCCTTCTCCCTTGATCGATCGAGGTTGATCAATGCCTCTCGAACAACCTCATTATCAACCGTATTCATGGGTCAGAAGTCGCTGTATAAATCAAGCAGACTGGTTACTGAAGGCGACAATCGAGATCATCAGGTTACCATGCGCATTGTCATTGGCCACAAAGCAGCCCTGTTCACCAAAGGTGAAGACACCGACAAAGGGTTTCTCATTCAGTGCAGTTCGAATATAGCCCGCCACCTCATTCATCTTCGGCTGCACCGTCAACATGCAACCTGCACAGTAGATGGCGAGTCCACCAACCAGCTGATCGGGAGAGAAATCCCCTGCCTCTACCGCTGCATCGGTTACCCGCCCGGCACGACTAACCAGACTCTCGACCGTACCCTGCATCAGGGTCAAGGTTTCCCCCTCTTCGATATTTGAGAACAGGGTCAAACCACCATCCTCTGTCACGCTATCTGGATGGGAGAGCTTGTAATAGGGCAACCCTGCCACTTCACCGGCAACACGTCCGATCGGGAAAAGTGTTGTCAACGCCAACACATTCCCCCCCTGTGGCAACACCTCGGAAACAGCACCCTCTGTCCACTCATTGTAGACCTCGGCAGCTGGGCGTCCATCAATCTCATACAGGGTGCGCCCTTCACAGCGGGTCACCACTCCGGTAGTCGAAGTGGGGTCATAACCACTGTGGAAGGCGTAGGAGATCTGTGTCGAGGGATACAGTACCGTGATTACAACCGCATCACTCCACTGTGCCCCATTGGCGATCTGCGCCCAGTTACCACTTACCGTATTATCACCACTACTGCCGCCAGCAACCGGGACATCCGGCCCCAGAATCGATTCAATGCCAGCAATCAGCGCCTCTTCATGACCCGGCGCACCATTGAGCCAGACCAGCGTAGGCACTTCACCGATACGGCGCGAGTGATCCAGTGCCTGCTCCAGCGCCTCCACAGCAGCAGCCTCTGGATCCTCTCCAATCACCGCTGCACCGGTTCCATAACTCCCCTCAGGGTCATCGATTCCCCAGAGGCTGATCCCCACACCCTCCGCACTGTGGAATCCCGCACCCGTCATTGCCCCCAGGCAGGAGGTGGCTCCATGGATCTGGCACTCACTTCCCGCTTTTTCAGCCAGCAGGCGGCTGATCTCCGCACTGTCAAAAGGGTCTGAGAAGTAGGCCATCAACAGACTGGGAGCATGTCCCAGATCTGTCACCAGCTGTTCATAACTCTCCGTGACCGCTGCTGCAGTGTCACTCTGTGTTGAGTAGGATGTTGCTATTTTCACTGTTCTCCCTCCTTAAACAATATTGTTGATGTTTCAAGCAGCCGGAAAGAGGCCGTTGTGAGCGATCCCCTCTCGCGGCTTGGCCATCATCTCTGCTACCGTTTCACGCCACTCCAGATAGTGACTCGTCTCTTTGTGCGCAGCTGCACCCTCTTCCGTTACATAGGCTTCATAGAGGATAAACCTGGTTGGATCTGCCGCATCTTGCAATACATCAAAGCGGCGATTCTCCGGCTCCTGTATGGAGGCTTCATGATTCTTCCGGCTTGCTGCGATAAACGCATCCACGGAATCAGGCTTTACATAGACGTGGACAATTGTGGTGTGCATGGTTGGTTACTCCGGTTATATTCTGTTCTCAACAATTCCTCGAAATTCACTCTCTGTCAGTGTGACCGGGTTGGCTTTCTGATCCGAGAGGGAGAGAATTCCGGGGATATCCGCCCTCCCGATTCCAAATGTTCCGAGACGTGGAATCTCCATCTTCTCAACCCACCCCGTCAACCCACTGGTGAGCCGTTCCATCCGTTCTGGCACAGGGGTTTCGGGCAGATAGAACCCCAACTTCTCGCCAATCATACCGTATTTCTGCAACGCTTCCGAACCGGGGATTCGCGTCTGCAACGCTTCAATATTGATGCGATTGGCCTCCCCCAACAGCGTGCCGCAAACCACACCATGTGGAATCGGGAAGAGCCCCCCGATCGGCCCCGCAAGCCCATGTACAGCCCCAAGTCCCGCATTGGCCAACGTAATACCAGAGATCATCGATCCGTATGCCACGGCAGTGCGTGCCTCCGCATCTCCCCCCCCTGACTCCCACAGCGGAATCAACCCCTTCCCCATCTGCTCAATGGCTGAGAGTGCCAATCCATCAGTGAACGGGGAGGCCTTGATGGAGAGATAGGACTCCAGCAGTTGACTGAGCGCATCACAACCATTGGCTGCAATCAGAGATCGAGGAGAGGTGCTCAGTAGATCCGGGTCGACAATGGCCAATTGTGGAACCAGTGCGGGATGGCGAAAGGACTTCTTGAAACCTTGCTCACGATCAGCCAATACACCATTCATGCTTGCCTCGGAACCGGTACCTGCCGTGGTCGGCACAGCCACCATCGGCACAGCTCGTCCATCATGCTGCTTGCCGTTCCCCACGCCTTCCAGATATTCCATCACTGAATCATCACTGGGCAGCAGCCCGGAGACACACTTTGCAGCATCCAGCACACTGCCACCACCAACTGCAATCACCACCTCAATTCGTTGGCTGGAAAACTCTGCAACAATCTCATCCACCTGCTGCGGGGAGGGCTCTCCTGAGACCCGCACTTGTGCCGCAGGTTGTATCCCCGCACCTGTCAGGCCATCCAGAATCCGGAAGCGCTCATTCAACTGATCGAATGAGTGGTCTCCGGTTACCAGAAGCACTCGCCGCCCCCACTCCAGCGCACGCTCTCCAACCTCTGTGACTGTACCTGCACCAAAACGAAGTACGGGTAGCGGTGCAATCTGAAATTCGAAACTCATACCACTGCCCTCCACTCAAATCCCTGTTGTTGATCCGCAACCACCACCCAGTCGGCTTCGCACTGCAGTGCATCACAGACCACCGCAACCGCCCGATCACGACAGTTGTTCTGCTGACTCAAGTGCATCACCACCAGATGCTGCAGGTTGGAGGTGTCGATCTGCTCCAGCAACTGTCCCGCCTGGTGGTTATTCAGATGCCCCAGACGCCCGGAGACCCGCTGTTTCAATGAGGGAGGGTAGGAGCCCTGTGCCAGAAGGTCTCGATCATGATTGCACTCCAGCAGCAGAGCATGACACCCGTCGAGTTGACGCTCGATATGGGGAGTCACCTCTCCCACATCCGTTAGCAATCCAATACGCTTCTCCCCATTGGAGAAAGTAAACTGCAATGGCTCTTTGGCATCGTGGGGGACATGATAGGGGGTCACCTCCAGCTCACCAATGGTGAACGGCTCGTGCCCACAGACAATGCGCACCATGTCGAACAATCCCTCCCGCCGCTCCGCCTCACGCGCAGTGCCGTTCGACATCCATACCGGAATCCCGGCCTTGTGGGCGAGACGACGTACACCACCCAGATGATCACTATGCTCATGAGTTACCAGAATGGCGTCAAGATCTTCGATGGTCTTCCCCAGCCGCTCCAGTCTCAACCGAGTCTGCTTCATGGAAAAACCACAATCGACCAAAATTGTGGTCTCTCCACACTCTATCAGTGTGCCGTTACCCTTGCTACCACTGCCCAGTGATGCGCACCGCATCACCGGGAGCCACAAGCTGCAAGCTGAAAGCGGCAAGCCACACAGCAAAGATCACGCTCTTGCAGCTGCACGCCTGTAGCTTGAAACTTATTTAAGCTGCTCATGGAGCAGGGTAATGATCCGCTTGGCTGTACTGGTACGGTCAATCTGACCGCCTGCATCCAGCACTACCACACGACTCACAGCCTCATGAGTCTCTACCTTGATCTGGTACTCACCCTCGGTGGGCTGGTCATCACCATCCCAGAACTTGATCTTATCGAGAATCCCCTTCTGCTCATTGTCCTTGAACGGATCGATGTAGCGTACATAATAGAGTCCTTTGGAGCGATCCCGATCTTCGACCGTGAAGCCGACCCGATCCAGCGCATGGCCGGTACGGCGCCAGGTGCGGGGGAAGCCCTCCTTGATCAGCAGGAAGCGCTCGCCACTCTTGGCATCGACAATACGAGCCCGTTCAACGATCCCTTTACCCTCCAGTTCAGCCAAGGTGGCATTCGCGCGCGCCGACTCCATTCCAAGGAAAGACATGATGCGGCTCAACAGTTCCGCCTCCAACTCTGGCATGGCCGGTTGTGGTGCCCAGACAAAGGTCTCGCCAGAGGGTTGCTCCTCCATACGGCGGTGGCTCAGATAGAGCTCCGTTACACCATCCTGTTCCGAACGCTCCAGACGCAGACGGAACTTGTCACGGGTACCCGTGGAGTAGATTGCATCGATTGCCTTGCTGAGAATGTTACGGATTGGACCATCATTGATCTCAGCCCGGTTCTCTGCCCAGTCGGTCTCCATAATACCGATACGGGGATCCTCCCGGTCGATCAGGAAACCGTTTTTGAGCCAGAATTCCCGCAACTTGGACCAGAGTTGCTGCGGAGTGGCATGGATCTCCAACCAGCGCTGGTCGCCATCCCGTACTACCCGAATCTCCTGCTGTACCGGCATCACTTCGGAGGCCTTGGTGATGATACCGCCAGCGCCCCCCTCCGACTCATAACTCTTCAAGGTGGTGACACCACCGGGAACCTGATAGAGATCCTGCATCGTGGCCGTAGTAAGATCCGGTGGCAACTCCAGCGGCTGCTCTTCGACCGCACTCTCATAACTCAACTCTTTCTTGTAGGCCTTGTAGTCCTCAACCGCATTATCGACGGTACTGCACGCAGAGAGTGTCGAGGCCCCGACCAATGCAATCGCAATCTTGCTCTTCCTCATCAATCAAGCCTCCTCGGCTGCAGCAATGGCGTCACGAATAGGCTGGCGACAGGGCTCGGAGAGCGGGGTCAACGGCAGGCGAATCCCCACATCGATCTTGCCCATCTCATACAACGCCCATTTGACCGGGATCGGGTTGGCCTCCAGAAAGAGATCGCGGTGCAACAGTTTCATTGGCTCATTCAGCGCATGTGCCTTTTGATGATTACCGGCTGCAGCGGCCTCACACATCTTGTGCATCTGTGCAGGCGCAACATTGGCTGTCACCGAGATGGTGCCATGCCCCCCCTGCAGGATAAACTCTGTACAGGTGGAGTCATCACCACTATAGAGCAGGAACCCTTCAGCCATCACTGCACGAATCTCCTCGATACGCGACAAATCTCCGGTCGCCTCTTTTACACCGATAATGTTCTCGATCTGTGAGAGGCGGCCAATGGTCTCAGGCAGCAGGTCACAGGCGGTACGCCCCGGCACATTGTAGAGAATCTGCGGGATTTCAACCGCCTCAGCCACCGCCTTGTAGTGGAGATAGAGCCCCTCCTGCGTGGGCTTGTTGTAGTAGGGAGTCACCAGCAGTGCCGCATCTGCACCCTGCGCCTTGGCACACTGGGTCAGATCAATCGCCTCCTGAGTGGAGTTGGCGCCGGTACCGGCAATCACTGGCACACGTCCATCAGCCCGTTCAACCACCCGACGAATCACCTCACAGTGCTCTTTCTCATTGAGGGTTGCAGATTCTCCGGTAGTCCCCACTGCGACAATGGCATCGGTACCCGCATCCACATGAAACTCAACCAGTCGGTCGAGTGCTTCCCAATCCAACGTGCCATCCGAGTGCATTGGGGTGACCAGCGCCACCATACTTCCCTGAAACATGGTTCTTAATCTCTCTATTTTTGAATTAATTCTTCAGATTTTCACAATGGTACTTCTGCAATCGGCGGGTGACAAGATATACTCTCTACCTATGGAAAAGACAGCCGCTACAGATAATCTGGTCATCACCGCCATCGGTGAAGATCGCCCCGGAATCATCAACGAACTTTCCAAGGTCGTACTGGAGCAGAAGGGCAATATCCTCGACAGTCGCATGACCGTGTTGGGCGGGGAGTTTGCCATTCTGCTACTGGTCTCTGGAAAGTGGGACACCATTGCCCGACTGGAGACCTCGTTACCAAAATATCAGGAGAAGCTGGAGCTGACCATCCTCACCAAGCGCACTTCAGATCGCCCGGTGAAGGCACAGTACCTTCCTTACCATGTCGAGGTAATCTCCATTGACCACCCCGGTATCGTCCACAAAGTGGCCGACTTCTTCTCTTCTCGCCAGATCAATGTAGAGGAGATGAATACCAGCAGCCACCACGCGCCCCATACAGGAACCCCGATGTTCGTACTCAACATGGTGCTGGGGGTACCGCAGAAGCAGTCAATCACTCAGCTGCGAGAGAACTTCCTCGACTTCTGTGATGCGCAGAATCTGGATGGGTTGCTGGAACCGATGAAGTAGTCGGGGCGACCAAGCTTCAGCTCGCCGAGTCATGCGCCCAGCGCGTTAAAGATCTGCTCTTTGGAGAAGGGTTTGCGAATCATCTGATACCCGTGCGGCAGCACCTTGGCAATCTCCTCCTCCTGATGATCGGTAAAGGCAGTGACAAAGGTAATCTCGATGTCGGGATTCATCTCGCGCAGACAGGAGGCGGTCTCCAACCCATCAATTCCGGGCGGCAGACGCATATCCACGATGGCATGGCTGAAGTGGTCGCCCTGCTTACGGGATTTACACGCCTCATGGATGGCATTCAGTCCCTGAGTCGCGATGGTCACCTCCAGATTGTGTCGGTCGCGTACCGAGCGTTCCCCTTCGACCAGGCCGGCAATCTGATCCAGCGCCCCCATCAAATCGTGACCAGAGCCGTCGGATAGATCAAAAATAGAGCGGTAGTAATCCACAACCGTTGGGTCATCCTCGATCACCAACACCTTTTTTCTTGTTTCGCTCATCACGCTGCTCCAATACAGTTCCGTAAACAGTGATTGTATCGAGAAAGCATTCCACTCGACAAACGATCCAATCGAGTTAT
>CAYQFH010000088.1:0-10788 GCA_964416755.1 uncultured Piscirickettsiaceae bacterium | reverse complement strand
GCACCATCCATCACTGTGGCACCCATCCCGATCAGACATCGATCACCGATGGAGCAGGCGTGGAGAATGGCGCCATGTCCGACGGTGACCTCATTACCGATCTGTAGTGAATATCCCTTCTCATTGCTTGCGGTAGGGCGCGCAACATGGAGTACGCTGTTGTCCTGAATATTGGTGCGTTCTCCGATTTCGATGAAGTTGACATCGCCACGCACTGCCACCAGTGGCCAGATGGAGCTGTCACTGCCAATGGTGGTGCGGCCGATCACCTGTGCCGAAGGGTCGATAAAGACGGTCTCATCGAACTGGGGAGACCATTCCCGATAGCTGCGGATGTTATTCATCGTTATTGTCCATTGCGTGTGGGAAATTGAGCTGCTAGTTTACTGGAAAACAATTTTAACAATGGAGCCACAATGTCACAGACCAATCCATTACTGAGCATGGAGGGGCTCCCCCCCTTCTCAGAGATACAGCCCGAACATGCACTTCCTGCCATTGAACAACTGTTGGAGGAGAATCGGGAGACGGTCACCCGGTTGATGGAGCAGGAGGGTGAGTTCGAGTGGAGCACGCTGGTACAACCACTGGAGGAGATGGAGGATCATCTCGGCCGGGTCTGGTCACCGGTGAGTCATCTCAATTCGGTGAAGAACAGTCCGGAGTTGCGTGATGCCTATAATGCCTGTTTGCCACTGCTCTCTGACTATGCCACTGAGATGGGGCAACACAAGGGGATGCATGCCGCTTTCCGTCAAATTGCGGAGCATGAAAACTACCGCATGCTGGAGCCGTCGCAGAAGAAGATTATCGAGAACGCGCTACGGGATTTCCGCCTCTCCGGTATTGATCTGCCTGCCGCGCAACAGGAGCGCTTCCGCGAGATCAGTCAACAGCTTTCACAACTGACTTCGAAGTTTGGAGAGAACGTACTGGATGCCACTAACCAGTGGGAAAAATTGATCAACGATGAGACCCAGCTCAAGGGGCTCCCCGACTCTGCCAGGGCGATGGCGCAGCAGACAGCAGAGGAGCGTGGCAAGGAGGGATGGCTCTTCACCCTGGAGTTCCCCTCCTATATCGCCATCATGACCTATGCAGAAGATCGTGTACTGCGTGAGGAGCTGTATGCCGCTTATGTCACCCGTGCCTCTGATCAAGGTCCGCACGACAAGGAGCTGGATAATACACCAGTGATGGAGGATATCCTCGAGCTGCGTCATGAGAAGGCACAGCTACTTGGTTTCAACAACTATGCGGAGTACTCCCTCTTCACCAAGATGGCGGAGTCCCCTGATCAAGTGATCGCTTTCCTGGAGGATCTTGCCGAGCGCTCCCTCAGTGTTGCTAAACAGGAGCTGGAGGAGCTGCGCCAATTTGCGCAGGAACTGGATGGTATTGAGGAGTTACAGTCATGGGATGTTGCCTACTACTCGGAGAAGCTCAAGGAGCAGCGTTATAGTTTGTCAGAGGAGGAGCTGAAGCCGTGGTTCCCGATCGACCGGGTATTGCAGGGGATGTTCGAGGTGGTGGAACGACTCTATGGCATCACCATAGAACAGCAGGAGGAGATTGATCTCTGGCACGAGGATGCCCACTTTTTCAATGTGACGGATCGTGAAGGCGAGTTGCGTGGACAGTTCTATACCGATCTCTATGCGCGTCAGCACAAGCGTGGCGGTGCGTGGATGGATGACTGCATCACCCGGCGCAAAATGGCAGATGGGGTACAGGTGCCGGTCGCCTACCTCACTTGCAATTTTACTCCCCCCATTGGTGAAGATCCGGCACTGTTGACTCATGATGAGGTGCTAACCCTGTTCCATGAGTTTGGACATGGATTGCATCATCTGATGACCCAGGTGGATTTCCCCAGTGTAGCCGGGATTGGTGGAGTGCCGTGGGATGCGGTCGAGTTGCCGAGTCAGTTCATGGAGAACTGGTGTTGGCAGGAGGGGGCACTGCCACTCTTCTCCGGCCACTACCAGACCGATGAGCCACTGCCGAAGGAGAAGTTTGATCAGTTGCTGGCGAGTCGCAACTTCCAGTCGGGCATGGCAATGGTGCGTCAGCTGGAATTTGCGCTGTTCGACTTCCGTATGCATCTGGAGTATGAGCCTGATGCCGGTGCAGAGCAGATCTTTATCGCACTGGACAAGGTGAGGGAGCAGGTCTCGGTGATGGTTCCTCCATCATTCAACCGCTTCCCTCACAGCTTCTCTCATATTTTCGCCGGTGGTTATGCTGCGGGCTACTACAGCTACAAGTGGGCCGAGGTGTTGTCGTCAGATGCGTTTGAACATTTCGAGGAGAATGGGATCTTCGATGCCGACACCGGACTACGTTTTCTCTCCTCAATTCTGGAGCAGGGTGGTTCTCGCGAACCGATGGAGCTGTTTATCGAGTTCCGTGGGCGTGAACCACAGATTGATGCGCTGTTACGCCACTCCGGAATCAGTCTGTGAAGCCACGCCATATTGAGTGGAGCGATGGCATGAGTGTCGGTGTCGAGGCGATCGACAACGATCACAAGAATCTGCTGAAAACCATTAATGAGATTAATGATGCCATCGCCGAGGAGAGGGCGGTGGAGACGATCGGAGAAATCTTTGAGCGCCTGGAGCGCTATGTGGTTGAGCACTTCGAGCGTGAAGAGAGGATGATGGAGCAGGCGGGCTTTGTGGAGCTGGAGGAGCATATCCGCCAGCACCAGCGCTTTGTCGACAAGGTGCCCTACTTCAGGGAGAAGTTGCTGACGGCTTCCAGTATGGACGTGTCAATGGAAGTGAGCCTGTTCCTCTCCAATTGGCTCATGAACCATATTCTGATGGAAGATCTCTCCTACGCGCAGGCGCTGTATGAACATGGCCTTTCCGATCTGCCACAGATGGAGGAGACAGGACCATTGCTGGGATATATGGGGCGGAAGTTGGCACTCAAGCACAGGATTTTTCTGAGTGCACTGATCCCTATTGCAGGCCTGTTGGTGATGATTTCGCTCTTCCTTTCCAGCTATTATCAGGATTACAGCCGTATGCAGCAACTGCTTGGGGTGGTGAATCTGGTGCGTGACATCAATCAGCTCAGTCATGAGCTGCAGCTGGAGCGTGGTCTCTCTACCGGTTATATCAGCTCCGGTTATAAACATTTTCATGATCAGCTGCTGCAGCAGCGCAGGAAGACAGACCATTCGGTGTTGCGCTATCAGCAGACGGTTGCTGCGCTACCGCAGTGGCTGCTTACTGTGGAGATGCAGCAGTTGTTACAGAGTGGTGGACAGTGGTTGGCAGAGTTGCAGAGAGAGCGTCTGCTGGTGGATGAACATCAGGTGACGGTGGAGGCGATGTTTTCCCACTATACCAGCTCGATCCGAAACCTGTTGTCGATTTATGACACGTTTCCGGCACTGACGCTTGATCCACAGCTCAGCAACCATGTTGCCGCCGCGCTTTCACTGGTCAATATGAAAGAGGCCAATGGACAGGAGCGCGCACATGGGGTGGTGGTGCTGGAAGATAGTATGGAGCGCAAGACCGCTTACCGGATTTTCTCGCGTCTGATCGGTGAGTATCAGGCACATCTCCATCTGTTTACCATCAGTGCCAATGTACAGCAGATGGAGCGTTGGCACACCTTTACAGAGAGTGAGATTTACCGTGAGGCGATGGTTTCAGAGGGGGAAATTATCGCCAAACTGGCGGACCAGAGTGTCATCAAACTTCACTCTGAAGTATGGTTTTCCCGGATGACTGCCAGAATTGACGGGATCGGGCAGCTGGTCGATGCACAGATTGTTGATATCGAGCAGAGCGCAGATCATCGGTTGCGTGAGGTCAAGCAGTTGTTCTATATCACCAGTCTGCTCTGGCTGTTACTGTTACTGCTGAATGTGGTGCTTACCTGGATGTTGATTCAAAGTATCATTCGCCCGATCAGACGGCTGACCGATGCAATGGAACTGTTTTCGCAAGGGGTTCGTGATATCCGCTTTACCGATATTTTTGCCAATGATGAGCTCGGAAAACTCTATCGCGCCTATGAGCAGAGCCGCAGGAATTTGATCAAGGCCAATATTGCTATGGTTGTTCGCTATCAGAAGCAGGCGTTTCGCAAAGAGGTGAGTGAGCGTGAGAAAGTGCAGTTTGAGCAATTGGCCTCGATTGATGCCATGACGGGTGCAATCAACCGGCGTAAGTTTGAACAGTTGGCCGAACATGAGCTGCAGCGAGCGGACCGTTACCAGCGCCCCCTCTGTTGTTTGATGCTCGATATTGACCACTTCAAGCAGATCAATGACCAATATGGTCATGCGGCGGGTGATGAGGTGTTGCGGGCATTTTTCCACTGTTGTGCAGAGACGGTGCGTGACAGTGATACTGTTGCACGGATTGGTGGAGAAGAATTTGTGGTACTGTTGCCGGAAACAGTGCTATCGGATGGCGTTGAGCTGGCAGAGCGTATCCGCCATGCGGTTGAGCAGCTCCAGATCATGGTTGATGCCGAAACGATTGTGCGGCTGACAGTCAGTATCGGGGTCTCACATTGGAGTGGTTCGTCGATGGGACTGGGTGAGTTGATGGAACAGGCTGATAGTGCGCTCTATGATGCCAAGCGGGGGGGGCGTAATCGGGTCGCTAGCAGAGAGTGAGAGTGGTTATTATCGTGGAGAGAGTGCATCTCTGAGCCGTTTTGCATCTTCAAAGGTTTGACGCGCACTCCAGATCAGATAGCCGCCCCATAGTACTTTCACGTTTTCAAAGCCCGCAACACTCAGTGCAAGATGAGCCTTGGAGGAGAGCAGACCAGTTTCGCAATAGAGCAGAATGGTTTTTTCGGTGGGGAGTTGGTCACGGTGAGCGAGGATGTTGCGCCACTCAATGTTGACCGCTCTGGGAATGTGGCCGTTGTTGTACTGGCCGCTATTGCGGGTATCGATGATGTAGAAATCATCGTAGCCCTCATGTTCCAGCTGCTCGGGTGAGATGGCACCGGCAGAGTAGGAGGCAAACTCCATATACTCTTGTAGAGCATCAATCGCATGGTGGCTGTCGGCGTGGACAGAGAGTGAGAGCAGTAGTGTAAAAAGTATAGATGCAGGTTTTAAAAGCATAATTAATCAGTCTGTTACGACAATTTGAGTTGTATAATGGGCCAATTGTACATGTTCTTTTTGAGAACGATTCTTTTTTATGATGCAGAGAGACCAGATCTATTCCGAAGATTTTGACCTCGTCGAAGGCTTTCGCTTCGATGAGGCTGTTGTTTCTGTATTTTCAGACATGATTCGCCGCTCCGTGCCAGGCTACGGCATGGTGCTCTCTCTGGTCGGTGTATTGGCAGATCGCTATTTACAGCCCGGAAGCCGGGGTTATGATCTGGGTGCCTCGTTGGGTGCCTCTACCTTGGCGATGGCCTCCACTGCTGCGGAGCGGAGTTCTACCCTGATTGCGGTGGATAACTCCCCGGCAATGGTGGAGCAGTGCCGCGTCCATTTCATGCAGGCCGGGGTGGGCGAAATTGAGCTGTACTGTGAGGATGTTCGCGAGACTGTGATTGAAAATGCCTCCTTCGTTACCATGAACTTTACATTGCAGTTTCTCCCCATTGAAGAGCGGGAGCAGCAGTTGCGCAAGATTGCGGAAGGGCTATCTGAAGGTGGTGCATTGATGCTCTCTGAGAAGGTCCGTTTTGAGAATGAGGCACAGCAGCAACGGATTGAAGCGTTACACCATGCCTTCAAGCGGGCCAATGGCTACAGTGATCTGGAGATCAGTCAGAAGAGGAGTGCGTTGGAAGAGGTGCTGATTACAGAGACCCTGGAGGCGCACTTTGAACGTCTCTATCGAGTGGGCTTTAGTCAGGTAGAGGTGGTCTCACAGGCACTCAACTTTGTCACCATATTGGCACTGCGATGAGTCATCTACCATCGGAATTGGAGCGCTCACTCAATATTTTGGAGGTTGAGGGTTTCTCCGGTTGGTCGGAGCAGCTCAGGCCAGAGTTGGTGAAGCTCTTTGAGCCGGGGCGCAATGGCAACCTGCCATGTTGGCAATCTGCACTGGCAGCTTTGCCACGATGGCGGGCTGAAACAGTGGATCTGACTGCTGCACGTCTGCAGATTGGTTTAGTAGAAGAGCAGTCTGCAGAGCAACGACAGATACTAAAGAGTATCCTCAAACAGCTGCACCCGTGGCGCAAGGGTCCATTTGAACTCTATGGCATTCATATTGATACCGAGTGGCGTTCCGACTGGAAGTGGGCCCGGTTGGAGCAGCAGATACAGCCACTGCAGGGGCGTACCATTCTTGATGTAGGGTGTGGTAATGGCTATTACGCACTACGGATGGCGGGGGCTGGTGCCGCATTGGTGGTCGGGATTGATCCCAATTTGCTCTTCCTCTCCCAGTTTTATGCAGTGACTCACTTCATTGAACCGAAACCACCGGTCCATTTCATTCCAGTGGGGCTGGAGTCGCTACCGGATAATCTGCAGCAATTTGACACTGTTTTTTCCATGGGGGTTCTGTATCATCGAAAGTCTCCAATTGATCATCTCTACCAATTGCGTGGCGCATTACGGAGCGGAGGCGAGTTGATACTGGAGACTTTGGTGATTGAAGGAGGACGAGGAGAGGTGCTGGTGCCAGAGGCACGCTACGCCAAGATGCGCAATGTCTGGTTTATCCCCTCTGTTGATGAGCTGATCCACTGGTTGCAGCGTTGCGGCTTTCTGGTTGTGCGTTGTCTTGATCAGTCAATCACTACAGTGGGTGAGCAGCGTAGTACTGAGTGGATGGAGTTTGAGTCGCTTCCCGACTTCCTCAGTCCGGAGGATACTACCCAGACCATCGAGGGGTATCCTGCGCCACGAAGAGCAGTGATCTCGGCCATTGCCCCGTGATCAGGAGTTTGGATGAGAGAGAATTTTGAGGAGCAACAGACAACTACTCTGGATTGTACCGCTACTGGTTCCGGTCTCATTATGGATCGGTTTTGAGGTGTCAGCGATTGCAGAGAATAGTGCGGAAGAGTCGCCAGCGGTGCGAGTGCTTGAAGAGAGTAGCGTCCCCGGTTGTTTGTTTGCATGGAGCAGTTCCGATGCAGTCTCCCGTGGTCGTTTCACCCGTCAGGTGGATCGTACCAAACGTGAACCGATCGATCAGGTCTGTCAACTGAACAGCAGTGAGAAACGCATCTACTATTTCAGTGATCTCCACGAACAGGAGGGTCAGCAGATATTCCATCTTTGGGAGCACAATGGAAGAGAGATGGCCAAGGTGTCGTTAGGTACAGTCAAGGGGCCGCGCTGGAGAGTCTGGTCCAGCAAGAATCTGATCCCCGGCTGGAGTGGAACCTGGGTGGTGAAGGTGGTTACCAAAGAGGGTGCCGTATTGCACCGGGATCAGTTTGAATACGGCAGTGTCTCTTAAATCGATATAATCAGCCGTTCACAACTTCTGGAAACGGTTATGCAACTCTCAGATCTGCGCGCTTTTATCGATCAACTCGAACAGCAGGGTGAACTCAAGCAGATCACTCAAGAGGTTGATCCCCATCTGGAGATGACCGAGATTGCCGACCGTGTGCTACGTGCGGGTGGTCCGGCTCTGCTGTTTGTAAACCCCAAAGGCTCAGATATTCCGGTGTTGGCCAATCTATTTGGTACTCCCAAGCGGGTTGCTCTGGGAATGGGGCAGGAGTCGGTGGAGCATCTGCGTGAGGTGGGACAGGTATTGGCCTATCTGAAAGAGCCTGATCCACCCAAGGGATTCAAGGATGTGATTGAGAAGTTGCCGATCTTCAAGCAGGTGTTGAACATGCCCCCCAAGGTGCGCAGCAAGGCGGTCTGCCAAGAGGCGGTGATTGAAGGGGATGAGGTCGACCTTTCAAAGTGGCCCATCCAGACCTGTTGGCCGGGCGATGCCGGACCGCTGATCACCTGGGGGTTGGTGGTGACCCGTGGTCCCAACAAGGAGCGGCAGAATCTGGGGATCTACCGTCAGCAGGTGATTGGCAGGAACAAAGTGATTATGCGCTGGCTCTCCCATCGAGGGGGGGCGATCGATTTTCGTGAGTGGAAGATGGCCCATCCAGGTAAGCCGTTTCCAGTCTCGGTCATTATCGGTGCGGATCCAGCCACTATTCTGGGGGCGGTGACACCAGTGCCGGATGCCCTTTCCGAGTACGCCTTTGCGGGTCTTTTACGCGGATCAAAAACAGAAGTGACAAACTGTATCGGTAATGACTTGCAGGTACCGGCAATGGCAGAGATCATTCTGGAAGGGACGATTGATCCGGATGAGATGGCTGATGAGGGACCGTTTGGTGACCATACGGGCTACTACAATGAGGTGGATCAGTTTCCGGTCTTTACTGTGGAACGTATCACCCATCGCAAAAAACCGATCTACCACTCCACCTACACCGGACGACCACCGGATGAGCCTGCGGTGTTGGGGTTGGCACTGAATGAGGTCTTTGTGCCGATTCTGAAGAAGCAGTTTCCGGAGATTGTCGATTTCTATCTGCCGCCTGAGGGGTGCTCCTACCGCATGGCGGTTGTCAGTATTCAGAAGCAGTACCCCGGCCATGCCAAGCGAGTGATGATGGGGTGCTGGTCATTCCTGCGTCAGTTCATGTATACCAAGTTCATCATTGTCACTGATGAGGATGTCGATGTACGCAACTGGGAGGATGTGATCTGGGCCATCACCACACGGATGGATCCGGCACGCGATACCACGCTGGTGGAGAACACACCGATTGACTACCTCGACTTCGCCTCACCAGTCTCTGGACTCGGTTCCAAGATGGGGCTGGATGCAACCAATAAGTGGGAGGGGGAGACCACACGGGAGTGGGGGAGGGCGATTGAGATGGATGTCTCGGTCAAGCAGCGAGTTGACCAGCTCTGGAGTGAGTTGGGGATCGATTAAATTCAGCCGGGAAAGAGGACGGTTGCAGTTGCTCCCCGGTTATACCCTTTGCTAGTCAGACGAATGTGTCCTCCCAATTTATTCATCAGATTGCCTGCTGTGTGCAACCCCAGACCACTGCCATCCGGCTTGGTGGTGTAGCCGTGGTTGAAGAGCTGCGGCTGTTGATCCTGCTCTATGCCACAGCCATTGTCTTCGAGGGTCAGCTCAATCTCATTTGATGTGTTGGTGATTCCGCGTATCATGATTGTACCGGTATGGTCAGGTTCACCTTGGCGACGCTGAAGGATGGCCCGTATACTGTTGTTGATCAGGTTGACCAGCAGTTGCATGGATTGGTTGGAGGGGGCATGAATCTCCAGTTCAGCAGGCAGTTCTACGTTCACAGAGATCTGCTCTTCCTCCAGCGTGTTGTGAATCAGCTGTAGCGTATCCTTGACCAGCTTGCGCAGATTGAGCGCCTGATTGTTTGCCCCCTGTTCCGAGGCGCTGCGGTAGGCGTTGATGCTGGTGGAGATATTTTGCAGGCCAACTTTGAGGTCATTGATATTGTTGCTGAATCCGCCACGATTCTCCTCAGTGCCATTGGCGATCTTGTCAATTGAGCGGTCGATCAGTGGCAGTGCCTTGAACAGCTCTTCCCTGGTGGTCGATTCATCCTCCAGCTTTTCGCTGAGCTTTCTGACGGTCTGGTTGAGCTTTTGCAGTGCCCTGTTTGACTGCTCCATCTTTTGTGTGGTGCCGGTCAGACCGGTAATGATATTGCCGATACTATGCAGAATGGAGGCACTCATTTCGGAGACGCCAGCCTGAAAAGCCTCAAATTGCCGCTTCTCTGCCAACAGTCGTTCAGTGATGTCCTGGATGATTCCCTCTATGGCAACAACGCTGCCATTCTTTATAACACTGTGCTGAGTGATTGCGATGGTGCGTTCCATTCCTGTACGCGCATGAGTATAGGTGATTTCGAATGGTTCACTGCGCCCCTGCTCCAGCGTATGCTTCATGTACTGCTCCAGCTGCTTGCGCTCTTCATTACTCCAATTGATCACCTCAGTCAGAGGGTGGTTGAGCGCCTGTTTTGCAGGGATTCCGAATAGTGGTTCGAATTCCGGGCTGATATAGTGGATCTGGTACTCCTCCGGATCAATGGAGAAGATGACATACCCCTTGCCAATATCCTCAACCAGCCCCTGAAACTTCTCCTGACTCTCTTGCAGCTTCAACTCCGACTGTTTCAGCTGAGTCAGATCGGTACGAATGGAGACATATTTGGTGATGTTGCCATGGATATCGGAGAAGGGGACGATGGTTCCAAATACGCAGTAGTACTCCTCCCCGCCCTTCTTGCAGTTCCAGACCTCACCCTGCCAGATTTTTCCACTGCTAATGGTCTCCCACAGGTTACGGTAGAAGGTGGTGTCGTGCCGCTCCGATTTGACCAGTCGATGGTTCTGCCCCAGCAGCTCTTTTCGGCTGTAGCCACTGATCTTGCAGAACCTGTCATTGGCATAGGTGATGTTGCCGTAGACATCGGCCATGCTGACAATGGCATGCTCATCCATTGCAGTCTGTAGTTGCTGCAGCTCCTTGAATTGTTCACGTACCCTACGAACCATCCGGATGATACCAACAAAGAGGATGAAAGAGATGACCCAGAGAAGTTGATTGCCGATACGGTTCTGTTGCTGTGCCTCCTTGTATCCATCCAGATAGATCTCATGCAGCTGATGGATCGCCTCACCCAGCGCAATGGACAGTGCATGCTTGAGACTCTCGTTCATTGTGCTGAAGCTGGTGACTACAATGTTGAGATGTTGTAGTGCTCTGTTGGCCTCGGCCAATTTGGTAT
>CAYQFH010000087.1:0-11020 GCA_964416755.1 uncultured Piscirickettsiaceae bacterium | reverse complement strand
TGGGTTACACCGACGAGAAGGTCGTTTCTACCGACTTCCGTGGCGTTGGCTTCTCCTCCATTTTTGATGCCGAGGCGGGTATCGCAATGGACGACACCTTCGTCAAGCTGGTTGCCTGGTACGACAACGAGTACGGTTACACCTGTAACATGCTGCGTTTTGTTGAGCACGTTGCCAACAACTAAGTGTTGATCGAATCTCAGCCCTCATTTGAGGGCTGAGTTCTTTGCAAAGCTGCCTTTATCTGAAAGCCGTTTTGCAAAGAACCGTTTAAGAAATAATCAAGTTTTAGGAGTGAAAACATGTCTGTAATCAAAATGACTGACCTCGACCTCTCTGGCAAGCGCATACTGATCCGTCAGGATCTCAATGTGCCAGTAAAAGATGGCAAGGTGACCAGTGACAAGCGCATCAGGGCCTCCATGCCAACCATTGAGCACTGCATCAAGGCGGGTGCACAGGTGATGCTGATGTCTCACCTGGGGCGTCCAACCGAGGGTGAGCCAGCCGCTGAGTTCTCCATGAAGCCAGTTGCCGACTACCTGACCGATGCACTGGGCAAAGAGGTTGCACTGGTAACCGATTACCTCGACAACGCCCCTGCACTGAATAACGGTGACGTGGTTCTGTTGGAGAATGTCCGCTTCAACGTCGGTGAGAAGAAGAACGACGAAGGACTCTCCAAGCAGTATGCAGCGCTGTGTGACATCTACGTAATGGATGCCTTCGGTACTGCACACCGGGCACAGGCTTCGACCCACGGTGCGGGTGCCAATGCGCCAGTTGCCTGTGCAGGCCCTCTGCTGGCCGGTGAGCTGGACGCACTGGGCAAGGCGCTCGACGGTCCTGCACGTCCAATGGCGGCCATCGTGGGTGGTTCAAAAGTTTCTACCAAGCTGACTGTGCTGGAGTCTCTCTCTGGTGTGGTGGATCAGCTGATCCCCGGTGGCGGTATTGCCAACACCTTTATCGCAGCGGCGGGCCACAATGTGGGCAAGTCGCTGGTGGAAGAGGATCTGATTCCCGAGGCACAGCGTCTGATGGAGGCGGCCAAGGCCAAGGGTGGTGAGATTCCTGTGCCGACTGACGTTGTAGTTGGCAAGGAATTCTCCGAGTCTGCCGAGGCGACTGTGAAGAAAGTGGAAGACGTAGCTGATGACGACATGATCTTCGATATCGGTCCCGAGACTGCAGCCCGCTTTGCCGAGATGATGAAGGCTGCGGGTACCGTGGTCTGGAATGGCCCGGTGGGTGTGTTCGAGTTTGATCAGTTCGGTGAGGGTACCAAGGCGCTAGGTGAGGCGATTGCCGACTCCGATGCCTTCTCCATCGCAGGTGGTGGTGACACCTTGGCTGCTGTGGACAAGTATAATATCTCTGAGCGCGTCTCTTATATCTCTACCGGTGGTGGTGCATTCCTGGAGTTCCTCGAGGGCAAGAAGCTGCCAGCCGTTGCTATGCTGGAAGAGCGTGCTTAATCAAAGGTCGACCTTGAAGGAAGGAGTCACAGGAAAAATATGCTGAGACGCACAAAAATTGTTGCTACCCTCGGACCGGCGACTGATTCGCTGGAGGCAGTTGATAAACTGATTGAGGCGGGCATTGATGTAGTGCGTCTCAATTTCTCACATGGTACCGAGGAGGAGCACCTCAACCGTGCGGAGATGGTGCGTAATCGCGCCCGTGCCCATGGGCGTCAAGTGGGAGTGATGGCCGATCTGCAGGGGCCAAAGATCCGTATTGGTAAATTTATTGATGGCAAGGTCGAACTCGCTGAGGGCGACCATTTCTGTCTCGATATGGATCTCGATATCAACTCGGGTACTCAAGAGGCAGTTGGCTCCACCTACAAAAAATTGAGTGAAGATGTCTCCCGTGGCGACTCGCTCTTGCTGGATGATGGTCGCTTTGTCCTCTGGGTGCGTGAGGTGGATGGCAACAAGATCCACTGTCGTGTGACCACAGGTGGCACCCTCTCCAATAACAAGGGGATCAATCTGCAGGGGGGCGGACTCTCCGCCGCAGCGTTGACTGACAAGGATCGGGTGGATATCAAGACTGCTGCGAAGATGCAGGCCGACTATGTGGCGGTCTCCTTCGTGCGTAGCGCAGAGGATGTGCGTGAGGCGCGCGAACTGCTGACCGCAGCCGGTTGGTCAGAGTGTGGCATCATCTCCAAGATGGAGCGTGCCGAGGCGATCCCGGTGGCGGATGAGATCATCGCCGAGTCGGATGGCATCATGGTGGCGCGTGGCGATCTTGGTGTAGAGATTGGTGATGCTTCCCTGCCTCCAGTGCAGAAGCGGCTGATCAAGCTGGCCCGCTCGATGGATCGTGTCTCGATTACAGCCACCCAGATGATGGAGAGCATGATCGAGAATCCAATCCCGACCCGTGCCGAGGTTTTTGATGTGGCCAATGCTGTGTTGGATGGCACCGATGCGGTGATGCTCTCCGGCGAGACTGCAGTGGGCAAGTACCCGCAGAAGGTAGTGCAGGCGATGGCTGATATCTGTGTCGAGGCGGAGCAGCAGCGCGCTGCCAAGGTCTCTGGTCACCGCATGAATGAACACTTCCACCGTCGTGATGAGGCCATTGCGATGGCGACTATGTATACCGCCAACCACCTTGGAGTGAAGGCGATCGCCTCATTGACCGAGTCCGGTGCCACTACACTATGGATGTCCCGTATCAGTTCGGGGATTCCAATTTTTGCGATGACCCGCAATCTGCAGACTCGTCGCAAGGTGACGCTCTATCGTGGTGTCTATCCGGTCAGCTTTGATTTGACCGGTATGGGCCGCAACGAGATCAACCAGGAGATGTTGGATGAGCTGGTGCGCCGTGGTGTGGTACGCGAGAAGGATACCGTGATCATCACCAAGGGGGATCTGGTCGGTGAAGGTGGTGGCACCAACACCATGAAAATTTGCAAGGTAGGCGACGGTAATCACATCTAGCCCACCGTTTTTGAATTTATTTTTGTAAGAAGATAGTTAAGGAGAAAGTCGATGCTGATTTCAATGCGTCAATTGCTGGATCATGCAGCTGAGAATGGCTATGGAATGCCTGCGTTCAACGTCAACAATATGGAGCAGGTTCACGCCATCATGCAGGCTGCGGACGAGACCAACAGCCCAGTCATTATGCAGGGTTCTGCCGGTGCACGTTCCTACGCGGGTGAGCCATTCCTGCGTCACCTGATCTCTGCGGCGATTGAGATGTACCCACACATCCCTGTGGTGATGCATCAGGATCACGGTTCCGAGCCAGCGATCTGCCTGCGCTCCATCCAGTCCGGTTTCAGCTCAGTGATGATGGATGGTTCCCTGATGGCGGACTGCAAGACCCCATCCACCTTCGAGTACAACGTTGAAGTGACCAAGACCGTTGTCGATATGGCGCACGCAGGCGGTGTTTCCGTTGAGGGTGAGCTGGGTTGTCTCGGTTCTCTGGAGACCGGTGAGATGGGCGAAGAAGATGGTCACGGTGCTGAGGGCAAGCTCGACCTCGACATGCTGCTGACGGATCCTGAAGAGGCTGCACAGTTTGTCAAGGCGACTGGTGTGGATGCGCTGGCAATCGCCATCGGTACCTCCCACGGTGCCTACAAGTTTACGGCGGAGCCGACCGGTGACGTACTGCGTATCGACCGCATCAAGGAGATCAACGCACGTATTCCAAATACTCACCTGGTGATGCACGGCTCCTCTTCCGTACCGCAGGACTGGCTCAAGATCATCAATGACTTCGGTGGCGACATGGGTCAGACCTATGGTGTCCCGGTTGACGAGATCGTTGAAGGCATCAAGAGCGGTGTGCGCAAGGTCAACATCGACACTGACCTGCGTATGGCCTCTACCGGTTCCGTACGTCGTCATCTGCAGGAGAATCCATCCAACTTCGATCCACGCAAGTTCCTCAAGGAGTCTACCGCGGGTATGAAGGAGATCTGCAAGGCGCGCTACCAGGCCTTCGGTTGTGAGGGTATGGCCGACAAGATCAAGCCAGTCTCTCTGGAGGTAATGTTCGGTAAGTATGCTGCGGGTGAGCTGGGTCAGCAGATTAACTAAGACCTGCTAACATTGTTGAAAAAACCGTAACTGCCTTGGGTAGTTGCGGTTTTTTCTATCTGCACAGTGTGGATGAAAATAAAGAGTGGTGCTATGGCTTGGAACGGCCTCTTGCAGAGGTTGATCCGAATGGACGAGATCAGTACGTTTCAGCTGCTGAGTAAACAGGTTTGGTAGAAGCCGCACCACAAGGAGCATGAGGAGGAGGGTGCTTCAAGTGGTGGACTGATTTATAGCATAGAATATAAATGTTACAGCTTCATGACAATATACACAGTGCTTGGCCGTCACCTGTTTTGAGCAGTTTCATTGAGAACTAATTTCTGATCGAGAGCTTTTTGATCTTCACCTTTGTGGTTGATTCAGGTCGTACCACAACCAATTTTCTGGGGTGTGTAATATCTCCAGCAGAGGGCATTCCATCACCATTCATGTCAGCCACAACGGTCAGATAATAACTGCCAGGATGGAGATAGCTGAAGGTGAACTCATTCTGCTCGTCCTCAATCTCCGGGAAAGCAAGCAGAGTGTTGAGCAGATCCTCACGCAAATAACCGTATTCAGTAATGAATTTACCGCTCTTCTCCGTTAATGCCTTGTCAGAGAGAAACAGCATCAGGCTCTTCCCCTTTGCAAGACGGCTGCGGTTGACAGAGACCTTCAATTTGGAGAGGTAGGGGATCTGATCAATGCGGTAGGGATCTTTTGCGCTCTTTCCCAACTCCACCACACTCTTGCCCTCCTCTTCCCACATATAGCTTGCAGAGGCGATGGATTTGTACTCCTCTCCCCAGTAGGGGGCAGGCATTCCTTTGGAAAAGTCACGTTCTACCACCTTGCGAGGGAAGCCGACGGCCTCTGCCGCCTTTTCGGCCAGATGGGGGTGGTTGCGCTTGGCCTGAAAGCTGAAATGCTTTTTCGGTTTCAACAATCCGAAGCGACTGGTGTAGGTGTTGAACTCCAGTGTATCTTTGTAGAAGGTGAGTTCCATCCACATCACCTTGTCGCCACCATAGGCATCAACAAAGCGGTAGTAACTTCCGCCATCCTGATGCTGAAGATAATCCAGTACAAAGTAACTGGTACGGTAGATACCATTGAGCATGCCGCCATTGCGTGCCATCAAGGTCTCTGTCCCCTTGTAGTTGGCAACAAAGAAAGAGGTAAATAGATTGCCCAGCGTTCCAGCCTCATAGATGCCATGAACATGGGAGGGGGCGATGGCGCGATAATCAAACGCCATCCACTCATATTTGGTGCCCATCAGATTGAGCGATCCAATCCAGTGCCCCTGCATCTTCTCCAGAAACTTAAAGCCCTTGCGGTTGATGTCTACGGGGGTGATCACGGGCGGCTTGAAATCTTCCAGGTTGCCTGCAATCTTGCGAGGCTTTCCCTTTCCCTTGTTGATATAGCCGCCATCGGCCCAAAGTTGAAAGACGTGACGCATATATTGTGGCATCAATCCATCCTCCGGCATCGGCTCTTCATGGTCGTTGATGCGCTGAAGCAGTTCACCGTTCTCCGCCTCCTTGCGTACCTGCGCATAACTGGTGAGCCGCAGTTTTCCTTCCGGCTTCTTGCCTGCGTGGCAGCTGGTGCAGAAGTTCTTCACGATCGGTCGAATATCGTTGGTATAGGAAATCTCATCCCGGATTGTGCTGCTGGTTGATGCCGCAAGTGTGTTGTCGGTAAACAGGAGCAGTGCAATCAGGGCTAGCGGAATAGAGGAGCTTGATTTCATGGTTTTGTCTGTTTTGTTGATTTTCAATATTGACAATATACTGCTCCGGATATATATTGTCAATATTGATTATTTATGGAGTGTTCTTATGCCAAGACCCAGTTTGAAGGCAGAGCGAAGAGAGATGATCCTGGATGCGATGGAGCGCTGTGTAATTCGTGATGGGCTTGTTGGTGCGACGCTGGAGCGTATTGCCGAAGAGGCCGGTATGCGACGTACTTTGTTGCGACACAATGTGGGTAATCGTGAGCAATTGGTTGAGGCATTGCTAGGGCGATTTATTGACCATTCTGATCAGGCTGTTGAGTGGATGAGAGGGAGAATTATTCAGTCCGGGAAGGTTGTCACACTGCTCAACACCTTGTTTGATGAGAGTGAACAGAATCGACAATTAACACTGCTTGGACTCTCGTTGACGGCGGCTGCAAATAGTAATGAGTTGATTCGCGATCGGATGCAGCAGTGGAATGAACAGTTCATTGTAACGATGGAGGAGATCTTGAAAGTCATCTATCCCAAGGCAACGAAACGACATCGCTATGATGTGGCTGCTGGATTGGTTGGGATCTATTTCAATGTGGAGTCGATATCTGTGCTGAGTGATGTTTGTGTGATTCGTAAGGCGTCAAAGCGGGCAGCAGCTCGTTTATTGGAAACATTGGTTTGAATTTAAATAGAGTGAGCATATGAGAATCTATCTGATCAAAGCCTCCAGTGGCAGCGATTACTCCAAATACAAGGCAGAGACCGGTGGTCCACCACAAAATATCTTTGCAGCGGCAGCCGCAACACCAAAACAGCATAAGATTGAGATGTGTGATGAGACCATCGGGTTGAAGGTTGACCTCGATTCAGATGCTGATCTGGTGGTGATCTTCATGTCCACTCCGGATGCCTATCGAGCCTATGAGCTGGCAGATCACTTCTACCAGAAGGGGGCGGGTGTTGCACTCGGTGGGCTGCATACCCGCTTCAATCAGGCTGAAGCTCAGGAGCACTGCCATACTGTCTTGATTGGAGAAGTAGAGCACTATTGGGAAGAGATGTTACAACACTTTGAGCGGGGGGTACCTGAAGCGCGCTATGAGAGTAGTGAGCCAGTTGATCTGGATACACTCAACCCCTATCCGATCGACATACTCACGCCGGAGGTCTACAACTATACATGGTCAGTCGTGGTGAGCAGAGGCTGTCCCTACAAATGTGCTTTCTGTCTGGTGCATGAGTTCTTTGATGCCTTCAATCTGCGCCCGATTGAAAACATTGTGGCGGAGTTATGGATGCTGAAGGAGGCAGGTGTGGAGTGGGTAGAGCTCCATTCCGACAATCTGACCCACAACAAGCAGTATGCCTTGGATCTGTTTGAGGCCATTGCGCCAACCGGTCTCAATTTTTATGGTGAGACTACAGCACTGATTGCCCGAGATGAGGAGCTGTTGCAGGCAGCACAGCAGGCGGGTGTAAAGGCGTTATTACTGGGAATAGAGACCCCTTCAGAAGTGGCATTGAAAGCACAAAAGAAGTCATTCGTGAAACCTGCCAAGATGAAAGAGTATGTCGCCACCATTCGCAAGTATGGTATCGAGGTATGGGGGGACTTCCTCTTCGGCTTTGATGACCATACTCCGGATATTTTTGAGGAGACCCTGGATTTTGTGAAAGAGATCAAGGTGGACAAGATGATTCCCCACTTTGTGATCCCATTTCCCGGCTCTCCCACCTTTGCTCAGCTGGAGCGGGAGGATCGGTTGTTGACCAGAGATTGGTCACGGTACGATGGTAGTCATGTGGTCTACCGACCGAAGAACATGTCTCCTCAAGAGTTGGAGGAGGGGGTCTATTGGGTCTGGCAGGAGAGTGCCGGTTTCTTTGAAAAACTGAAGTCATGGTTTTAGCAACAGGGAGAAAAGTATCATGCAAAATCCACTGGCCTATATCACCTTTCCATTCATGCTGGTGTTCAGTGTGATCAACTCACTGAATGTGCAGAGTTGGCCGGTTTGGATCGGTGTAACCCTTCTCTGGGTAATTGCCGAATGGATTGCGAAGGATAAAATCACGCTGTGGTGGAAATGGTCTACAAAGATTGTTGGATTGATTCTGCTCTATACCGCTATCTACTATCTTCCATACTACGTTGAGATATAGAGATTTATGAGTATGTCACATTACTGGTTGGCGCTGACAACGGCGATTGTTCTGGAGGTAGCGGGTACCGTTTCCATGCGACTGTCGGAGGGATTTACCCGATTGATTCCCTCCATCCTTATATTTCTCTTTTATACAGCCTCCTTTGTGGCACTGACCATTGCGCTGAAGAAGATTGAGATCGGTGCTGCCTATGCAATCTGGGCGGGAACCGGTACCGCATTGATTGCCATAATTGGCGTGCTCTACTTCAAGGAGCCGGTTTCCATGATGAAGGTGAGCAGTATTCTGCTGATCATAGCGGGAGTGGTTGGATTGAACCTCAGTGGAACCCATGTTGCCACTCCGGTGCGATAAAGAACAGAGGAAGCGATTGTGAAAAAAATGATCGGCACCACATTGACCGGATTTCTTACGATGATTCCGGTAATTGGTATTATTGAGGTTGGCAGCTACTTCAAGGTGATGTTTCACTCCCTGTTCGGATTTATGGTGCCGGATCATCTCTCCTTGTTTGGGTTGAAGGTTGAGCCGCTGGTAACCGTTTTCCTGGGTATTGCTTTCTGTCTGCTGGTTGGCTGGGGCGTGACATCGATCTCAGGGAAGAAAATCTTTGATCGACTCCACTCCTGGTTTGAGAAGATGCCCTTTATCGGTGCAATATATCTCCGTGTGATGGATACTTTTGGGCTCTCGAAAGAGGGGGAATCAATCTTCAAGCAGCCTGTTTTGATTGAATTGTGTGACAGTCAGGAGATCGGTTTTATCACCAAGGAGAACCATCTGTTTACTGGGGAGGGCAAGGTTGCAGTCTATGTGCCTGGTGTTCCAATTCCTGCCAATGGTCGTTTGATCTTTGTGAAGGAGCGGTACATCCAGCGCCTGGATATCGATAACAAGCAGGCGATGCACGCGATCTTCACCATCGGAAATGATGAACTGTTCAGTGAGGTTGATGTTTGCTAAAAGCACAAACCAATGTTGTTGGAGTACTAGTGATTCCGTAGCTGTACAGTGGTCTGATAGCTCTTTCTCAAATAATAATCATTGAATGGACCATGGTCGGTCTCCAGCAGAGTATGTGTTGCGTTGTCGATCTCCTGCCGTACCGCCCGTTCACTGCGCAGTAGTACCGCAATGGTGATGGTATGTACCTGCTCCCAGTCACTGACTGCATCTGCAGTCAGATAACGATCAATGGAGCCATCCGTATCGGTATCAACGCCATATCGAAATTGCAGCCCCTCTATATAACTGGTCAGGGTCTGTGGTGTAGGGGAGGCATCTCCATTGCCGTTGCAACGGAGATCATCACCATCCAACAGATAGGTGATGGTGGTGGAAGAAGAACCGGCACAATCAGCAGCATTGTCATAACTGATCGTAAGTGTGTCACTCTGGCTGTCTCCATCGTTGTTGGTGGCAGTGAGTGGTGTACCACTGAAGGTTGATTTCGGGTAACCTGCCTTGCGTAGCTCGGCTGTGAAGAACTGCATCAGATGACGACCACGCTCATGTAGTTCACGCCACTGGGATTGATATTGAAAGCTGTCACGCCCCTCGACAAAGAGTTGTGTAGTGGCAAGCAGGATGGTCGCCCCCAATGCAATGGAGATCAGTAGCTCAACCAGGGTAAAACCGCGCAGATGTGCTCTCATGGTGGGGTGAACTGCAGGGCATAGGAGGTGGATGAAGCACCATCCATCCAGCTGACGGTGACAATATATGTGCTGCCACTGCTGCTGATGGTTCCACTGCCAGATGGGAGTAGTGTTGCGTTGCGACTGTTCCACTCCCGCAGGTCAAAGCGAGCCATCTGTTCAGGTGTACAGGAGGTTGCACTACAGTCACTGCCACTGGGTGTACCGGATAGAGAGGGATAGGTTTCACTGTCTACCGCTGCAGGATTGGAGCGGATCCGTTCCACCAGGGCATTGGCCTGCAGCGTGGCCAGATCATGGTGGATGGCCCCTCGTGTCGCCTGCAGTGCCTGGGTCGATAGTGCGGCAAAGCCGAGTAGTGCGGTGGCCAGAATAAAGAGTGCAACCAGGGTCTCGATCAGGGTGTAGCCGGATACCTTGATAGAGTGATTGCGATTTGTCATTTTGTTAACCGTTCCTGTTATGATGCGTCCCCATGAATGAGTCGTTTTCAGGGTTTCTCAATACGCTACTGGGTAGCCTGCGTGATCTGGCTCCGATTATTCTGGTGATTGGATTCTTTCAGCTGGTGATTCTACAACAGCCTGTCAATGACCTGCCGGAGATTGCATTTGGACTCTTTCTGGTGGTTTTGGGGCTCACCTTCTTTATTTACGGTCTGGAGATGGGACTGTTTCCGATCGGAGAGGGTATGGCTGAGGCGTTGGCCAGAAAGGGGAGTCTACCCTGGCTGATGGCCTTCGCATTTTTGCTTGGATTTGGTACTACCGTGGCTGAACCCGCGTTGATTCTGGTCTCCAGTGAGGCAGCCAATGTGGCAGCCGTCGGGGGGATGATTGTCGATAGTGAAGCGGCAAAACAGAGTTATGCAAATGGACTACGCTATACCGTAGCAATCTCTGTCGGTTTGGCAATTCTGATTGGTGTCATCCGGATTTTGAAGGGGTGGCCGATCCAGTATCTGATTATCGGAGGGTATATTGGTGTGGTGGTGATGACCCTGTTTGCTCCTGATGAAATTATCGGGCTTGCCTATGATGCAGGCGGTGTCACCACCTCTACGGTAACGGTGCCGCTGGTAACGGCGTTGGGCGTGGGGCTGGCCAGTAGTATCCGTGGTCGTAATCCGATGACCGATGGCTTCGGGTTGATTGCCTTTGCCTCACTGACACCGATGATCTTTGTCATGGGTTACGGGATGGTCATCCAATGAGCTTCTTTGAGGAATTTGGAAACTCGTTGATTGCCACCGCCGGTGACATGATGCCGATTGTGGTGATCATCTTCGGTTTCCAGTTGGCCGTGATCCGGCGCAAGATCCCCAACCTGAAGCGGGTGTTGATCGGCTTCTTCTATGTATTACTGGGATTGTCCCTCTTTCTGATGGGGCTGGA
>CAYQFH010000086.1:0-11122 GCA_964416755.1 uncultured Piscirickettsiaceae bacterium | reverse complement strand
CACTTTGATGATCTCTACAGCTTTGTCGATGCACTGCTGAGTGGTGAACTCAAGCATTGATGATCTACCTCCGCTCTACCCTCTTCTTTGTCGGCATGGTGGTCAGTGCCCCGCTCTTTACCGCTGCGGGGCTCCTGGTCGCCACCTTCCCATTCAAGGTACGCTATGCGGTGATCAGCCAGTGGGCAATCTTTGTCATCTGGTGGCTCAAGATCACCTGTAACCTTGATTACAAAGTGAGCGGTCTTGAAAATCTTGAATCGATCGAGAATGGCATCATCTTCTCCAAACACCAATCCGCCTGGGAGACGATGGCCTTTCAAACCATCTTCCCTCCACAGGTCTGGGTGTTGAAACGGAGTCTGCTCTGGGTTCCCTTCTTTGGCTGGGGTCTGGCACTACTCAAACCGATTGCGATCGACCGTGAAGCGATTCGTAAGGCACTACAGCAGGTGGTGGATCAAGGAGTTGATCGTCTACAACAGGGGATCTGGGTGGTGATCTTTCCGGAAGGTACGCGGCTACCTCCAGGTACAAAAAAGAAGTTTGCCGGTGGTGGTGCACTGCTCGCCCATAAATCAGGCTATCCAGTCATTCCAGTGGCTCACAATGCCGGCTCTTTCTGGGCACGTCGCGGGTTGTTGAAAAAGCCGGGCACCATCGAGGTGCGTATCGGTACTCCCATCACCAATACCAGTGAACTCTCCAGCAGCAAGATCAACCAGCAGGCAGAGGCGTGGATCAATGCACAGATGGCAAAGATTGAAACCGTAGCCAGCGAAAACCGTTAGCTACGCTTCAGACATCCAGATTAGAGACCAGTAGTGCGTTCTCTTCAATAAATTCGCGCCGTGGCTCTACCAGTTCACCCATCAGAGTCGTGAAGATCTCATCAGCACCAATCGCATCTTCGATGCTAACCTGTAACATTCGGCGGGTCTCCGGATTCATTGTGGTCTCCCAGAGCTGTTCCGGATTCATCTCACCCAAACCTTTGTAGCGCTGAATTTGCTGGCCTCGTTTGGCCTCACGCATCAGCCAGCTGACTACCTCGGAGAATTCACTAACCGGCTGGCTCTTTTCACCGCGACGAATCTCTGCACCTGGCTCGATCAAACCATCCAGGCTATCTCGCAAGGACATCATTGCCCCATAGTCGGCTGAACGGAAAAACTCTTCAGTGAAGATATTGGGCTCGATCATACCGTGGGTACGCACATTGAAGCGGATTGCACGTCCATATCCAGCCTCGGAACCGGCTGAACCGGTAATCTGCTCTTCCTCTTTACGGTTCTGGTTAATCTCAGCAAGAAGATCATCCAACCAGTTGGAAGCGGTCTCGTCATCAACCTCTGCCAGCTTCAAAGCAGGTGCCTTGAGTAGTGCCTGCAGCAGATCACGCTCATAGCGGTTGGCGAGACGGTTGATGGCACTCTCAACCTGAAGATACTGTTTAGCGAGGCTCTCCAGTGCACTACCACTGATCGGTGGTGTCGATTCCGAGAGGAAGAGCTGTGCATCCTGAATGGCACTCTGCAGCAGATAATCCTCCAGTGCCGCATCATCCTTCACATAGCGCTCTTGCTTCCCCTTTTTCACCTTGTAAAGAGGAGGCTGAGCAATGTAGATGTGACCACGCTCCACCAGTTCGGTCATCTGGCGATAGAAGAACGTGAGTAGCAGAGTTCGGATATGGGCACCATCGACATCCGCATCCGTCATAATGATGATACGGTGATAACGAAGCTTGTCTGGATCGTAATCCTCTTTTCCGATGCCACAACCCAGTGCAGTGATCAAGGTACCCACTTCCGCAGAGGAGAGCATCTTGTCGAAGCGCGCCTTCTCCACATTGAGAATCTTTCCCTTGAGTGGAAGAATTGCCTGCGTCTTGCGGTCACGACCCTGCTTGGCAGAGCCCCCAGCGGAGTCACCCTCCACCAGATAGAGTTCAGAGAGCGCCGGGTCTCGCTCCTGACAATCTGCCAGTTTTCCGGGCAATCCGGCTATGTCGAGCACCCCTTTTCGACGAGTCAGTTCACGTGCCTTGCGTGCTGCCTCACGTGCACGGGCTGCATCGACAATCTTGCCGGTAATGGTCTTTGCTTCACCGGGATTCTCAATGAGAAAATCAGAAATTACCTCATAACTTACTGATTCTACAATGCTTTGAACTTCGGATGAGACAAGTTTATCCTTGGTCTGAGACGAGAATTTGGGATCAGGTACCTTGACTGATATCACTGCCGTCAGCCCTTCTCGACTGTCATCACCAGTCAGTGAGACCTTGGCCTTTTTGCCAACCCCCTCCTGCTCCACATAGCGGTTGATGGAGCGGGTCAACGCACCACGGAAACCGGCCAGATGGGTACCGCCATCCTTCTGTGGAATATTGTTGGTAAAACAGAAGATGTTCTCTTGATAAGAGTCATTCCACTGCAGTGCAGCTTCAACCCCTACCCCCTCCTTCTCCAATTGATAGTAAACCACCTTCTCATGGATCGGGGTCTTCTTGCGGTTGAGATGGCTAACAAACGCGCTGATGCCCCCTTCATAGCGGAACACATCGTGACGCTCATCACCGCGCTCATCCTTCAGTTCGATATGGACACCAGAGTTGAGAAAGGAGAGCTCTCTCAGCCGCTTGGCGAGAATGTCATAATGGAACTCCGTAGTGGCAAAGATCTCGCTGCTGGGCTTAAAACGAATTTCAGTGCCAGACTCTTCAGTATCTCCCACCTCTTTCAGCGGCGCATTGGGTTCTCCCAGTGTGTAACGCTGTTTGTGGACCTTGCCACCCCGATGGATTGTCAGTTCCAGATCTTCAGAGAGCGCATTGACCACCGATACCCCTACTCCATGCAGACCACCGGAAACCTTGTAGGAGTTATCATCAAACTTGCCACCAGCATGAAGCACCGTCATGATCACCTCTGCGGCTGATCTCCCCTCTTCCGGATGTATATCGACCGGAATTCCTCGACCATCATCGCTTACGCTGACAGAATTATCGGTATGGATTGTAACGCCAATGGTATTACAGTGGCCCGCTAGCGCCTCATCAATCGCATTATCGACCACTTCGAAAACCATATGGTGCAGGCCGGTTCCATCGTCTGTATCACCGATATACATTCCGGGCCGTTTTCGAACTGCATCAAGCCCCTTCAGTACCCGAATATTGGAGGCATCATATTGGTTTTCATCACTCATCACATAATCCCGCTTGACTTAGTCGCACTTAACTGTCGAATTATATCATATTCAATCGGTTATTGACCTGATTGTATCGGTACAGATGATTTTTCTCTGCTTCTCTACAACTCCTATGAACAACTAATTCACCTGTTATCCCTGTCTTATCCACAGCCCCCCCCCTTCAAGTCGGTTCAACCCCTAATTCACTATCAATTTTCCATGTTCCACGTGAAACCTTTTAACCGGATACTCTCCAATAATTTCATCCACCTCTTCAGCCGTAGTTGCAAATACCTGATAACCACTCTCCGCCAGATAGCGAAAAATAGTGAGACTATTCTCTCGATCCAGCTCCGAGAAGAGATCATCGATTAGAACGACACCCTTCTTCCCGCGTTTTGTATCCAAATGTGCCAACTGGGCAAGATAGAGTCCCATAGAAAGTAACTTTGCCTGACCTCGTGAGAGCAACTGCTTGGCCCTCTCTTTTTGGCTGAAAATTTGAAGATCAGCCTCCTGTGGCCCTACAACTGTATGACCCACCATCAATTCACGCTTGCGGTTCTGTTGTATTGCCTCAGCAAGTGATAAAGAGTCCTTCCATCCCTGTCTGTATTCAAAATGGACATCTAGTTCCTCAAATAGCGGAATTTCAGGAATAGCGATCGCTTTAAAGGTTTCACTTAATTCATCGAGATACTGTTTTCGATACTTTGTGATCCGTTCTCCTAAAGTAACCAATTGACTATCCCAATATTTCAACTCATTTGTACCCACTTTTTTCTGCTTTAGCAAAGCATTGCGCTGCTTCAGTACTTTTTTATAGGTTTTGCTCAGAGATAGAAATTGAGGTTCCACGTGGAACATACCCCAATCAAGAAAAGACCGACGTCTTCTGGGTGACCCCATTACCAGATCGATTGATTCCGGGGTAATGGTTTGCAGAGGGAGTTGTTCAGCAAATTCAGAGAGCTTCTGCACCGGTGTACGATTGATCTGCAAGCGTTGCATTTGCCTGCCCCGCTCCATTCCAACAGAAATCAAGGCACCACTGGCTGCTTCAATCTGAGCAGATACAATCAATGATGATTGTTGATGCTGAATGACTGGTACAACAGAGCTACTTCTGAAAGAACGCCCTGTACCCAGCAATGAAATTGCCTCCAGCAGACTGCTTTTTCCACTGCCATTGGCACCGGTAATCAAATTCAGGCTGGTGGATGGCTCTATTTCAACATGAGAAAGAATGCGACAGTAATTGACTCTAAGTTTATGTATTGACACAAATAACCATTAAAAATCAAATAATTATCTACAATCTCATTGGCATAACGACAAACTTGTACTCATTCTCACCACTCTCGGTATGAATCAGGCTACTGCTATTCTCATCGATAAAGTAGATGGTTACCTCATCTTCATCAACCACCGAAAGAGCATCCATCATGTATGCAGAATTGAAACCAATCTCCATTGCTGAACCATTATAGGTCACCTGCAGCTCCTCTTCCGCCTCCTCCTGATCAGGGTTGTTGGCATGGATTGCCACACTCTGCTCACTCATCGCCATGCGTATGCCACGATACTTCTCATTTGAAAGAATGGAGACTCGGCTGATTGCACTACGGAAAGCCTCCTTGTTGGTCACCAATGTCCGATCCCCTTCCTTCGGAATAACCCGATCATAATCAGGATATCTTCCATCAATCAGCTTTGTGGTCATGGTGAGACCGCCAATAGTGAACTGTAGATGGTTCGAGCCAATACGGATGGAAACCGGATCATCACTGTCATCCAGTAATCTCATCAGCTCCTGGACCGCCTTACGCGGGATAATGACCTGTTTTTTCTCCCCATACTCCTGCCCCATGGTTCGACGCGCATAAGCAAGACGGTGACCATCTGTTGCAACCATACGAATTTCACTCTCTTCAAGTTCCAACAGCAGTCCATTCAGATAGTAACGAACATCCTGCAATGCCATCGAGAACTGGGTCTTCTGCAAGAGGTTTTTGAGTGCAGATTGTGATAACTCATCAATCTGTGCCACTTCCCCAATTTCATCAACACGCGGAAAGTCATCGGATGGCAGTACTGAGAGTGTGAATCGACTTTTACCAGAGCGAACAATTGCCTTGTTCTCTTCAACATTCAATTTGACATCCGATTGATCGGGAAGAGCCTTGGAGAGATCAAAAAATTTTCTTGCCGGAATTGTTGTAGTACCGGCATTGCACTTACCTTCCAAAGGAAGGGACATCTTGATTTCAACCTCCAGATCAGTACCAATCAATGTAAGCTGATTCTGTTCGGAAACATCAATAAAGATGTGAGAGAGGATAGGTAACGTTTGACGTTTCTCTACAGCACCACTGATTGACTGAAGTGGCTGTAGTAACTTCTCTCTTGAAATCGAAAATTGCATTTTCAAAGATCCTCTAAGCTAAGTAGATAGTTTATATTTAAATATAGTAGTTATTATTGGTCGGTATATGATCTGTTGATAACTATTTTTTTTATATTTTTTTCAATTGGTTAATATTTTTAACATAGTGTAGAAGAGTCATTGTTGAAAATGTGGTTAGTCTGTGGATAAATTTTGCTGATATTTTTACATTCATGATGCCCTGAAGTTATCCACAAGCTCATCTACAACTTCTGTACAGTCACTGATCAGGCACTGAGTTTCCTCTGCAGGGTTTTATAATCGTCGCTGATTCTTGAATCTGTATCACGCAACTCCTTCACTTTCTTGCAAGCATGGATCACAGTCGTGTGGTCACGGCCACCGAATGCCTTTCCAATCTCTGGCAGGCTCTTTTCCGTCAGATCCTTGGCCAGCGACATTGCGATCTGACGGGGGCGTGCAATGGAACGTGAACGGCTTTTGGAGAGCAGATCTGTTAATGGCACATTGTAGTAATCAGAGATTGTCTTCTGGATATTGTCGATCGAAATCAGACGATCATGAACAGCGATCAGGTCGCGCAGGGCAATCCGGGTAGACTCCAGAGTGATGGGTTCACCAGTGAGCTGGGTATTGGCATGTACATTGTTCAATGCCCCCTCCAATTCACGTACGTTGGATTTGACCAGCTTTGCAATTTCGAAGGCTACCTCCTGTGGAAGTTCAAGATTGAGCTGATCTGCCTTCTTCATCAAAATAGCGACTCGGGTCTCGAATTCAGGTGGCTCAACAGCCACAGTCAAGCCGGCACCGAAGCGTGATTTCAGACGATCTTCAAGGTTATCGATCTCTTTCGGATACTTGTCACTGGTGAGTACTATCTGTTTATTACCTTCAAGCAAGGCATTGTAAGTATTGAAAAACTCCTCTTGGGAAGAGTTTTTTCCAGCAAAAAACTGGATATCGTCGATGAGCAGGACATCGAGGCCATGGAAATACTGCTTGAACTGATCTATTGTGTGGTGGCGCAGTGCACTCACCATATCATTTACGAAGTTCTGTGAACGGATATAGAGAATACGACTGCCGGGATTCTGCTTTAGCAGATAGTTTCCAATGGCATGCATCAGGTGCGTCTTGCCGAGACCGGTTGAGCCATGAATAAATAATGGGTTGTACCCTCCTCCAGGATTATCGGCAACCTGTTTGGATGCAGCATGCGCCAACTGGGTGGTCTTGCCTTCAACAAAGTTTTCGAAAGTGAAAAACGGGTTCAGGTTATTTTCAAAATGTTTCGGTTTAACAGCAACATGTGCTGTCAACGGTTGCTCAACAGAGGGTGTAATGCCAACCTGCAGTGACACAGTGTGAATATCACTGTCTGCATCACGGATAACCTGTTCAATCTTGGAGTAGAAATGTTCCTGGATATGATCCAGAACAAATGGATTAGGAGCAAAAAGTTCAATCACTCCCCCATTTTCAGCTGCGTGGAGTGGCCCAATCCATGCATTAAAATCTTGATCGGAAAGTTCTTTACTGAGAATAGTTCGACAGTGACTCCATACCGCACTCAACGGTTTATCTCCTTTGGATAAGATGAAATGGTTGTTGTACAGGATTTCTATAGACAGTCGATCTGTCATCTCTCCCCCGTTTTTATCGGCCAGATTGTATCCGCAAGAAAAAAAGTTATCCACAACTGATTTCAGGCATTTCAATAAAAAAATGTGATAATGAGGTTTTAACTGTTGATTTATGTATGTAATACCAGTAGAGTTCGCGGTTCCCTGAAGAGAGCTGAGTTCAGGTTGCAAGAGTGCTCTCGCGGCAAAGAATTTGGATTTTTGAGTTTAAGGTAGATAGTCATGAAACGTACATTTCAACCCAGCGTACTGAAACGTAAGCGCACTCACGGTTTCCGTGCAAGAATGAAGACCAAGTCCGGTCGCAAGATCCTCAATGCTCGTCGAGCCAAGGGTCGTGTACGCCTCTCTGCCTGATTTCGATCTTTTCAGACATTGAGAGTAGAGAAGGAGGTGCTTGATAGCACCTCTTTTTTATTGTGGTAATGGAACTCTCCTTTACCCGGGAATCCAGACTGCTTGCGGCAGCAGAATATAGTCATGTATTCAGCAATGGCTGTTGCAAGGCAGGTGACAACGCCTTTTTGATTCTGGCCGCATATAACGGACTTGAGCGGGGACGTCTGGGTTTGGTGATCGCCAAGAAACAGCTGAAACTGGCTGTGGCGCGGAACCGAGTCAAACGTATCAGCCGTGAACTGTTTCGACACAAACAACAACAACTGATCGGTGTAGACCTTGTAGTTCTCTGCCGCCCTGGTGTGAAAGGGCTGGAGAAAGCAGAAATACGCCGCAAACTGGACCGGCTTTTCGATAAAATAGTCGGATTACATAACCGTTAAATCATCTACACCATTATGGATACACAAAGACTGATTCTCGTTATTGCGCTCTCCTTTATCTCCCTGCTGCTGTGGGATGCCTGGCAGCTGGATCATGGCGCAGGACAACCCGTTGCACAGAGCGAATCACTGGGTTTGAAAGAGGCGATGAACCAGCCAGCCACACCGGGCGTACCACAGGCACTGCAACAGAGTGGTGGAATGCCCAATGTTGCCGTGCCTGAAGCAGCAGGGCAGGGGATAGTGGCTGAAGCGGCTTCGATGGCAGCACGTGTAGGCGAGTCAATCCATGTGGAGACCGATCTGCTGCAGGTGACACTCAACACTCAGGGTGGTGATCTGCGTCAGGTTGATCTGCTGAAACATGGCAAGGATCATGACAACCGTGATGTGCCATTCCGTCTGATGAGTGACCAGGGTCGCCAGTACTTCATTACCCAGAGTGGTATCAAAGGGGCTGCGGGTACCGATGCAGTACTCTATCCAAGCCACCAGGCAATCTACAGCACTTTGCAAAATCGCTACATTCTCGGTGCAGGGGAGAACGAGCTGAGGGTACCGATGGTGTGGAGTGACCCACAGGGACAGGTGAAGATCACCAAGACCTATGTCTTCAAGCGCGACAGTTATGTAGTTGACGTCGAGTACCAGGTTGAGAATGGCAGCAGCAGCGATTGGCGTGGTGGCAGCTATGCACAGCTGGTCAGAAATGGTGAGGCACCAGAGGCGGAGAACGCCTTTATCTACACCTTTACTGGTGGTGTCACCTATACCCAGGAGGAGCTCTACCAGAAGGTCGAGTTTGATGAGATGATCAGTGCACCGTTAACCCGTTCCACGGATACCGGCTGGGTGGCGATGATCCAGCACTATTTTCTTGGTGCAGTAGTACCCAAGCAGGGCGAGAAACCGACCCTCTACACCTATCAGCCATCACAAGGCCTCTATGCCATCGGTACCATCCTGCCGGCAGTGGCGGTAGCGGCAGGGGAGCAGGGTGATCTAGGTATCCAGCTCTTTGTTGGACCAAAGGATCAGGATCGTCTGGAGGCACTGGCACCTGGGCTGGAGCTGACGGTCGACTATGGCTTCCTTACCTTCCTGGCGCAGCCGCTGTTCTGGATTCTCAACGAGATTCAGGATCTGGTCGGTAACTGGGGCTTCTCCATTATCATTCTTACATTGTTGATCAAGCTGGTCTTCTACAAGCTCTCCGAGACCAGTTACCGCTCGATGGCCAATATGCGTAAGCTGACCCCGCGTCTGACTGCTCTGAAGGAGCGCTATGGGGATGACCGTCAGAAGATGAACGAAGCAATGATGCGTATCTACCGTGAAGAAAAGGTCAACCCGATGGGTGGTTGTCTGCCGATTCTGGTGCAGATCCCGGTCTTCATCGCCCTCTACTGGGTACTGTTGGAGAGTGTGGAGATCCGTCAGGCCCCATTTATCCTCTGGATCGATGACCTCTCGGCGATGGATCCCTACTATATTCTGCCGCTGGTGATGGGGGCCTCAATGCTGGTACAGCAGAAGCTCAACCCGGCACCACTCGATCCGATCCAGCAGAAGGTGATGATGATTCTTCCAATTGTCTTTACTGTATTCTTTGCCTTCTTCCCTTCCGGGTTGGTGCTCTACTGGGTGGTCAACAACATCATTTCGATCGCGCAGCAGTACTACATCACCCGCCAAATAGAAGCTTCGTAACCTGGCAAGGATAGGGGCTGAACGATTAGGGTAGAGTGATAGTGTGACTGGCTCTACAGTTGAAGAGACCATCTGCGCACAGGCCACGGCCAATGGTCGCGGTGGCGTAGGGATTCTTCGGGTCTCCGGGCCACAAACAACATTCATCGCCGAAACAATCCTCGGCAAGGTACCGCAACCCCGTGTAGCCGAACTGCTCGACTTCAACGACGAAGTAGGGGAACCGATTGACCAGGGGCTGGCGATCTACTTTCCCAACCCCAACTCTTTTACCGGTGAAGATGTGCTGGAGCTGCAGGGTCATGGTGGCCCGGTAGTGATGGATCGATTGATGCGGCGGGTATTGGGGCTGGGGGTACGTGCAGCCCGTCCTGGTGAATTTTCCGAGCGCGCTTTCCTCAACAATAAAATGGACCTGGTGCAGGCAGAAGCGATTGCCGACCTGATCGACTCTGCCTCGGAGCAGGCGGCTCGCTCAGCACTGCGCTCTCTACAGGGGGCCTTCTCCAGTGAAGTCCATCAACTGGTGGAACAGGTGACGGAGCTGCGTATGTATGTCGAGTCCTCAATGGACTTCCCCGAGGAGGAGATCGACTTTATAAGCGAAGGGGGCGTCAGCAAACGTCTGCAAAGCATTATCCAACAGCTGGAGCGGGTGGTGGAGAGTGCGAAGGAAGGGGTGCTGCTGCAGGAGGGGATGACTCTGGTGATTGCCGGTCGTCCTAATGCGGGTAAATCGAGTCTGCTCAATGCACTCTCCGGCCGGGAGTCGGCCATCGTTACCGAGATTCCCGGCACCACCCGGGACCTGCTAAAGGAGCAGATTGAGATTGACGGATTGCCAATCCATATTATCGATACCGCCGGACTGCGTGAGAGTGAGGATCGAGTGGAACAGGAGGGGATTCGCCGTGCCTGGAAGGAGATCGAGCAGGCGGATCGGGTACTGCTGCTGGTCGACGACCAATCCGGCATGACCGAAGACGAGCAGCAGATGTTGCAGCAGATGGGTAAGGTGCCGGTCACCATTGTCCGTACCAAGATTGACCTCAGCGGGACCTCTGCTGGTCTGAGTAACGGGCAGATCGCAATCTCCTCCAGATCAGGGCAGGGGATGGAGGTGTTGCGTGACTTCCTCAAACAGATGGTCGGTTATCAGGCGAGTGGGGAGGGGACATTTCTCGCTCGCCGCCGCCACCTGGAGGCACTACAGCAGGCGCGCTGTTCACTGGAGCAGGGGAGAAAGCAGTTGAGCGATTTCCATGCCGGTGAACTATTGGCCGAAGAGTTGCGACAGGCACAGGAGGCGCTCTCGGAAATCACTGGAGAGTTCACCAGCGATGATTTGTTGGGTAAGATCTTCTCCTCTTTCTGTATCG
>CAYQFH010000085.1:0-11549 GCA_964416755.1 uncultured Piscirickettsiaceae bacterium | reverse complement strand
CTATTGAGGATGGCACCCGTGAGTCGACTCAGAGCTGGCGTGAGGTACTGCTGCAGCTGAAACAGCGTGGCATGAACAGCCCTCAGCTTGCCATTGGTGATGGAGCGATGGGGTTCTGGTCAGCGATTGAAGAGATCTACCCACAGACACGTCATCAACGCTGCTGGGTGCACAAGACAGCCAACATCCTCAACCACCTTCCCAGAACCACGCAGCCCAAGGCCAAGAAGGCATTGCATGAGATCTGGATGGCAGAGACCAGAGAAGACGCACAGGGAGCCTTTGACCTATTTCTTGAGAGCTATGAGGCCAAGTACCCCAAGGCCACACTCTCCCTGCAGAAAGATCGAGAGGAGCTGCTCGCCTTCTATGACTTCCCTGCACAGCATTGGCAAAGTATTCGTACCAGCAACCCCATTGAGTCCACCTTCGGCACCATCCGCCACAGAACCAAACGAGCCAAGGGCTGCCTCAATCGCAACGGGATGCTGCACATGATGTTCAAGCTCAGTCAGTGCGCTGAGCAAAGATGGAGAAGATTACGGGGCTTCGGTTACCTGGCCAAGGTGATTGAAGGAGTGAAGTTTAAAGATGGAATCGAGGTGATTTCAGACAACCGGATGGCCGCCTGAGTCAGCAGGCCTGAACACCAGATTTGACAATAACTCTGAGGCCATGCTGGCAGCCCCACCTCCGGTAACTATCGAGGTATGGTCACAACCCACCTTTGACACTGCCGAAAAGCAGTTCAAGCCATCAGAGATCACCTGAGTTCCCGGCTGCAGGTGGTGTGCTCCCCATTTTTTGATTTCTGTGGATCTGAAGCCTTTGATTACATTCATATTCATTCGAACTGGATGACCCTCATTATCTACTGATACCGCTGCAACAAACGGAGTTTTGTTTTCAGATCCTCGTCCTCTCTTGCCACCTCTATGCTCACCGCCCCAATAGACGTCATCCAGTTGGACGATGCCAGATAGTGGCCGTCTATCATCCTGCTCCTTCATGACATGCATGATTTTCTGTTTCATGCTCCAGGCAGTGTTGTAGCTCACTCCAAGCTGTCGATGCAGCGCCAGTGCTGAAATCCCGGTTTTGGCTTGTGTGATCAGATAGATGGCAAGGAACCAGGTGGTTAGAGGTAATTTGGTTGAGGAGAAGATAGTGCCGCTGGTTAGAGATTGTTGGTGATGGCAGTGATTGGACTGGAAAATGGCACGGCTTTTCAGGCTGCAGTGGCTCGTTGAGCCACATTTGGGGCATACATAACCATTGGGCCAGCGCCACTGAAATAGAGCTTTCCGGCACTTTTCTTTGGTTCCGTACTCTTCCATGAACTCTGGCAGGCTGTACCCTTTCTGAAATTGGATCTTGTTTTTCATGACCTTATCTCCAATTTAATGCTCATACCATGAGCATAGGTCACCAGTTGGATTTGGCTGCGTTTTGTGGGTAATCAGGAAACCATTTGGTAATGCCCTTGGCAGCCCACAACATCTCAACTCGGTAAGCCGTGCCTTTGTTGATGCGCAGAATGCCACTGACCTGAACAGGCCGGGTAAAAAACTTTCATGAGATCCGCTCACTCTCCGAAAGGCTCTACAACGCTCCAGGAGTTAACACCAGATCATTGCACAGTCACCCCCATGAGCGAATGCCTGAGGTCTATCATAACCCTCGACTAGCAGAGTGGACTGAAGTCTCTATTTAATCTCTCTACTCCCACTCTATGGCATAATTCATACAATTCATTGAAGTTATTTCTCAAAAACCAACTCGCAACATATTGATTTTGAGGGCCTAAAATGGCCATTTTTCAAAAACATTTTTGACTCAAAATAACAGATAACACACTGATATTATGAAAAAAGTTTCCGTTTTATTCGTTTGCATGGGCAATATCTGCCGTTCACCGACAGCTCACGGCGTTTTCCGAAAAATGGTAGAAGATCGGGGGCTCTCCGAGCAGATTGAGACCGATTCTGCAGGCACACACTCCTACCATGTCGGTAACCCACCTGATGCTCGGGCTCAAAAGACCGCACTGGGGCGCGGCCTGGACATGAGTGACCTCCGAGCACGAAAGGCAAAAGAGCGGGATTTTGACCGTTTTGATCTTGTGCTGGCAATGGACCGGGACAACTACACCATTCTCGAGAGCTATACCAATAGCGAAACAGCAGATAAATTGAAACTGTTTATGGAGTTTGCCTCAGATCAGTGGCGCACCAATGAGGTACCTGACCCCTACTATGGCGGGGCCAATGGGTTTGAAACTGTATTTGATATGGTAGAGGACGCTTCACGAGGTTTAATCGCCTACATTGAAAAACAGTACAACCTATAACAGTCTCCAATTGAATCATAAAATGGGGCCACCCCAAACGGGGAGGCCCCTTTTTTCTATCTCACAACGCGCAACTACTGCGCTGTTTTTTCTACCGACTTACTCTCAACCACTGGTTTAGGATTCGTTTTTTCAGGAGCAGACTTTTTAGGCTCTGACTTGGCTTTCACTTCACTTTTCGGAGCTTCAGCCTTCGGCTTTGGCTCTGTAGACGAACCGCCTCTTCTCTCCTCAGTCACCTTGGGAGCTGACTGCTTGGTGGGGACACTACCCTCCTCCTTGATCGGCTGTCTCCGTGCATCAGACTGCTCTGCCGACTTATCCTGCCTAGGTGAGGCTCTCTTTTCAGAGGCTGTTTTTGAGACGTGCTGAGATTCAGGAACAGACTTCTGTTGCCGAGAAGCTTCTCCCTTCGGCACTGTACTATTTTTACTCTCTGCTGATGAGCTATCACGCTGCTGGTTATTACTCTGACTCTGCTCTTGACGTCCCTGTTGCTGACCACTCTGACGGTTACGCCCACCACGAGAGCGACGCCTGCGGTTACCTGAACTCTTCTGCTCCTGCCCCTCCTGCTTTGCACCCTCTTGCTGTTTCTCTCCCTGATCCTGACGGGAGCGGTTGCGGTTTCGATTATTACTGTTTTGATTGCGTCGATTATTGCGGCCACCGCTACTGCGGTTACCACTCTGACGGTTACGACTGCGACCTCTGCCACGTCCGCCTTCACGCTTCTGCTGTTCTGGCGACTGCTCTTCTTCAGCCTTCTCTTCCCGGCCAAACAGTGAGGAGAAGAGCTTTTTGACAAACGAGGTCGACTCCTCCACTTTCTGATCAACAGCGTCTTCCTGTCTGCGGTCCACCTGTGGCACAGGCGCATTGGGCATAATCTCGCGCACAGCAGGTTGATCTTTCTTGACTGAAGCCGCCTCCTCAATCACCTCTTTCTCCGGCTCACGCTCCTCTACCTGCTTGTAACTGGGACGGTTACCTGTCTCCTGCTCCTGCCCCGGACGTCTGCGCAGACGCTCAATACTGTAGTGCGGTGTCTCCAGCGTATGGTTCGGTACCAACACAACTGAAACCCCGCAACGACCCTCGATCTCGGTAATCACGTCGCGTTTCTCATTCAATAGGTAAGTAGCCACAGAAATTGGTAACTGTGCAATCACCTGCCCGGTTCCCTCCTTGAGTGCCTCTTCCTGAACCAGACGCAAAACAGAGAGCGCAATCGACTGTGTGCCGCGAATCGTACCTTGACCACTACAGCGGGGACAGACATTATGTGCAGACTCTCCGAGCGAGGGGCGCAGACGTTGGCGAGACATCTCCAACAGACCAAAACGTGAGATTCGCCCGACCTGAACGCGGGCACGATCCGGTTTCAAAGCGTCCCGCAGACGATTCTCAACAGCCCGTTGATTCTTGTTGGATTGCATGTCAATGAAATCAATCACCACCAGACCGCCGCTGTCTCGCAGTCTCAACTGTCTCGCAATCTCATCGGCTGCTTCCAGGTTGGCATTGAGCGCAGTCTCTTCAATATTGCTCCCCTTGGTGGCACGTGCCGAGTTGATATCAATGGAGATCAGCGCCTCTGTGGGGTCAATGACGATAGAGCCACCGGAAGGGAGACGCACCTCGCGCTGGAATGCAGACTCCAGCTGACTCTCGATCTGGAAGCGGGTAAAGATGGGACTCTTTTCCTGGTACCGTTTCAACTTTCTCAAGTTGTGCGGCATGACACGTGACATGAATTCGTGTGCCAGTTGATAGGTATCCTCATCATCAATCAGGATTTCTCCAATATCATCACGCAGATAGTCACGTATTGCGCGTACCACGATATCGCTCTCACGATAGATCAGAAACGGTGCCGGTTTCTCAGCGGCTGTCTCAATGCTGCTCCAGATCTGGTGCTGATAATCGAGATCCCATTGCAATTCTTCCGTAGTTTTTCCGATACCGGCAGTACGGACGATCGCCCCGGAACCGGATGGGATCTCCAGATCCTTCATTGCGGTACGCAGCTCCTGACGATCTTTCCCCTCAATCCGGCGGGAGATTCCCCCTGCACGTGGATTGTTGGGCATATAGACCAGATAACGCCCCGCCATGCTGATAAAGGTGGTCAGTGCGGCCCCTTTGTTACCACGCTCCTCCTTCTCAATCTGGATAATAACCTCCTGCCCCTCACTGATGCACTCGGCGATATTGGGGCGCCCGCCACCTTCAAAGGCTCCATCCTTAAAATAGCTGCGAGAGATCTCCTTGAAGGGGAGAAAGCCGTGGCGTTCACAACCGTAGTTGACAAAAGCTGCTTCCAGACTGGGCTCGATACGGGTGATTTTTCCCTTGTAGATATTGCCTTTCTTCTTTTCGTAGGCGGCACTCTCAATATCGAGGTCATACAGATACTGGCCATCGACCAGTGCGACACGCAGCTCTTCCTGCTGCGTTGCATTCATCAGAATTCTTTTCATTATTTATTATTCTCTAACTCCATATTCCTGTTCGGAAAGGCTTGTTTGAGAATCTTTCGACAGAGGATCGATCAGACAGGCGAAAAGCTCAAGCAGGCCATACCCTGATCGAGCCTATAATCTCTATTACCAGCACTATAAAAACAAGTGCTTACTCACCATTCTGTTCCAATCATTCAGCGTCCATCAATTTACGCTGTCGTTGACATACGATCAGGATGTCTACTTCAATTCCTCTGAAGAAGATGACTCACTGTTTGAACGTTTATCGTTCTGGCCTCTCTTCTTATAAATCTTTTCCGCAGATTGACATTTAATACTGCTTAAAAAACGGGCTCATTTTTCATTCCACTCACACCCCAATCAGGCGTTGCCCATCCTACATACACATCAACTGGCTCGCAGAACCGTTAAAAAACCATTTACTGCCAGACGCTATTCAGCAATCAACAAGATGTGTTCCTGCGACTATACCAGTGATCTTGGCGACCCGCAACGGAGAAAAACTGCACTATTTTGAAGTTGATTACTCCGAAAGCACCTGAAGCAGAGTTTCCAACTCTCGGCGCACTTCCGAGAGATCGGCCTTGGTGCTGACCCCCTCTCCCTTTCTTCCCAGTTTGTGACGTGCACCACTGATGGTAAAGCCCTCTTCATAGAGGAGGCTGCGAATCTTGCGAATCAGCTTGATGTCATGCTGCTGGTAGTAGCGGCGGTTGCCACGACGGGTCACCGGTTTAAGCTGGGTAAACTCCTGCTCCCAATAGCGCAGTACATGTGGCTTAACCACGCAGAGCTTGGAAACCTCGCCAATGGTAAAATAGCGCTTGGTCGGAATCGGCGGAAGCTGACTGACCTTGACCTCGGTTGCGGTTGGATCGTGGCTCATCGCGTATACAGCTACGATTCAGAGAAACTACTTCGAAAACACTTCATTACTGTAGTTATCTACACTCTCCTTGAGCTTCAGCCCCGCCTTGAATGTGACAACACGTCGCGCTGTGATAGGAATCTCTTCTCCAGTCTTGGGATTACGTCCCGGGCGTGGGGACTTGTCTCGCAAATCAAAATTACCGAACCCGGAGAGCTTTACATTTTCACCACTCTCCAGCGCTCCACGAATCTCCTCGTAGAACTGCTCAATCATCTCTTTGGACTCACGCTTGTTGAGCCCCAATTCCTCATTCAGAGTCTCACACAGTGATGCTTTGGTCAGTGTCATTCCACCAACTCCTTATCAATTTCATTATTCTAAGAATTGGATACTGGTGAACGAAAGTGATTTTGAACTACCAGTATGCATTGGGTTATTGTCGTAACGATATAAAATTGAACGGCTTTCAGCAACAACTTTTACGCCTCTCGCTATAATTTTTCAGTCACGCAATTTGGCACCATGCTGTTGAGACAACTGTTCGACAACGGCGGCTACCGTCGCTTCCACTTCATCATCGGTCAACGTGCGCTCATCGTGCTGTAAAAAGAGGCCAAAAGCCAGGCTCTTCTCTCCTGCACCAAGGCGCTCTCCCTGATAGAGATCAAACAAACGCACCTCCTGCAGCAGCGCAGAATCAACTGTTTCCGCCACGGTATTCAGTACCGCTTGCGCAGAAATCTGTTCATCCAACAGAACAGCCAAATCTCGACGAATCATTGGGAACTTGGAGAGCGGCTTGAATTGAGGAATGGCGCGTTGCTGCAACAACTCCAGATCCAACTCAAACAGGTAGATATTTTTTGAAAGTGAGAGTTTACTGGCAACTGCGGGATGAATGGCTCCCATCCAACCCAATGCAACTTCACCAGCATAGATGCGGGCGCTCTTTCCAGGGTGCAGTACCTCCTGGGTCTCCGCCACAAAACGCAATTCGGCAACAGCGCCGAGTAACTGCTCCAGATCCCCCTTGAGGTCAAAAAAGTCTACTGTTCCGGAAGTTGCTCCCCACTGCTCAGGCTGCACATCACCATACAGCAACCCGGAGATCATCCGTTCCTGTTTCAGACCTCCTTCAACCGATACATCAGGCACAAAACGCAGCCCAGTCTCAAACAGGCGAATCTGCCCCTGCTGGCGTTTGCTATTGAACTCCAGACTCTGTAACAGCCCCGGCCATAACGAAGTACGCATCACGGAGAGATCACTGGAGATGGGGTTGGCCAATGCCAGTGCTTTACTTTCTGGGTCCACTATCGATTGGAGCTTGGGATCAACAAAACTGTAGGTAATCACTTCACGATACCCTTGCCCAACCAGGGTTTGACGAATCTCTTGCAGTGGAGTGATCGCTTCAGGATTTTTTCGAATTTCCGCGCTCAACTCCGGATGGGTACTGGGTAACTGATCGTAACCATAGATGCGTCCAACCTCTTCAATCAGGTCGGCCTCAATAGCCAGATCAAAACGCCAGGAGGGTGCAGTTGCCTGCCACCCCTCAGTAGTTTTCTCTACTGTCATCCCCAGCCCCTGCAGGGTTTGAGCAATCCAATCACGTTCTAGCGAAAGCCCCAGCATTCGTTGCAATCGCTCCTCTCGGAGTGTAATGGTCTGCTGCTGCGGCAGGTTCTCTTCACTACAGATTTCCACCACCGTGCCAGCTTTGCCACCGACAATATCAACCAGCAGTTGGGTTGCACGCTCCATCGCCCGATGCTGTAGCTGTGGATCAACTCCACGCTCATAACGGTGTGAAGAATCCGTGTGGAGTCCATAGCTGCGCGCCTTGCCCGCAATGGTCAATGGTGCAAAATAAGCACATTCCAGAAACAGGTCTGCAGTATTGTCCTGCACACCACTCTTCTCTCCTCCCATGATACCGGCCAGCGCAAGTGGCCCCTGCTCATCGGCAATCAACAAGGTATCTTCATTCAGCGTCAGCTCCTTGCCATCCAGCAGAACCAACTGCTCTCCCGCCTTGGCGTTACGCACAGTAATGGAACCGCTCAACTGTGCCAGATCAAAAGCGTGCATTGGCTGCCCTAACTCCAGCAAGACGTAGTTGGTGACATCGACCAGTGGCCCCAGTGAGCGAATTCCGCCACGGCGCAGACGCTCCTGCATCCAGAGTGGTGTCTCAGCCAAAGGATTGATGCCCTCAATGACCCGTCCAAGGTAGCGTGGACAGCCCGCGCTATTCTCTACCTGTACCGGGAACGTTTGTTCAGACGACACAGAAACAGATTCGAATTCAACTGCCTCCACAGCTGTCTGGTTAATTACCCCCACCTCACGTGCGACTCCGGTCAAACTCAGACAGTCTCCACGATTGGGAGTCAGATCCACCTCGATGACCTGGTCATCCAGCGCCATATAGTCACGAATTGAGCTACCTACCGGCGCATCCGCTGGAAGCCGTTCAAGCCCTTCGCTCTCCTCTGCCAGCCCCAAGGTTCCCATGGAGCAGAACATGCCAAACGAGGGCACACCACGCAATTTGGCTTTCTTGATCTTCATTCCGTCTGGCAATACGCAACCTACCTTGGCTACTGCCACCTTCTCACCCACTGCAATATCAGCGACATTGGTGACAATGGTCAGTGGCTCCTCTTCGCCCGCAGCTACTTGTGTGACTCGAAGACGATCGGCATCCGGGTGTGGTTCGACCGAGATCACCTCAGCCACCACAACATTGTCGAAGCTGGGGGCGGCTGGTTCTACACCATCCACTTCAAGGCCCGCCATCGTCAACTGCTCCAACAGTTTCTCAGTAGTGACTGCAGGATTGACCCACTCACGCAACCAGGATTCGCTAAATTTCATAACAGTAACAACTCTATACAATAATTAACTTATCTGTTTTATAAGAACAGACATCAGGCAAAACTCTTCAGGAAACGGAGATCATTCTCAAAGAATAGGCGCAGGTCATTGATGCCGTAGCGCAGCATTGCCAGACGCTCCACACCCAAACCAAAGGCAAGACCGGTATATTTCTCGGTATCTACGCCCGAGTGACGAAACACCTCTGGATGCACCATACCGCAGCCCAACACTTCAAGCCAGCCGGTATGGCTACAGACACGGCACCCGTCACCACCACACATCACACACTCAATATCAACTTCGGCGGAGGGCTCAGTAAAAGGGAAGTAGGAGGGACGGAAACGCAGCTGCAGCTCATCCTGTTCGAAGAAGCTACGCAAAAAATCGTGTAACAGTCCTTTCAGGTCGGCAAAGCTCACCGACTCATCCACAATCAACCCCTCCACCTGATGAAACATCGGCGTGTGAGTCAGGTCGGAGTCACAACGATAAACACGCCCCGGCGCAATAATGCGCAGTGGCGGCTCGCTAGACTCCATTACACGAACCTGTACGGGCGAGGTGTGGGTACGTAGCACTCGGCCATCCGGGAAATAGAAGGTGTCATGCATCGCGCGCGCTGGATGGTGGGCTGGAATATTGAGTGCCTCAAAGTTGTGGTAGTCATCTTCCACCTCAGGCCCCTCAGCAATCTCGAAACCGACTCGACGAAACAGCTCTTCAATCCGTTCCAGTGTACGGGTGACGGGGTGAATCGAACCTTGATGGCCGCTACGCCCCGGCAGGGTGACATCGATCGTCTCCTGCGCAAGTTGCTCATTGAGTGCAGCCCCCTCCAGTGCAGCCTTTTTCTCTTCAATCTTCTGCTGCAACGCCTGCTTGGCACGGTTGACTGCTGCTCCAGTCTCTTTGCGCTGCTCAGGCTCCATACTTCCCAAGGTCTTAAGAATGGCAGTCAACGCCCCTTTCTTGCCAAGCATGCCAACACGCACTTGATCCAGTGCTACCAGATCAGTTGCCTGCTCAATGGAAGCTTCTGCCTCACTCACCAAGGTCTCTAATTCTGTGCTCATTTTTCCAACTACTCACCAATAAAAAAGGGCAGCAAACTACAACAGTATGCTGCCCTTCTCTTAGACTCTCGTCTGTTTTTCAGCTCAACCGAACGCTTACAACGCAGCTTTCGCCTGCTCAGCCAATGCCGCAAATGCGATCTTGTCATGGACTGCCAGATCAGCCAATACCTTGCGGTCTACCTCAACACCCGCCTTGTTCAGGCCGTTGATCATGTTGCTGTAGGAGATTCCGTTATTACGGGCCTCGGCGTTGATGCGGACAATCCACAGGGAACGGAATTGACGCTTCTTCTGGCGGCGGTCACGGTAGGCATACTGGCCTGCCTTGGTGACTGCTTGCTTGGCAACGCGATAAACCCGACTACGGGCACCATAATAACCGCGTGCTTCCTTTAAAACCTTCTTGTGACGTGCGCGTGCCTGGACGCCTCTCTTTACTCTTGGCATTTTTCAGTTCTCCCGGATTTAGGCGTATGGCAGCATCTGCTTGACAGCAGCTACATCGCTCTCGTTGACATGCAGTGGACTACGCAGCTGACGCTTACGCTTGGTGGATTTCTTGGTCAGGATGTGACTACGGAAACCTTGTCCACGCTTAAAACCGGACGCAGTCGGCTTGAAGCGCTTGGAGGCGCCTCTCTTTGATTTCATCTTTGGCATCTTGTTACCTCTATCGTTAATTCAGGTGAACCGTATTCACCCCGTTAAAACTCCCCAGCCGGTGTGCCTTGTTACCGAGCATGGGGTCAAAAAGTTTGCGAATTATAGCAGTACAGTGCGCTTTCTCAAGCGTTACTTTTTCTTGGAGAGTGGCCCTACCACCATAATCATCTGCCGCCCCTCCATCTTCGGGAACTGCTCGACCTTGCCGTACTCTTCCAAATCTTTCTCAATCCGTTTCAGCATCTCCATACCGATCTCACGGTGTGCCATCTCGCGCCCGCGATAGCGGATGGTGATCTTGGTCTTGTTACCCTGTTGCAGAAACTTGACCAGATTCTTCAGCTTGATCTGGTAATCCCCTTCGCCGGTACCAGGACGGAACTTGATCTCCTTGATCTGAACCTGTTTCTGCTTCTTCTTGGCAGCACTCTTCTTCTTGCTCTCTTCAAACAGGAACTTGCCATAATCCATCACACGACAAACAGGTGGCTCCGCTTTTGGCGCAATCTCTACCAAATCAAGCCCTGCTTCCTCTGCCATAGCCAAGGCCTGACTACGCGAGATGATCTCCGAATCCGACTGATCCGGACCAAACACGCGCAGTGGTGAAGCAGTAATGTCGTCATTGATTTGATGCTCCCGAGTCTTCTCGGGCATCCGGCCTCTGGGGCCTCTGGGCTGAAGTGCGATCTCAAGTTCTCCTAAAAATTGTTCAATACCAACAGGGCTGTCTAGTCACTCTCTACCTGTCTACGTTGTTCCACATCTTGCTGGAGATGTGCAATAAAATCTGCAACAGGGAGCGTTCCCAGCTCCTTGCCACCGCGCATCCGTACCGCAACGGTACCCTCTTCCATTTCACGATCCCCAATCACCAAAATATAGGGAACACGCTGCATGGAGTGCTCGCGAATTTTAAGCCCTATCTTCTCGTTTCTCAAGTCAGATTCCACACGAAAACCAGCATTATTCAGGCTTTCCACTACATTTTCGACTGCGGCCCGCTGGTTGTCGGTGATATTGATCACTACTGCCTGTAACGGTGATAACCAGGGCGGCATGGAACCGGCAAACTCCTCAATCAGAATACCTACAAAACGTTCCAGTGAACCGAGGATGGCGCGGTGTAACATCACCGGATGCTTCTTCTCACCATACTCATCTACATAGGTCGCCTCCAGTCTTCCCGGCATGGAGAAGTCCACCTGAATGGTGCC
>CAYQFH010000084.1:0-11652 GCA_964416755.1 uncultured Piscirickettsiaceae bacterium | reverse complement strand
TGTTTGGCCAGATCGATGTAGTACTGCAGGTTGTAGCGGTTGGAGGTGCTGGTATCAAGTACATCACCGGTATAACAGATGGTGCCCTCGGCCAGGCCGCCGGTCTCGTTACGTACGAACTGGATCGACTGCTTCATCCCCTCAATCCAGTTGAGGGAGTCGAAGATGCGGAACACATCGATACCGTTCTCCCACGATTCAACAATGAACTTCTCCACCAGATTATCGGGATAGGCCTTGTAGCCGACTGCATTGGAGCCACGGAACAGCATCTGGAACAGAATATTGGGGATGGCCTTGCGCATCTGTCTGAGACGATCCCACGGACACTCATGGAGGAAACGCATCGATACGTCAAAGGTGGCACCACCCCACATCTCCAGAGAGAAGAGTTGTGGGTGGCTCTTGGCATATCCTTCAGCCACCTTCATCATGTCACGGGTACGCACGCGTGTCGCCAGCAGCGACTGGTGCGCATCACGCATGGTGGTGTCGGTGTAGAGGATATGTTTCTGATCCTTGACCCAATTGGCAAACTTGTCGGCTCCCATCTCGTCGAGCAGGTTCTTGGTACCCTTGGGGTATGTGCCACAGCAGTCGACCTTGGGCACCTTTGGCTTGCGGAACTTGCGCCCCTTGTCCGGGTTCTTTACATCCGGATTGCCGTTGATTGAGACATTGCCCAGATAATTGAGCGTCTTGGTGGCGCGGTCAAAGGAGCCACGGATCTCGAACAATTCCGGGTGGGTGTCGATAAAGGTGACGGTGGAGTTGCCGGAGGAGAAGGTCTCGTTGGCGAGTACGTTCTCCAGGAAGCCGATATTGGTCTTGACGCCACGGATACGAAACTCTCTCAGTGCACGGTTGATACGCTGGATTGCACCGGGGAAGGTGCGTCCCCAAGAGGAGACCTTGACCAGCATGGAGTCGAAGAATGGAGAGACGCGGGCGCCAGGGTAGGCGGCACCGACATCAAGACGGATACCGAAGCCTCCGGCGCTGCGATAGGCGATGATACGTCCGAAGTCAGGCTGGAAATTGTTCGTTGGATCTTCTGTGGTAATTCGGCACTGGATTGCATACCCATTGCAGCTAATTGAGTCCTGAGAAGGGATGTTGATCTCATCGCTGTCGAGCTTGAAGCCGCCCGCAACATGAATCTGGCTGCGTACAATATCGACACCAGTCACCTCTTCGGTAATGGTGTGCTCCACCTGAACACGTGGATTGACCTCGATGAAGAAGATGTTTTCTTGACTGTCGACCAGGAACTCGACGGTACCGGCGTTGGTGTAGTTGACATGGCGAGTGATATCGAGCGCATACTGATGTAGCTGATTTCGTGCCTTTTCAGACAGATTGATGCTGGGGGCAATCTCCACCACCTTCTGGAAGCGACGCTGTACCGAACAGTCGCGCTCGAACAGGTGAACCAGATTACCGTGGGTATCACCGAGGATCTGTACCTCGATATGCTTTGGAGAGTCGATGTACTTTTCCAGGAATACGGTGTCATCACCGAAGGCTTTGCCTGCCTCACTCTTGGCATCGTTGTAGGAGGTCTCCAGTTCATCGATGGAGCGAATCACCCGCATACCACGACCACCACCGCCAGCCGCCGCCTTCAGCATCACCGGGAAGCCGATGTATTCCGCCTCCTGCCTGGCAATCTCGTAACTGTCGAGCGGTTCACGACTGTTCTTGATGATCGGCAGCCCTGCAGCCTCTGCATTCTGTTTTGCCTTGACCTTGTCACCCAGTGCCTCCATCACTTCGGGAGCTGGACCGACAAAGGTGATGCCCTCTTCACGACAGCGGCGGGCGAAGGTGACATTCTCGGAGAGGAAACCATAACCGGGGTGGATTGCCTCTACGCCATTTTCCTTGGCGATCTCGATAATGCCCTCTACATCCAGGTAGGGGCGCAGTGGATCATCATCCTCACCGATCTGGTAGGACTCGTCTGCCTTGTAACGGTGAGGGGAGAAGCGATCTTCGTGGGTGAAGATGGAGACTGTCTTGATGTTCAGCTCGGAGGCTGCACGGAGGATACGGATGGCGATCTCGCCACGGTTGGCAACGAGTAGTTTTTTGATCGGGTGACTCATCAGTTTTTCCTGTATCACAGAGGGGCGTTTGATTGTAAAAAGCGATGCTCGCGCAGAGACGCAGAGACGCAGAGTTGTAAAGTGGCTATTTTAACTTTTTTTGAGGGTTTAGAGAAACTGCCACTGAAGCAACATGCTGGGACTATGTTTGCACCACCTGCAAATTACCTCAGTCATGAGGGGATGAAACTCGCGCAAAGACGGATCAATCAAAGGCTTTTCTCTGCGCCTTTGCGTCTCTGCGCGAGGCTGCTGTTAGCGGTTCATCCGGTTTTCGATCAGCTCATCTACTACCGATGGATCAGCCAAGGTAGAGGTGTCGCCGAGGTTGTCCAGCTCATTGGCGGCGATCTTGCGCAGGATACGGCGCATGATCTTGCCGGAGCGGGTCTTCGGCAGCCCGGGTGCCCACTGGATGAGGTTGATCTTGGCGATCGGGCCGATCTCCTTGCGCACCAGCGCAACCAACTCCGTCTTCAGTTCATCACTGGGCTCTTCCCCCTGCATCAGGGTAACAAAGGCGTAGATGCCCTGGCCGGTGATGTCATGCGGATAGCCGACTACAGCAGATTCGGCCACCTTGTCATGCAGTACCAGTCCAGACTCGATCTCGGCAGTTCCGAGGCGGTGGCCGGAGACGTTGAGTACATCGTCGACACGGCCGGTGATCCACCAGTAGTTGTCTTCATCACGACGTGCACCATCACCTGTGAAGTAGTAGCCTGGGAACATTGCAAAGTAGGTCTCGGCAAAGCGTTTGTGGTCACCGTAGATGGTGCGCATCATACCGGGCCATGGGAACTTCATCGCCAGGTTGCCGGAGGCTTCTCCTTCATTGCTCAGTTCCTTGCCTTCATCATCCAACAGTACAGGCTGTACACCGAGGAATGGACGGCTGGCTGCACCAGGCTTCAGCGCGTGTGCGCCGGGCAGAGGAGTGATCAGGTGACCACCGGTCTCGGTCTGCCACCAGGTGTCGACAATGGGGCAGCGTCCTTCGCCAACCACATTGTGGTACCACTCCCACGCTTCCGGATTGATCGGCTCACCGACCGTACCGAGCAGGCGCAGAGAGCTGCGTTTGGTCTTTTTGACCGGCTCATCACCAGCAGACATCAGCGAGCGGATTGCGGTGGGGGCGGTATAGAAGATGGAAACATCGTGCTTGTCGCATACCTGCCAGAAACGGGAGACGTCCGGGTAGGTGGGGATGCCCTCAAACATGATGCTGGTCGCGCCGTTGGCCAGTGGACCATAGAGGATATAGGTGTGGCCGGTGACCCAGCCTACGTCTGCGGTACACCAGTAGGTCTCGCCATCCTTGTAGTCAAAGGTGAGCTTGTGGGTGATTGCAGCATGCAGCATGTAGCCACCAGTGGTGTGTTGAACCCCTTTGGGCTTGCCTGTGGAACCAGAGGTGTAGAGAATAAACATTGGATCTTCCGCATCCATCTCCTCGGGAGGGCAGTCGGCTGAGGCATCTGCCATCGTCTCGTGGTACCAGATGTCACGGCTGTCGGTCCACTCGATGGGGTCACCGCCACGCTTTACTACCACGCAGGTGTGTACGTTGGGGCAGTTAGCCATCGCCTTGTCGGCGTTGGTCTTGAGTGGTACCAGCTTGCCGCCGCGAACACTCTGATCCGCGGTGATCACCACCTGGCAGTCAGAGTCCTGAATACGGTCACGCAGTGCATCGGGGGAGAAGCCGCCAAAGACCACGGAGTGGATCGCACCGATACGGGTACAGGCGAGCATCGCTACAGCAGCCTCCGGGATCATCGGCATGTAGACAGAGACTCGGTCTCCTTTCTTGACACCACGCTCCTTCAGTACATTGGCAAATTTGCTCACTTCGGCATGCAGTTCGGCATAGGTGATCTTGCGATCTTCGTTGGGGTCATCCCCCTCCCAGATGATTGCAACCTGATCACCACGCTCTGCCAGATGGCGATCCAGGCAGTTGTAGGAGGCGTTGAGTTTGCCACCCTTGAACCAGTTGATGCGTACATCATCCTTGAAGTCCCAGTCGAGGGTGGTATCCCAAGGCTTGAACCAGGTCAGGTAGTTGGAGGCCTGTTCAGCCCAGAAGTCTTCCGGGTCGTTGACAGAGCGCTGATACATCTCGTCATACTGCTCGGCATTGATATTGGCCTGAGCAGCGAATTCCGGGTTGATTGGGTATGTCTTGTCTGTACTCATGACTGGTGGTCCTCCTGAGTCATTTGTAGTGGATTGCAATCTTTCTATTGTAACGATCCAAGAGAAGAAGGCACAGATTCCTCTGTGCCTTTCTACTCAATAGGAATAATTAAATCGCCAAATACTGTTGGCGCAGCTCCTCATTGTCCAGAACCTCTTGAGCAGTACCGTCAAATACGATCTGTCCCATATCGAGGATCAGGGCACGGTCTGCGAGATGGAGAGCGGCGATGGCGTTCTGTTCCACAATCACTGTAGTGATGCCGAGTCCCTTGATGCTCTCCAGGATACGTTCGATCTCATGAACGATGACCGGGGCCAGCCCCTCATAGGGCTCATCCAGCAGCAGCAGCTTGATATCGCGTGCCAGCGCACGTGCCACTGCCAGCATCTGCTGCTCGCCACCAGAGAGGGTGGTACCCATCTGATCGCGCCGCTCACCGAGGCGAGGGAAGGACTCGTAGATACGCTCGATCGACCAGCCGATGTCTCCCTCAATCTGTGAGAGCTCAAGGTTCTCCTGAACCGTCAGACCTGAGATGATGCGGCGATCCTCGGGTACCAGAGCAACCCCGTTATTGGCCGCCTCGTGTGCTTGCATATTGTGGAGGGCCTTGTGATCCAGCCATACTTCGCCATGGCGTACCTCTGGCTCGCTGGCACGGGCAATGGCACGCAGGGTAGAGGTCTTGCCGGCACCGTTACGGCCCAGCAGAGCAACAATTTCACCCTCGCGGACATCGAAGTTGACCCCCTGCACGATATAACTCTCACCATAGTAGGCGTGCAGATCCCAACAGGAGAAGAAGGCGGGGTCTGACCCCTTGGCGTGTACTGCCGGGGTACCCGGCGCTTGTAGGTTGTTTTCTGTCATAGGTGTGCCCCTCCGAGGTAGGCTTCCTGAACAATCGGATTACCGCGAATCTCATCTGGCGTACCGGAAGCGATGATTGCCCCCTGTGCCAGTACGGAGATGGTGTCGGCAACACTGAAGACCACATGCATGTCATGTTCAATGATGATCTTGGTCATACCGCGCTCCTTGATCTGCTTCATCAGCTCAATGGTGCGGTTGGTGTCGTGACGGGCCATACCGGCAGTTGGCTCGTCCAGCAGTAGCAGGCGAGGGTGCTGAATCAGACACATCACCAACTCCAGACGACGTTTGTCACCACGGGACATGCTGCCAGCGCTCTCATGAATGCGGCTACCGGTAATGCCGAGGTCGGCCAGCATTTTGGTCGCTTCCTCAATGATGGACTCTTCATCGGATGCGGCTTTGAACATGTTGAAGCTGTAGGCACCATCACGTTTGGCGAGGGCCGGGATCATCACGTTCTCCAGCAGGCTGAGGTCAGGAAAGATCTCCGGGGTCTGGAATACACGAACCATCCCCATCTGGTTGATCTCGTGTGCCTCCTTGCCGATGATGTTCTCACCATCGAAGGTCACGGTCCCGGTGTCTGGAATCAGACGACCGATACAGCAGTTGAGGAGGGTGGACTTGCCGGCACCATTGGGGCCAATAATGGCGTGTACCTTACCCTCTTCAATCTCCAGATTGACATCATTCAGCGCCTGCAGGCCACCGAAGGTCTTGTTGACCCCTTTAATATTCAGTACAAGGTTGCTCATCGGTTACTCCTGATTTCCGGTGCTTTCCGCTGCACCCTTGTTGAAATAGCGCTTCTTGATGCGATCCAACCCATCCATGACACCGCCAGGGAGGAAGATCACCACAACCATGAAGAGTACGCCCAGCGTCAGGTGCCACCCTTCGCCCACAAACGGGGTGGTGATGGTCACCATCAGGCTCTCCATCCAACCCGGCAGGAAGGAGAAGAAGCTGTGTAGCGTCGCCTCGTTGATCGCCGAGAAGATGTTCTCGAAGTACTTGATGATACCGACACCCAGCAGAGGGCCGAACAGGGTACCGACACCACCGAGGATGGTCATCAGTACTACCTCACCGGATGCGGTCCACTGCATGCGCTCGGCACCGGCCAGTGGATCGGTCACTGCCATCAGTGCGCCAGCGAGGCCTGCATACATGCCGGAGATGACAAAGGCGGTCAGCAGATAGGGCTTGGTATTGAAACCGGTATATTTCATGCGAGTCTGGTTGGATTTGATCGCCAGCAGTTTCATCCCGAATGGGGAACGGAAGATCTTCAACGAGAGGAAGAAGCCGATGATCAGAATGACTGCACAGAAGTAGAAGCCGGAGTAGCCACTCATCGAGATGCCGAACAGCTCGGTAGAGGGGAGACCGCCACCTTCGATTGCGGTATCAAAGATACGTGGATCTTCGGCCGTCAGCTGCAGACCGGTCTCACCATTGGTGATCGGGGTCAGTACCGAGTAGGCGAGGTTATAGCTCATCTGCGCGAATGCCAGCGTCAGAATCGAGAAGTAGATTCCGGAGCGGCGTAGCGAGACGAAACCGATCACTGCTGCAAACAGTCCTGCCATGACGATGGCGAAGAGGATCGCCGGGATCACATTCATTGTCAGCAGCTTGAATGACCAGACCGCAGTGTAGGAGCCGATGCCGAGAAAGGCAGCATGCCCGAACGAGAGGTAGCCGGTCAATCCAAAGAGGATGTTGTAGCCGATGGCGAAGATGCCGAAGATGGCAAACTTCTGCAGAAGATCCGGGTATCCGGCCCCAATCGGTGCCAGCCAGATCGGCATGGTGAGTACCGCAATGGAGAAGAGCAGCATCACTGTGAGGTCACTTCGTTTTTCTGTCATATTCATGATTTAGTCCTCCATTACACCTTCACGGCCCATCAGACCGCGTGGGCGGGTCAGCAGGATGATCACGGCAACCAGATAGATGATGATCTGGTCGATACCGGGAAGAATGGATTTGATCTCGTTCATCGAGGCGAAGGATTGCAAGATGCCGAGCAGGAAGCCGGCTGCAACCGCGCCACGTAGAGAGCCCATGCCACCCACAACCACCACCACGAAGGAGAGCACTAAGAAGTCCATTCCCATATGGTAGTCGGGTGGAAGAATCGGGGTGTACATTACACCTGCGAGACCGGCCACCACCGCAGCGATACCGAAGACGATGGTGAATTTGCGCTCTACATTGATGCCAAGCATGGAGACCATCTCGCGATCCGCCATACCGGCACGTACCACCATACCGAAGGTGGTCAACTGCAGGAAGGCAAACACGGCTGAGACGATCACCGCAGCGAAGACCAGATAGATGATTCTCCACCATGGGTAAACCAGGTTTTCACTCAGTCCGAACCAGCTACCTACCGCGGCACTGCCAGAGACGATGTCCGGAGCAGGGGTGGGGATCGGGTTGGCACCGAAAAAGTGGCGAATGATCTCTTGCAGGACAATCGCCAGTCCAAAGGTGACCAGAATTTGTTCAGCGTGGGTACGCTTGTAGAAATGTTTGATCAGACCTCGCTCCATTGCGAGTCCAATCAATAGCATAACAGGGATAGCTAACAAGATGGATAAAGGTACGGACCAGTCAATCAGCATCTTGCCAAAGTCTCCGAACCAGATTTCGAGGTAGGGCACCTCTTTGTAGGCTTCGAAGAAAGTGATGCTCTCATCTCGAACCTTGACCGAGATGGTGAGTAGTTTCTGGAAGGAGACGGCGCAGAAGGCACCCAGCATGAAGAGTGCACCATGAGCAAAATTAACCACGCCCAAGGTTCCGAAAACCAGTGTCAGACCAAGTGCGATCAGTGCGTAGGCACCGCCCTTGTCCAGACCATTCAGCAGTTGCAATAATATGGCATCCATAAATTGATCCCTATTGAATTAACAGATAGAAAAAATGGCGGCCACACCGAATGTGACCGCCATTTTGTTTCCCGGGTTTAAACCTCGTAAGGTCCGAGGTCGCCTTTGTAGCCTTCCATGTTGGGAGAGTACTCGACTTGAGCGCGAGGTGTCTTCTCAACAATTTCCAGCAGATCGAACTGAGAGGATGGGTTCTCATTACCCTTCACAACCAATACGTCCTTGAAGCACTGGTGGTCTTCAGCACGATACTCGGTTGCGCCGTTGCCCATGCCGTCGAACTTGAAGCCTTCCAGCTGCTTGATCACCTCAGGTGGGTAGAAGGTGCCCGCCATCTCACAAGCATTTGCATAGAGCAGAGTCTGCACGTAGCAAGTGTGTGCAGCCTGTGAGGGTGGGAAGCCATACTCGCTACCGAAGGACTTGACGAAGGCCTGTGAGCCGGCGTCAGTCAGTGACCAGTTCCAGTTGGTAGAACCGAAGATGCCCTTGATGTTCTCACCAGCACCCTGTGCCATCAGACGGGAGAATAGCGGTACAACAATCTGGAAGTCCTTGCCGTTAACCTGCTTGTCACGCAGACCGAACTGAACCGCCTGAGTCAGAGAGTTGACCATGTCCTTACCGTAGTGGTTCAGAACCAGTACGTCCGCACCAGAGTTCAGTACAGGGGTGATGTACTGAGAGAAGTCACCCGCACCCAGAGGGGTACGCACTGCAGCTGCAGTCTCCCAGCCCAGATTCTCGGTGTACTTCTTGATGGAACCTTCCTGTGACCAACCCCAGGTGTAGTCTGCAGTCAGGTGATAGGCCTTACGGTCGGTGCCGAAGTTATTCTTCAGTACTGGAGCCAGTGCTGCACCAGACATCTCAGTGTTGAAGAAGTGGCGGAAGCCATAACGGCGACGATCCTTACCAGTGGTGTCGTTAGAGTGAGTCAGACCCGCCATGAAGATCACGCCCATCTCCTGAGCCAGACCCTGTACAGCGATTGCCACACCAGAGGAGGAGCCACCAGAGAACATGATGACGCCATCTTTTTCGATCATACGCTTTGCGGAAGAGCGCGCTGCGTCAGATTTGGTCTGGGTATCACCAGTCACATAGGTGACCTTCTTGCCCAGAATACCGTTGCCCTTGAGCATGGATGGCTTCATGGTGTTCATCATGCCGCCGTCACCCTCACCATTGAGGTGCTTGACCGCCAGTTTGAATGCGCGCAGCTCATCCGCACCCTCATCGGCATAGGCGCCGGTCTGTGGTACGTTGAAGCCCAGAGTCACTGTGGATGAGTTCGCCGGGTTGTTACGGAAATCCTTGGCCCAGGCATCCTTGCTAAAGAACATCGGGGCAGCACCGGCAGCCGCGAACGCAGCGCCAGCCTTCATTACATCTCTTCGGTTCCAGTTATTAGACATCTTTTCTCCTTCCTATTGATCAATGTTACGTAACATTAGATGTTGGTTGACAGAATCCGCTGTCTTGGTTGAGTAGCGGTTCAGTCGGGTCCTTACACATAATAAAATTGATAAGAACTGCCCCGGCATTCTGTAGTAATACACTGTTTCAGGCAAATTAACCGGTTGTAATATAGGTGGTTTCTTATCAAAAAAAAGCATCCAAAAGCGATGTTGGGTAACGTGGTTTTGTTGATTTGTTACCATAGGTAACACCTCTGTTACCGATTGAGATGCAGAAAAAAAAGTTGTCGGTTTTAGTGGGAAATAGCGAAATCCCCTTGATCTGTGATTTTAATCAAGTTTTTTGGAGGCAATCTGTGCTTTCCAGATGGCAGGCCCACTTTGATGGACCGATTCACCGCTGCTATCCACCGCGACAGTAACCGGCATGTTCTCTACCTCGAATTCGTAGATTGCCTCCATTCCCAACTCCTCGAAGGCGAGCACACGTGCCTGCTTGATCGCCTTGGAGACCAGATAAGCGGCACCGCCAACTGCAATCAGATAGACCGACTGGTGTTTCTTGATCGATTCAATAGTCGCAGGGCCACGCTCGGCCTTGCCCACCATACCGATCAGACCGGTCTTCTCCAGCATCATTTCGGTGAAGCCATCCATCCGGGTCGAGGTGGTGGGGCCGGCCGGTCCAACCGCTTCATCTTCAACAGGATCAACAGGTCCCACATAATAGATCATCCGATTTGTGAGGTCTACGCCGTCTGGTAGCCCTTCACCAGAGGCGAACAGATCAGCAATCTTTTTGTGTGCAGCATCACGCCCTGTCAGCAATTTCCCACTCAGCAGCAGCGTGTCTCCCGGTTTCCACGCTCGAGTCTGTTCCGGTGTCAGGGTGTCCAGGTTGACATGGATCGCCTCATCGGAAGGTGCCCACTCGATATCGGGCCAACTATCGAGAGAAGGGGGCACCAACTCTGCTGGACCAGAGCCATCCAGAGTGAAGTGGAGGTGGCGGGTGGCGGCACAGTTGGGGATGATTGCAACTGGCAGGGATGCAGCATGAGTCGGATAATCCTTCACCTTCACATCCAGAACGGTGGTCAGACCACCGAGCCCCTGTGCACCGATACCGAGCGCATTGACCCGGTCGAGGATCTCCAGTCGCAGTTCCTCTGCGCGGTTTTGTGGACCACGTGCCTTCAGTTCATGGATATCGACCGGGTCCATCAGTGACTCCTTGGCCAACAGCATCGCCTTTTCGGCGGTGCCACCAATACCGATTCCCAACATGCCGGGTGGGCACCAGCCAGCACCCATCGATGGAATCTGCTCGACCACCCAGTCTGCCACATTGGCGCTGGGGCTGAGGTTGGCGAACTTGCTCTTGTTCTCCGAGCCGCCACCCTTGGCAGCCACGGTCACCTCAACGGTGTCGCCGGGTACGATCTCCATATGGACGATGGCGGGGCTGTTGTCTCGGGTATTCTTGCGCGCACCAGCAGGGTCTTCCAGTACCGAGGCGCGCAGGGTGTTGTCCGGGTGCTGGTAGGCACGGCGTACCCCCTCATTCACCATCTCCTGGATGGTCAGTTCACATTTCCACTGTACATCCATTCCCACCTTGATGAAGGCGACCACGATGCCGGTGTCCTGACAGATTGGGCGCTTACCCATGGCGGACATTCTGGAATTCATCAGGATCTGCGCGATGGCATCTTTGGCGGCAGGGGACTCCTCCTGTTCCCATGCTTCCCCCATCGCCTGGATGAAGTCAGCGGGGTGGTAGTAGGAGATATACTGCAGGGCGTCGGCAACGCTGGAGATGAAATCTTCTTGCTGGATGGTGGTGTGACTCATATATAAGTGTCCATTGTTCATAGAGTGATGAAATAAAGCGGTCCTGTCTGGATCATTTATGCCAGAATCTTATCACCCAAGACTGTACCAACAAATGGGGAGGGGAAAATGCGCGTTTTATCAATATTGACTATTTTGCTCACGCTGCCATGGATGGGCTCTGTTTCTGCAGAGATTCGTGATCCGGGCGAGCACTTCTTCGAGTCCACTTTTGGGGACTACTCGGAAGAGCTGGAGATTGCGCAAGAGGAGGGGAAAAAGGGGATCTTTCTCTTTTTTGAAGAGGA
>CAYQFH010000083.1:0-11791 GCA_964416755.1 uncultured Piscirickettsiaceae bacterium | reverse complement strand
AAGAGGGCGTTGTCCTGATAGTAGAGGGAGACAACTGCCGGAGGCACCATGCTGAGACTGAAAATCATCAGTAGCAGTCCCAGTACCCGCTGTATCACTTGTGGTTGCATGGTGGAGTGGACTCGTTAACGACTTTCCCGGTAGAGTAGCCTAGCCGAAGAGAGAGAACTTCTTGCGGTCAGGCTGGAACAGTTTCTCCACCTCATGGATGCGACTCTTGTCGATCAGGAAGAGAATCAGGTGGTCATCAGGCTGGATCACCGTATCGTGGTGTGCAATCAACACCTCCTCGTTGCGCACGATGGCGCCGATGGAGCTGCCGCGAGGCATTTTGATCTTTTCGATTGCCTTGCCGACCACCTTGGAATCACTGTGGACAATCGCCTCGGTCGCCTCGGCTGCACCACGGCGCAGAGAGTGTGCCACCACCACATCGCCCTGACGCACACGTGCCAGCAGTGAGCTGATGGTCACCTGTTGTGGGGAGATGGCAACATCAATGATGTCACTCTCCACCAGATTGGCATAGGCGGGATTATTGATCAGAGTCATCACCTTGTGTGCCCCCAGCCGTTTGGCCAGCATTGAGGAGAGGATATTGGCTTCGTCATCGCTGGTGACGGCGATAAAGACATCGATATCCTCGATGTTCTCCTCCAGCAGCAGCTCCTTGTCGGCAGCATCCCCCAGCAGTACGATGGTATTCTGCAACTCCTCCGAGAGGCGCTGTGCGTTTTTTGCATCGTGGTCAATGATCTTGACGTCGTGATCGTCTTCGATGGCGTGGGCCAGACTGGTGCCGATATGACCACCACCGGCGATCATGATACTGCGGTAGGGTCGGTCGGCACGGCGTAGTTCACGCATCACCTGGCTGATGTTTTCGCGGGCGCTGATGAAATGAACCTCGTCATCCACCTCGATGATGGTCTCCCGCTTGGGGATGATGGGCCGTCCCTTGCGAAAGATGGCTGCAAAGCGCATATCGATATCGGGCATGTGTTCGCGGATGGTTGCCAGCTCATGCCCTACCAGTGGTCCGCCATAGTAGGCGCGCACGGTCACCAGCTGCACCTTGCCGTCGGCAAAGTCGAGTACCTGCAATGAACCGGGACGATCCAGCAACTTCTGGATATAGTCGGTCACCACCTGTTCAGGACTGATGAACATGTCCACCATCGCCTGATCCTGCTGCAGCAGCTCCTTGCGGTTGAGATAGGCAGGGGCACGAACCCGGGCAATCTTGTTGGGGGTATCGAACAGAGTGGCAGCCATCTGGCAGGCAACCATATTGACCTCGTCACTGTCGGTGACCGCCAGCAGCATATCGGCATCATCGGCCCCCGCCTGCTCCAGAATATCGGGGTGAGAGGCGTGGCCGATGATGGTGCGGATATCGAGTCGATCCTGTAGTGCATGGAGTTGCTCTGCATCGGTATCGACCATGGTGACATCGTTGGACTCCAGTGCCAGATTCTCTGCCACCGAAGTGCCTACGGAGCCTGCGCCCAAAATAATGATATTCATTGCTGAGGTAAGTTTTTAGGGTCGATATTGAGGGCCTTGAGCTTGCGGTAGAGGTTGGTGCGCTCCACACCGGCCCGCTCTGCAGTCTGGGTTACATTGCCCTGAGTGTCGATCAGATGGTGCATCAGGTACTCATACTCGAAGCGTTCGCGTGCCGCCTTCATCGGCAGGTTGAAGGTGCTCTGATCGACAGAGGAAGATACAGGCTGTGCAGTGGAGGCGATCTGCAGGGAGAGCATCGGGGCCACCTCATCCTGATCGATCTCTCCCTCTCCTCCCATGATCAGTAACCGCTGTACCAGATTCTTCAACTCCAGCACATTGCCCGGCCAGGGGTACTGGCGCAGCAGGTTGAGTGCGGCCATCGAGAAGCTGCGGTAGGGGAGACTGTGCAGCCGGTTGAAGTGGTCAATGTAGTAGTTGAGCAGGTCGAGAATATCCTCTGGACGTTCGCGTAGCGGCGGTACCTGCAGTGGTACGCCGTTGAGGTGAAAGTAGAGATCTTCACGGAAGTTTCCGGCAGCCACCTCATCGGCCAGATTCTTCTGGGTGGAGGCGATGATGCGGAAACGGGGTTGAATCGGTTCGGTGCCACCTACGCGGAGGAAGCTGCCCGCCTCCAGTGCGCCCATCAGGCGGGATTGGGTGCTGGCTGCCATCTCTCCGATCTCTTCCAGAAAGAGGGTGCCCTGGTTGGCCTGCTCCAGTCGGCCATAATGGATCTGTCCATCGTTTTCGCTACCAAACAGTTCGGTGTTGGTGTTCTCCGAGGCGACAGAGCCGGCAGAGACGACGATGAAAGGCCCTTCGCTTTGTGGGCTGTGGTGGTGGATATAGCGGGCAAAGAGCTTCTTGCCGGCCCCCGACTCTCCCTGAATCAGCACAGCCATCGGGTGTTGTGCAATGCGTTCGGCATTGGATTTGACCTCGGACAGCCGCAGACTCTTTCCGGTGGGTCCGGTAATGGTGGTCTGGCGCTCCTGCTGCAGAGAGCGGTTCTCCTGTTTGAGACGGGAGGTCTTCAGTGCATTGCCCAGCGTCAGTAGCAATTTGGCAAGAGAGAGTGGTTTCTCCAGAAAGTCATAGGCACCGAGACGGGTTGCTTCCACTGCCGTCTCTACGGTACCGTGGCCCGACATCATGATGATCGGCAGATCATCGGCATCCTCTTCGCTGGACCACTCCTTGAGCAGGGTGATGCCATCAATGTCGGGCATCCAGATGTCGAGCAGAATCAGGTCGGGGCGGCGGTTCTGGCGTGCACTGCGGGCAGAGGCCCCATCCTGTGCGGTCTCCACTTCATAGCCTTCGTCCTCCAGAATATCGCGTACCGTACTGCGAATCTCCGGTTCATCATCGACTACCAATATGTAGGGTTTCATTCCGCAGTCTCTCCCTCGTTGAGGTGCATCTCCAGCTGGTCAGGATTGTTTTCACTATGGCGGTTGGGCAGATGGAGCAGGAAACAGGTTCCCTCTGCTCTATCCAGCAGCTCAATATTGCCGTTGTGCTCTTCTATGATTCTCTTCACAATCGCCAATCCCAATCCGGTCCCTTTCGGTTTGGTGGTCGCATAGGGCTCAAAAATCTGTGATCTCAGGGACTCATCAATTCCAGCACCATTATCGCAGATTTTAATCTGTAGAGTGCCCCCCTCGTTTCTGGCCGAGACTACGACATCGGCAACACATTCGTCACCGCAGGATTCCAGTCCGTTTTTGATCAGATTGTTGAGGATCTGGCGAACCCGGTCACTGTCTGCCTCAATTTCGTAGAGTGCCCCTTTGATCTGTAGTGTGATATGGCCCGGATACTGTGCACGGTAGAGTTCCACCACCTCTTCCAGTAGAGGTGCAGGGTGTATCACGGCAAGTTGCATTTTTGGTGCACGGGCATAGTCGGAGAAGGCCTGCACCATCCGTTTCAATGTGTCCACCTGCTGGATAATGGTGTGGGTGGCTCGATCCAGCACTCTTCCCTCCTCCTCATCCATCTTGGAGAGGTAGCGATGGCGCAGGCGATCTGCAGAGAGCTGGATTGGTGTGAGTGGGTTTTTGATCTCATGCGCCAGTCTGCGAGCCACCTCACTCCAGGCGGCATTCTTCTGTGCGGAGACCAGCTCAGTGACATCATCGAAGACCACCACGTAGCCCTCCAGCTTGCCATGCTCCAGCAGAGAGGTGCCGCGACAGAAGAGGTGGCGTACCCCCTTTGAGGTGGTGATGGTGATGGAGTCATTCCACTCATGATCACTCTGTTGAATGTGGTCACGGATAGCCTCCACCAATGGCAGGATGATGGGGTGGCTCTGTGCCACAACCCCGATGGGGATGCCGGGTGCGGGGGTCATCTTGCTGTCGAGGATGGTGCAGGCCATGGTGTTGGCACGCTCCAACCGGCGTTGGGGATCAAGTACCATCACCCCGGAGGAGAGGTGGGAGAGAATCCCCTCCAGACGGGTGTGCTGATGTTCGATGAAGACCTGACTCTCTTTCAGATTCTTGTGGGTATGGTCGAGATTGAGCATCATGTCGTTGAAGGACTGCACCAGAAAACCGAGGTCATCGTGAGAGAGGTTGGTGATCGGCTGGTTGTAGATTCCGGCGGCTACCGATCGGGTCCCCTTGGCCAGTTGATGGATCGGTGCAATCAGGCGACGGGTGGAGTAGAAGGCGAACCAGAGCGCTGTAAGCAGTGAGAGCAGCAGCAGCAGTACAAAGGCGATGTTGTGGACGGTGTTGCGTTGATCCTCCAGATAGAGCCGCTTCTTGTTGCGCATCACGGCATCATTAATCTTCTGTTGTCCCACCTCCAGCTGTTTGGGAATGGTGTAGAAGGAGGAGAGGATACGGCTCTCGCCACTGTCGGAACGCAGATTGTGGATCGGGATCACCACATGCAGGATCTGGTCAAACTCCTCATGCCCCTCCATCTTGTGGTAATCGAGTCCTTTGCTGACCTGACTGACGATCAGGTTATCGAGTGGTTTGGGAACCAGTTCCGGCTCCGAGAGCAGACTGCTGAAGCCGATCTGCACGCCGTTGATGTCATAGAGCACCAGCTCCATTGCCCTGCTCTCCTCGCGTGCCTCCTCCAGCAACAGATCAACCATGCCGCGTGGTGCACCCGAGAGTCCATCAGCCAGTTGATAGAGGTTCTCGATGATGCGTTTCTTCTTCTCGTTGAGTGCGGTCTTGTAGAGCTCGCGGGAGCCTTCAAGTGCATGCAGAATCTCCTCTTCTCCACGGTCCTGCTGTTTCAGAATCTGGGTGGTGAAGAGTGAGAGAACCAGAATCGGGATTAGTGCCAGTGATACAAAGATGCCGACAAAGCGGGCATGCAGTCGGGCACCGGATTCACCCGAAAAGAATTTGCGTGCCAGTTGGTAGAGGCTGAGCGAGATGGTGGAGAAGAGTATGGTCAACCCCACGGTGCTGGTGACCACAATATAGGGGAAGAGCTGTCCGATACTGTCTGGCGTATTGATCGCGACAGCCAGCAGACCGAAAGCGACCAGGGTGCTGATGGCACCGGTAACTGTGACCGCAACGGTCAGTGGATGGCGGATCACTGCTCTCAACCGCATGGCTACTGCCCGCCCACTGGAATCGGGAGTTGGTGCCAGCCGCTATCCAGTTTCCATTCAGGCCAGAGCCAGGGGGTATAGAGGTAGGGGCGCATCAGTCCGGGAAGTGTAGAGCCATCGAGTGAAGCGCGAATCCGGGCCTGGTAGTTGCGGTTGCGCTGCAGCGTGTCACGGCTGATTTCAAGTGCGGTGTGACGCCGCTCCATTCTGGAGAGTGCCTCGGCAAGGGTGCCGTAGGTACCATGGGTCTTGTTCTGCAGACTGATCAGGTAGTAGCGGTTGGTGAATTCCCGGTAGCTGAGAATAAAACGGTGCTCAATCTGGTGGATCACCGGGTTCTCCTCCCACAAGGGTTTGACCTCTTCAATACGGTACTCGGCATGAAAGACCAGCGGAATTCCATTTTTCATTGCGTCAATCACCCGGTCATCCAGTTCATACTTGAACTCTGCATTGACCCAGATGCGCCCCTCATCCTCATAGAGTGCCGGTTGAGTGATGGTGATGGCTGCATATACTGCCGGAGCGGTGTAGCAGAGAATAAGCAGTAGAGGCAGACTAATACGCACTGCTTCGGCTCCGCTTATCCATGCTTCTGCAGCTTTGCGTAGTAGAAACCATCCATACCTCCACCACCGGGCAGGAGTTGTACCCCAACGCCGGTTGGAATGCCATGTTCAATGGTGATGGATAGCGGTTCGGCATCACTTTTGTGGGCCAGAAAATCTTTGATCTGTGCCTCGTTCTCATCAGGAAGGATGGAGCAGGTTGCATAGAGTAGCGTTCCCCCCGGTTTCAATAACCCCCAGCAGTTCTCAAGGATAGCAGACTGGGTCTCAACCAGCTTGGTGATATCACCCTTGCGGCGCAGCAGCTTGATGTCCGGATTGCGACGGATGACGCCGGTTGCGCTGCAGGGGGCATCCACCAAAATTCGGTTGAACGGTTTTCCATCCCACCATGCCCGTTGGCTGGCATCTCCTGCGACCAGAGTGGCTTCCACTCCAATGCGGTGCAGATTCTCTTCGATACGCTGCAATCGCTCCGGATCACTGTCCAGCGCAATCAATTGACCGAGCTCGGGTTGTTGTTCCAGCAGATGGGCGGTCTTGCCTCCGGGAGCGGCACAGGCGTCGAGGATTCGCTCTCCGGGTTGAGGATCGAGTAGCCGTGCACTCTGTTGGGGGGCCTCATCCTGAACCGAGATCATCCCATCCTCAAAACCGGGCAGACGGTTGACCGGTACCCCTTTGGTCAGTGTGAGAGCGGTTGGCGTATGGGCGGAGCAGTGGGCTTCAATGCCTTCAGATTCCAGCTGCTTGTGATAGTGGTCTTGTGTCGTCCTGGCAAGGTTGACCCGCAGTGTCATCGGGGGGCGCTGCTGGTTCTGTTCCAGCACCTCACGCCACTGATCAGGCCATGCTTCGCGCAGCCGCTGTACTATCCAGTCTGGATGGTTGTTCTTTTCGGCCAGTGTTCTCTTGGGAGCTGTGGTGATTGTCTCTGATTCCCGCTGGAACCGGCGAAGTACCGCATTGACAACGCCTCGCGCCCACTCCTTTTTCAGGTTGGCGACAGCAGCGACCGTCTCCGAAAGGGCGGCATGATCCGGCATACGCATATAGTGGAGCTGGTAGAGGCCGCCCAGCAGCAGAGCGTGGAGGTCGCCATCCTTCTTCTTGAAGGGTTTCTTCAACAGCTGTTTGGTATAGCCCTCCAGTTCATAGATGTGGCGCAGCACGCCGTAGCTGATCTCCTGTGCCAGTGCGCGGTCACCCGGTTCCAGATTGTGGGTCGCTTGTGGCAGAGTAATGGAGAGAGAGCGATGCTGACTCAGTACACCGGCCACTGCCTTGGCAGCCGCAGCACGAGGGTTCCACTGGTTAGCCATTACTGAACGCCAGGCCGCTCTCTTTCAATTGTGGACGTGCGTTGAGAAAGTCACCGACTGCCATGGAGCGCTTGCCCGGTAGTTGCAGTTCCAGAATGCGCAGCACCCCATCACCCGTGGCGATATCCACACCCTCTGCAGAGACCTCCACACTGTGTCCCGGTGTACCACTCCCCGGCGGCAGGATGGAGGCGCGTCGGATACGCACCATCTCTCCGTTCCATTCGGTCTGTGCCACCGGCCAGGGGTTGAATGCGTTGATCAGCTGCAGAATCTGCTGCGCAGGGTGATTCCAGTCGATGGTTGCCTCTGCCTTGTTGAGCTTCTCGGCGTAGGTCACCTCAGCGCTGTTCTGTTGTTCTGCTATGACAGTACCGGACTCGATCTGTCGGATCGTCTCCAGTAGTGCCTCGGCCCCCAGCGTGGCGAGACGATCATGTAGAGTCTGTGCATTGTCCTCGTCACTGATCGGGGTGGTCACCTTGTAGAGCATATCACCGGTATCCAGCCCCTCATCCATCTGCATGATGGTAACACCGCTCTCGGCATCTCCTGCATGGAGAGCGCGCTGAATCGGTGCTGCACCGCGCCAGCGTGGCAGCAGGGAGGCGTGAATGTTGAGGCAGCCATGGCGGGGGGCATCGAGTACCGCCTTGGGCAGAATCAACCCGTAGGCGACCACCACCATCAGATCGGCATCGAGATTCTGAAGCTGCTGCTGTGCCTCGGGCTCTTTCAGGGTGAGTGGCTGATAGACCGGGATATTGGCCTCCAGTGCACGCTCCTTGACCGGGCTCGCCTTCAGTTTGCGACCACGACCGGCGGGACGGTCGGGTTGTGTGTAGACCCCGATGATATTATGTTCAGAGTCGAGCAGTGCATTCAGTGCAGCAACAGAGAAGTCGGGGGTGCCGGCAAAAATAATTTTCATTACATCGTCTCCTTCGCCTGCTTTTCCAACTTTTTCTTGATGCGGTTCTGTTTCAGTTTGGTGAGTTTGTCGACAAAGAGTTTGCCCTCCAGATGTTCCAGTTCATGCTGAATACAGATTGCCAGCAGTCCTTCGGCTTGCAGTTCAAAGGGTGTCCCTTCACGATCCAGCGCCTCTACTGTTACCTCCTCGGCACGGGTGACTGCCTCGAAGATGCCGGGTACCGAGAGGCACCCCTCCTCATACTCCTCCTCGCCAGAGCTGGCGGTGATTTTCGGGTTGATCAGACAGAGCGGCTGATCCTTTTCTTCGGAGACATCAATCACCACAATACTGCGTGGTTCGTTGACCTGAATTGAGGCCAGACCGATGCCGGGGGCGGCATACATCGTCTCCAGCATATTGTCGACTACCGCCCGCACCTCATCGGTCACCTCTTCGACAGGAACGCTTTTCTTGCGCAGTCGTGGATCGGGATGTGTCAAAATTTCCAATAACGCCATAACAGTTGATCTAAATTGGTGTTTATATTTAGGCATCTCTAAAAATGCCCTTTTCCAGCAATTACTTCGTCAACTCCGTACTCGAATCCTCATGTACTAGCATATACACTCCGGTTCTCCGTGCGGTGTTTCCTCGTACTTACAGCAACATGTCTATTTTTAGAGGTACCTTATTGTTGGTAATGGTATCGTAATCGGCAACTTAAATGTTGAGCGAAGCAATGGATAAGATTGATGCGTGGTTGACCTTGCAGCACACCCCATCCGTCGGGGCAGTCACCTTTCGTAAGCTGCTACAGCAGTTCGGTTCGCCCGAGACGGTACTGCAGAGCAGTGGAGCCACCCTGCGCCAGAGTGGATTGCTGAAGCCAAAAGCCATGGAGTTTCTGGCACAAGGGGAGTCCGTCTGGGCTGCCGCGATTGAGAAAGATCTGCGCTGGCTGGAGGAGGAACAGGCTAATCTGCTAATGCTCGGGGATGAGCGTTATCCGGCGCTGCTGAAGGAGATTGCCGATCCGCCACCACTACTCTATGTGCGGGGGGATGTGGATCGACTCTCTTTTCCTCAACTGGCGATGGTGGGAAGCCGCAACCCTGATCTACCGGGGCGGGAGACCGCCCGCGATTTTGCTCGACGTCTGGCGGCTGCCGGGATGACCGTGACCAGTGGCATGGCGATGGGAGTGGATACCGAGTCACACCGGGGAGCATTGGAGTCCGGACATACCGTTGCCGTAGTGGGCACGGGACTGGATCGGGTCTATCCGGCCAAAAATCGGGAGTTGGCTCATCAGATTGTCGAGGCGGGGGCGATTATTTCCGAGTTCCCTGTGGGGACTGAACCTCACCCTGCCAACTTTCCCCGTCGCAATCGTATCATCAGTGGGTTGGCACTCGGCACGTTGGTGGTGCAGGCGGCGAAGAAGAGTGGATCATTGATCACCGCCCGCCTGGCGATGGAGCAGGGGCGTGAAGTATTTGCGATTCCCGGGTCGATCCATAACCCACTGGCGCGCGGTAACCACCAATTGATTCGTCAGGGGGCTAAACTGGTGGAGACCACGGACGATATTATGGAAGAGCTGAGTGGCATGCTGAATCTGCTCAGAGAGCAGTTCAATCTGGATGAAAGCACGTTTGATCAATCAGTTAATGATGTTGTAGAGGTGGAAGAGGGGTCGCCAGCGGCGCAACTGCTGGAGCAGATGGGGCATGAGGCAATCCTTATTGATCAATTGGTGGTACTTTCCGGATTGACGGCAGAGGCCGTTTCCTCGATTATTATGCGCCTTGAAATTCAGGGAGCGGTGGTATCGCTTCCCGGTGGCAGGGTTCAGAGAAAAAATTAAAGGTATCCTCCAATAATGCTCGATGTTTTGATGTATCTGTTTGAGAACTATGCCCACGATCAGGTGGACGAGCCGGCTGCGCCTGCACAGTTGCAGGATGAGTTGATGCGAGCCGGGTTCTCCGAACCGCAGATTGATCGTGCCTTCAACTGGCTGGAGGGACTTTCCGGCCTCAAAGGGGAACGGGCGCAACAGAGCGGTCGGATCGAGTGTCCGTTCCGTATCTACTCCAATGCCGAGGCGGCGATGATTGATGTCGAGGGGCAGGGGCTGCTGCTCTATCTGGAGCAGATCGGTGTGCTCAACTGTGAGGCGCGTGAGGCGGTGATTGACCGGGTGATGGCGCTGGAGAGTCAGGATTTCGATCAGGAACAGCTCAAGTGGGTGGTGCTGATGGTGCTTTTCAACCAGCCGGGGGCGGAGTCCTCCTACGCCTGGATGGAAGATTTTGTCTATGATGGCGCCCCGGAAATCATCCATTGACCTCCGCTGGTGGTAGCAATTAATTCAGAGTTATCGCAGTGAGCAAGAATCTCGTTATTGTAGAGTCCCCGGCCAAGGCCAAGACTATCGAAAAGTTCCTCGGAACGGAGTTCACCGTGATGTCGAGCTATGGTCACGTGCGTGACCTGCCCGGCAAGGGGATGGCGGTCGACATCGACAACAATTTTGAGCCCACCTACGAGGTGAGTGAAGACAAGACCAAAGTGATCAACGAACTCAAGCGCGCCACCAGGAAGGCCGAGATGGTCTGGCTCGCATCGGATGAGGATCGCGAAGGGGAGGCGATCGCCTGGCATCTGGAGCAGGTGTTGGGGCTGAGTGAAGAGAACAGTAAACGCATTGTCTTCCATGAAATCACCAAGCCGGCGATTCTGGCGGCGATCGAGAGCCCGCGCAGCATCAACCGCGATCTGGTGGATGGACAGCAGGCGCGCCGTATTCTGGATCGATTGGTCGGTTTTGAGCTTTCACCTGTATTGTGGAAGAAGATTCAGACCGGACTGTCCGCAGGTCGGGTACAGTCGGTCGCGGTGCGTATCGTGGTTGAGCGGGAGCGTGAGATTGAGGCCTTCGAACCAGTCTCCTCCTTCAGGGTGACGGCGCAGCTCGCCAACAGTGAAGGAACCAGATTCGAGGCCAAACTGCCGAAGGATCGTCAAGGGATTGAGGATGCCGAGGATTTCCTCAACCGTGTCAACGGCGCTGACTACACCATTCGCAAGATTGAGAAGAAACCGGCCAGCCGCTCTCCACGGGCACCGTTTACCACCTCGACCCTGCAGCAGGAGGCGTCGCAGCGTCTCGGCTTCTCGGTACGGCAGACTATGATGGTGGCGCAGCGCCTCTACGAGGCCGGCAAGATCACCTACATGCGTACCGATTCGGTCAACCTCTCCGAGCTGGCTCATGCCCAGGCGGAGGAGGTGATCCAGAAAAATTACGGTAGCGAGTATGCGCAGCAGCGCCATTACAAGACCAAATCGGCTGGTGCGCAGGAGGCGCATGAGGCGATCCGACCGACCGACCTCAGCAAGTCGACCACTACGGGTGAGAAGAATGAGCAACGTCTTTACGAACTGATCTGGCAGCGTACCATCGCCTCGCAGATGTCCGATGCCCGCTTTGAGCGCACCACGGCCACCATCGACATCTCCACGGTAGAGGAGCATCTGGTGGCGAAGGGGGAGATCCTCACCTTCGAGGGGTTCCTCAAGGTCTATCAGGATCGCAGCAAGGAGGACTCCAAGCGACTGCCCAATATCAGCGAAGGGGAGAATCTGGCTCTCTCCGTGATGCGGGCACAAGAGTCCTTTACCCGTCCACCGGCCCGCTTTACCGAGGCGAGCTTGGTGAAGAAGCTGGAGGAGCTGGGGATTGGCCGTCCATCGACCTATGCACCCACCATCTCCACCATCCAGAATCGTGGTTACGTCAGTCGTGGCGAACAGGAGGGGCGTGAGCGCACCATCCGCATCCTTGCGCTGCAGGGCGGTGATATCG
>CAYQFH010000082.1:0-11828 GCA_964416755.1 uncultured Piscirickettsiaceae bacterium | reverse complement strand
CTAAAGCCTTGCACTAAAGTGCATAGTTTTGACTAGCGAACTGCGACAATAAAAAGGACGATAAAACCATGTTTAAAGCCAGTACAACCCGCATCTTCCCCTATCCGGTCACGGTCTACACCCGTGATGCAGAGGGCAAGGAGGTCAGTGGTACCTTCACCGCCAAGTTCCGGATCCTCCCCAGCAGCCAGAAGCCCGACCAGAAACTGCTGGAGCGGGTATTGGTCGGAGTCTCTGATCTGGAGCTGTCGGATGAGGCAGGCACTGCACTGAGTGAGAGTGAGACTCTGAAGGCCGCCAAACAGGATCCGGAGATCAGCCTGGCACTGGTCACCGCCTATAACGAGGCCATCGGAAAAAAGAACCTGTCGCGAACCTGACCGGAGCCGCCCGCCACTGGATCAGAGGTGGGCAGCAACAACAGGATCGCGACGGAGTCGCCGAGGACGCAGCGGTACTCGGTATTGAAATCGAACAGGAGCCGGTAGATCCGGACTACGAAGTACTGGAGGAGAACTGGGATGCAGTACAGCTCTTCTGTCGTTGTGGAAGACGCTGGAACCGGGATCTGCAGGGGGTCTCCGGGCTCAACCTGCAGGAGGTTGAGCTGCTCCGCCAGAAGATGGGGCTGCCGGACTCACTCGATTTAATGGATCAGATTCTGCTGCTTGAGGATGCCGCCCTGGACGAAATGAGCCGATTAAGAGATGAGCAATAGTGGAGACATGCAGCTATCGATTGAACTGACTGCCAACAATGGCAAGTTGGTGGGTGTGGTGCGATCCTCTGAAAAGGCCATTGATTCTCTCGGGGATCATGCACTGACAGCCTCCACCAAGCTCAACAAGGCATCCAAGTCGACTCAGACTCTGGGGCTCTACGGGGAGAAGCTGACAGGAAAGTCTACCAAGGCCGCCCGCTCGGTGGACCGACTGGGAAAATCCGGTGCCAATGCCGCCAGAAAGTTGGACAAGACCCGACGCTCTACAGACCGGCTGGGCCGCTCTTTCTCCAAGATGGCCCGCTTTGGCGTCGCCGCCATTGCCATCATGGGGGCCAGAGAGCTGGCTCAGATGGCAGACCGCTGGAATACCCTGCAGCAGCGTATCAAGACCGCCACCCGGGAGACCGGAGATTACAACCAGGTGGCGCAGCAGCTCTTTACCATCTCCCAGGCCAACGGGGTGGCGATGGAGTCCACTGTCTCTCTGTTCCAGAATCTGGCCCGAACCGCCCCGGATCTGGGGGTCACCAATGCCGAGGTGCTGAAGCTCACCCAGTCGGTGCAGCAGCTCGGTGTGATCGGTGGATCCACCCAGACTCAAATGGACAACGCCCTGATGCAGTTTGGTCAGGCGATGGCCGGTGGCGTGATGCGGGCCGAGGAGTTCAACTCCATTGTCGAGAATACTCCGGAGATCGCCGCCCGCATCGCCAAGGGGATGGGTATGACGGTGGGCCAGCTTCGTCTGGCGGTCAATGAGGGCAGTGTGCTCTCTGAGGATGTCTTTAATTCCTTGTTGGGCCAGAGCGATGAGATCAGCCAGCAGTTTGACGAGATCCCCATCTCACTGGATCGCTCAACCACCATGCTTGGCAATTCACTGGTCGATATGCTGGGGCAGCTGAACCAGTCCTGGGGGGTCACCTCCTCCATTGCGGAGCTGTTCCAGGACATCTCCAAGAGTATCGATGAAACCGACTGGGGTGCAGTGGCCCGATTCATGGCACCGAGAATTATCCCGGAGAAGGTGGAGCCCACCGCCCCCAAGGTGATCACCCCGCAGGAGCAGGCACGTGCCGACTTCGACATGTGGATGAACCTGCAGCAACAGCTCTCTGCATCCGGTGAGGCCTGGACAGCAGAGATGGCGCAGCAGCTGGCGCTGGCTGCCACCCGCCTCAATGAGTTCACTGTGGCGGAAGAACCCGCCCCGGTGGCCGAGCAGCCTGCTGCAGCATTGGGATCCAGTCTCGACAAGAAGGATTGGGAACGCAGGCAGAAATCCCTGCAGAAAGAGATGCTCAATACCCTGCCGCTCTATGAGCAGTTGCGACAGAAGGCAGACGCCTGGCGCGATGCGCAGATGGAGGGTCTCGACCAGTCTGCATTGGGTTATACGCAGTTTGCCGATGAGGTAGAGACGGTCTACCAGTCGATGCTGGAGAAGGCGGTAACGGCTGAGCAACAGGCCATTGATGAACGCATGCAGGCCAGTACCCACTGGAAGGATCACGCCATTCTGGCCCTGCAGGGCTACGAATCCAATGCGCTGGATATTGCAGAGAGTGTAGGTGATGCCTTCACCCGAAACATGCAGGGGATGGAGGATGCCTTGGTCGAGTTCGTGAAGACCGGCAAGCTCGACTTCTCTTCACTGGCGGATTCAATCATCAGTGATCTGATCCGGATTCAGGTACGCCAATCCATCACTGCTCCCCTTTCCGGCATGTTGAATACCTTTGTCAGTGGGATGTTTGGCGGTGGTGGCGGTGAGGTCTGGAGCGAAGAGAATCTGATGATGGTACCTGCAAATCATACCGGTGGCATTGTCGGCATGGAGGGCAGCTCTCGGGTTGTCTCACCTTCGGTTTTTGCCAATGCCCCCCGCTTTCATACCGGTGGCATTGCTGGATATGAGGTGCCCACCATTTTAAAGCGTGGTGAAGGGGTATTTACAGAGGGTCAGATGAAGGCGCTGGGGGCAAGAGGAACACAGAACCTGAAGGTGGAAATCATCAACAAAGGTACCCCTCAACAAGTACAGAATGCTGATTTGCGCCTCGATCTCAAAGGTGAGGTGGTACGTATTGTGCTGGATGATCAGCGAAGGGATGGCCCAATCACTAAAGGCTACAACAACCTCTATGGTGGCAGGAGACCATTCTGATGGCGACTTGGCCAAGTTATGCAACGATTGCCAGCATCGCAGAGAAGCCTCAAAGCGCAATGCTTAGGACAAAGATGGAGTCTGGTCCACCAAAAGAGACCAAGGTGCGCTCAAAGCAGACCATCTTGCGACCGATTACCGTCCATCTGGCCAGCCTGACCGATTACCAGAATTTTACCGCCTGGATCCGGGTGACGTTGGATCGAGGTAAAGACTGGTTTGACTGGACTGATCCAGTAGATGGACAGACCAAGCAGGCCAAGATCGTGAATGGTCTGTACGAAGGAGATCCTGCTGGGAACACGCTTCAGACCTGGCATGTCCAGATCACATTGGAGACTTTGGAATAATGCCCAAAGATTACTCCAGTAATGCGAAGGCTGATCTCCTGGCTGTTGCGGGTGAGGCCCCCCTGCTCTGCCTGGAGATCACCCACAGCGGCCTTGCCACCCCGATCCGTGTGGTCAACGACAACGAGGATATCACCAGCAACGGTGATACCTTCACCGCGCTCGCCTTCCGCTGCAAACTGCCCGATGACCTCGAAGGGCAGCTCCCCAGGGCAGAGTTGGCGGTCGATAACGTCGGCAAGGAGCTGGTGCAGTGGCTGGAGGCCTCCAACGGTGGAGAGGGTGCTCAGGTGAAGATGATGCAGATTCGCCGCGCCGATCCCAACACCGTCGAGTGGGAGCAGGATCTCGACCTCACCAACGTCAAGATGAACGTGCAGGAGGTGACTGGCCAGCTCGGGTTTGAGGATCTGCTCTCCCGTCCTGCCGTCACCAAAATGTACAACCCAGTGACTGCACCGGGGTTGTATTGATGGGTGCCCACTGGACCCAAAAATACATCGGTCTCCCCTATATCGAAGGGGATCAGGACTGTGCCGGATTCGCAGTGCGGGTGCAGCATGAGATCTTCGGTAACCGGGTCGCGCTGCCCGGTCACGCCTCTGGCATCCGTGCCCAAACCCGGCAGATTGAGGATCTGCAGCAGGACTACGCCACCCCGACCAAATACCCAGTGGAGGGGGATGCGGTGCTGATGAAGTGCCGGGGCCACTTCAGCCATATCGGGGTCTATGCCGAAATCAACGGTATCCCCTATGTGGTCCACGCAATGAAAAATGCCGGAATGGTGGTGCTGCACAAGATTCGAGAGCTGCAGTACCAGGGGCTGGAGCCAGTGGGGTACTACCGGTGGAAAATGTAAGCCTCGTCCATAGTCCCCATCCGCTACTGGCCGCTGCAGGGCGTCGCCAGTATGGAGAGCCGTTTGTGGCAGGGGAGACCATCACCGAATACCTGGAGCGCAACCGTATCCATATCGGTCACCTGCCGGTAGTGCTCACCCTCGATGGGGTGCGGATTGATGTCGCTGATTGGGGTCTGATCAAGCCCTATCCGGGGCAAATCATCCATATCCGGGCCACGGTGCAGCGCGGAGATGGTGGTTCGGATCCGCTGAAGACGGTATTGACTCTGGCAGTGCTGGTGGGTGCACCGCACCTGGCCAGAATGATGCCGATGGAAGGCGCAGAGCTCTTCACCATCGCCGGTGAGACCATCACTATGGGCTCTGTTTACCAGAGCGTGATCGGTATGGCCGGGATGATGCTGGTCAACAGTCTGGTCCCACCGCCACAACCTCATCTACCCCAGTTCAACCAGGACAATCCGTCCCCCACCTATAGCCTCTCCGGGGGTGCCAACCGTGCCCGTCCGTTTGAGCCGATGCCACTGCTGCTCGGTACCCACCGTATCTTCCCCGATCTTGGGGCGCGGGAGTACACCGAATTCGAGGGGGAGGATCAGTACCTGATGCAGGTCTTCAACTTCGGCCTCTCTGACCTCAACCTCAGTGACTTCCGCATCGGCAATACGCCGCTGACCGAGTACAACGACATCATCAGCGAGACCTCCGGAGCCGATGGGGCGCTGGATCTCTTCCCCGGCAATGTCGATACCATTTCCGGTGGGTCACTGGAAAACCCCGATGGGGGTACCCACTGGGTCACCCGTACCGGCTCCATCAATGCCACTGCACTGGCGGTCGACCTTACGCTGACCCTCTATCGGGCGGGGGATCGCGGGATCGAGAGCCACAGCGTCACCATCGCCATCGAATACCGCCTGGTCGGTGCCCCCAGCTGGACGGCCACCCCGGGGGAGGTCATCCTCAGCAACGATACCCGCAAGCCCCTGCGCAAGACCTGGTACTGGCAGGTCAGCAGTGGCCAGTATGAGGTGCGTTGCAGAAAGCTCTCCACTGATGAGAGTGATGAGCGCAACACCGCCATCGTCAACTGGTCGGTACTGCGTACCTACCAGCCCGACAGCGCCGACTACAGTGGCCAGCTGCGCTATGCGATGAAGATCCGCGCCTCCGGCCAGCTCAATGGGCGGGTCGATCGACTCTCTGCGCTGGGGCGGTCGAAGTGCGAGGTCTGGAACGGCTCCACCTGGGTGGCCGATCAGGTCACCAGCAACCCCGCCTGGCTGTTTCGCTGGTTTGCCAATGGAAAGTGCGAAGGGGGTGGTGATCCGGGCAGCGGTGCCCCGATCTTCGGCGCCAATCTGCCCGATAGCCGCCTCGATCTCGATGCGCTCAAGGAGTGGGGTGTCTGGTGTGATACCCACGGCTACAGTGTCAACGTCATCATCGATACCCGCCAGTCCTGCTCCGAGGTGCTCAACATCATTGCCCGTTGTGGTCGTGCCGCACCCACCTGGACCACCGGCAAACTGGGTGCGGTGTGGGATGAGGCCGACAAGCCGGTGACTGCCATCTACGGCATGCCCAATATTGTCGCCGGTAGCTTTACCGTCGAGTACGCCACCGAGAAACTGGCGGATGAGGTGGTGGCCCGCTTCATCAACCCCGATCTCGACTGGCAGCAGGATACGGTACGGGTCTCGGTGCCGGGGGTATCCACCGCCTATCGGCCCATTACCGTCGATCTGGTCGGGGTTACCGACAAGACACAGGCGGGAAAAGAGGCCAATCTGCTGGCCGCTGCACAGTACTACCGTCGCCGCCGCTATGTGTGGGAGACCGATATGGAGGGGCTGGTCTCCAGCCGGGGGGATGTGGTGATCCTCTCCCATGATCTCACCCAGTGGGGTCAGTCGGGGCGGCTGATTTCCGGTACCACCACGGTGCTGGAGCTGGATCGGGCGGTAGAGTTCACCCCCGCCACCCAGCACTACATTACGGTGAGAGAGCCCGATGGCGACTGGGCCACCTATCCGGTACAGATCGAGACCGGATCGACCGATACCGTTACCCTCACCACGGCACTACCGGTTGCACCCGATACCGGTACCCCCATCGACTGGCTCTACTGTTTTGACCCATTGGCCACCCCCGGCAAGAAGGTGAAGATCGTCTCCATGGAGCCGGTCAACGAGAACCGGGTGCGCATCAGTGCGGTGGATGAGGATGCGGGCTACTACGCCACCGAGAATGGCAGCTTCACCCATGTGGTGGCCAGCACCACCAACAGCACTCCGAAGGTCTCTGATGTGACGGTTACCGAGGAGCTGATCCAGGTGGGCAGCGGCTTTGCGGTGATTCTCACCCTCAGCTGGCAGACCACCGGCAACTACCGTGAGGCGGTGGTGCGTGCCGGGGTCAACGGGGCCCCACTGACAGAGAGGGGGGTGGTCAACAGTAACCGCTTCGAGTTCCAGGTGCCGCCCACCGGTACCGTCATCTATGAAGTAATCCCCGGTAACCCGCTGGTGCAGGCGGGTGACCCCTATACCGGCACCCATACCATTAGTGGTATCGATCTCGATCCGGATGATGTCATCCACTTCACCATCAACGGTGACGAGGTTGATATCACCCCGGTCACCAATGTCGACCTGGCAGGCTACCGGCTGCGTTACCACCCCGGGCAAAATGATTCCTGGGGTGATGCAGCGCCACTGCATGAGGGGCTGATTGTCGGCTTCCCCTATACCCTGCTCAACAAACCGGCGGGGCAGGCCACTCTGCTGCTGAAGGCGGTCGATACCTCCGGCAACGAGAGCAGGAATCCAGCAGTCATCTATATCAACCTGGGTGATGCGGTGGTGGCCAACGTGCTGGAGACCTTCGACTTCCATGCCGGTGGCTTCAGCGGCACCATCACCAATGGCTCTGTAGTGGGTGGTGACCTGGTGGCCGATGATGCCTCACTGCTGATGTGGAATCCGGATGACAGTGCGGCGATGTGGGGCGACTCCGCTGATCTGATGTGGTCAACGGTGACCTACAAGCAGATGACCTATCTGGGGACTTTTACCCCCTCGGCTGCCGCCGATGGCTACAACATGGTGCTCGACCACACCATCAGTGCCGAGACCTACACCGTGGAGTATCGGGTGTGGGGCAAGCTGATGTGGGGGGACTCCGGTGACCTGATGTGGAGCGGAGACGATACCGCCCTGATGTGGGCCGATGAGCCCTGGCGCATCTTCACTGGCTCGGTCGAGGCCAAGGCGGGGCTGGAGTATGAGCTGCGCGTGGTCACCGGCTTCGGAGAGACACAGGGGAGCATCAGCAAGCTGGCGGTGAAGATCGACGTGCCCGATATCAGCGAAATCCTCAATGATGTCTCTATCGCCGCTGCAGGCACCGCACTGCCCATTACCCAGAGCTACAACACCATCAAGAACGTCAACATCACCATCCAGGAGGATGCAGGCGGTGCGGTGAGTGTGAAGCTCATCAACAAGGATACAACAGGCCCAACCATCAAACTGTTTGACGCATCCGGTACAGCAACTACCGGCACCGTCGACGCACGAATACAAGGATATTGATATGGCAACACCACTACCTCCATCAACGGATATTACCGATTCAGATAGAACCGAGGGGCAGGTGAAAACCGCCCTTGGCAATATGCGCGCCTATCTGGCGGGATTGTTTGGCACTGATGGTGAGATTGACACCGCCAAGAGTACGCTGGGGATTGTCGGTGCGCCGGGCAAGAACCTCATTACCAATGGCGCTATGCAGGTGAACCAGGAGGGGGATAAAACCGGGGTAACCACCAGCACGTACATCTGTGATGTACACCAGATCCATATGAGTGCATTGGGTACATGGTCCATCAGTCAGGTTTCAGACGCGCCAGAGGGGTTTGCCAACTCGATCAAGATTCAATGCACCACTGCGGATGCCACCCCGGGGGCTGCAAGCTACCTCTATTACCGTCACAAGATCGAGGGGCAGGATCTGCAGCACATCAAAAAGGGGACAGCCAACGCAAAGCAACTGTCGCTCTCTTTTGAGGCCAAGGCCTTCCAGACCGGCACCTACCAGTTCAATCTGCTGGATGAGGACAATACACGACTGGTGTCTGGAAGCTTCACCATTGATGCCTCTGGCGCGTGGGAGTCAAAGAGCCATATCTTCCCGGCAGATACCGTGGGTGCATTTGATGATGATGCCAACAGCTCCCTGCATCTGGAGATCTGGCTGGATTCCGGCTCCAACTTCACCAGCGGTGCAGCGCCTGCTGCATGGGAGACAACAAACAATGCCGACAAGAATGCAGCCGGTACGGTTAATTTGGGTGACTCCATATCCAACTATTTCCAGATTACAGGGGTTCAGCTGGTGCCGGGTGGTGTGGCTACAGAGTATGACCACCGTCGTTATGAAAAGGAGTTGGAGCGGGTTAACAGGCAATACTGCACTTCAAAAGGTGACAGTACTGGTGCTCCCTCTAATGCAGACGGTGGTTTCTACGGGTTGCCTTACAGTAACGGCACAGAAGCAAACGGATTGGCTGAATTCCCTGTGCCAATGCGTGCAACACCTACTGTCGTGCTTTATGACAATACCGGTGTGTCAGGAACTGTTACGCAAATTGGCGTAGCTAATGGTATTGCAGCTACTGCCACCAATATCAATTCAAAGGGTTTTGTCCGTGCGCTCAAAAGTAGTGGTACATGGGGCCAGGAGGCGTTCAACAGACCTATTGCAGCAGGCTTTACAGCAGATGCGAGGATGTAAGTAATGTATAAACTTCAAGACAGTGTAATTATTAAAGTAGCTACAGATCAGGCCATTCCTATAGCCAGAGGAAACCGCCACTACCAACAATTCCTCAAGGATGTAGCAGAGCAAGGCACAGGCATCGTAGAAGGTGAGACTATCATCGAACCTGACTACATTGCACTACGCACTGGGCCTGATGGCTACGCGCCTATCGGAGAGCAGATGGGCATGATTGCCGCCGACAAGCGGAATGGCACCAATACCCATGTTGAGCATGAAGACGATGTGAAGACTCGCTACCCCAAGACGATCCTCGGTGGTGAGACGATTGCCCCGTTGCCGCAGTGGGTGGTGGATCTGGCTGGTTAAAGCTAGCTTGACTCTTCTGAGTCATCATCCTCCACATCTGGTCCACGGTATTCATCGTTGTTGGGATTGAGCTGGTCGGCGTGGTTGTCCAGGCTGTCCCAGTAGGCATCATTGTTTGGATTCATGCTGTCGCTACGGTCATCGTTTGGTGATCTTCCCATGATAGTTATCTCCGGTTGGTTATTGTATAGGCCCAGTCATCACTTTCGGCCAACCCTTTACGCACCAGTGCGTCAAAGGTATTGGATTGCTGCTTACCCATGCCCAACCTGCTGATCGGGCCATCTTGCAGCTTCCTCAAGGCCAGCTTCTGAGCCGGTGAAATTCTGAGTGTTTGGTTCTCGCTTTCTGTCACATGATCCCCCTCAATATGCAGACTATAGTGGCTGAATCATGATGGGTAAAATATTTCAAAATGTTACAAAGGAGAGTGGAGAGTTGTTGATCTGGAACTGATAGACTGCAGATCGTCAGGCAATAGCTTTATCGGAGAACAATATGGAAATTTTTCTTGGCTGGTTCATTTTTGCAATTCTGGCTGCACTGTTTGCAAGCAGTAAGGGGCGCTCAGGGATCGGGTACTTTTTTCTCTCAGTCATCCTGAGCCCATTGGTCGTCTTTGTGCTGTTGCTGATTCTGGGTGATAACAAGGAGGCTGTTGAGCAAGCAAAGATCTCATCCGGCGAAAATATCAAATGCCCTTTCTGTGCTGAGTTGATCAAGCCTGAAGCCAAAGTCTGTAAACACTGCGGACGTGACCTTCCTGAAGAAGAGACCCCGGAGTCCAAGCCTGTCCACTTCAGTGAAACACGCGAAGTGGAGGGACACCACTATGTAACTGCAGAGCAGTTCGCACAAGAGCACGGCCTCAATGTCGGGATCATCAAGGCAGACGTTGATGCCCGGGATCGTAAAGGGATCTTTGAGGATGGCGTCCATTGGGTAAGAATCGATTAAGCCTTTCTGCTGAATAAGTCAGGCCATGAAAAACATCATTTTTCTTCTGCTTTCACCAACCCTTCTCTGGGCATCAAGCCAAATGAAAAAAAAGGAAAATGATCCAGATGGATTACGTCTTCTGATTATCCAAAAAAACTGGCAGTATTTTATAGTGGCCCCAATATTGGCTGTAGCACTCTTTTTTCTATCCAGAGAATCATGGCAAGGTTGGCATGCAGACCTTCAAATTGGGCTGATTGTAGCGTCAGCTTGGTATGCTTTTTCTAGAGTCAATGAGGTGTTTGTTGCCTTTCTTAAAGATGCTGTATCTCATCTCCAACCTAAAAAGCACGCATCCAGCTTGAAATACTATGAACGGATCCCATTGGCGGCAAAAAGCTATCTGGAACTGATTATTCTGTATGGTGTACTGGCATTTATCCTCCATTATTTCTATCAGACCCTCTCCTGCGGGGCCTCTGATCCAAGCTGTTGTGATATAACAGTCTGGCAGACCATCTATTACAGCGGAGTAACCATCACAACTCTAGGCTATGGAGATATTAGTCCTATCGACTGGAGTGCTCAACTGCTGGCTATCTATGAAGTAATCAATGGCTTCTCCCTGATCGTGGTCTCCTTCACAGTCTACGTATCAAGAAGTATTGCCGCAGGTGAGTATGTAATCCCGGGCACCTCGAAGGAGGAAGGTAATGGGGTTTAACTCATGGCGGGACTTCGAGCAATTTGAAAGGAGCGTCAAGTTCGACAGACGCTACCTACACTCTGATGAAGTAGAGGAGTTCCTCAATAATATCAAGAGAACCCTTTCCGCCAGAAGGAGAAGCGTACCCACTGGAATGATCCTGTGGAGATCCCAGCCTGATTTTGTTGAAGATGAATATGAGGGACAGATAATTGTAAGAGGTCATGACCCAGACCGCATGAAACCCCTCTCCAACAAGGCATCTGAAGGCAGGGCGAACCCCAAGGGAATCCCCTATCTTTACCTGTCCAATGATCGTGATACCAGCCTCGCAGAATTACGCCCCACACATGGACAACGGATGTCAGCTGCACAGTTCAAGGTAATAAGAGATCTGCTGGTTGTCGACTGCTACTCTGTACCAAGGCACTACCAACAAATAGAGTGCATCTTCAACCCTCCGGTCTCACAAGAAGAGATCACAAATGCGACTTGGTCTATGATCAACGATGCCTTTACCAAACCAGTTTCAAGGGACGACACCTCTTCAGACTACGTTCCCACACAGATACTGACCGAGCTTTTCAAGGCTGAAGGCTTCGATGGTCTATGCTGCAAAAGCGGTATGGGAGAAGGGCATAATTATGTCCTGTTCAACCTCGATGACGCCGACCTAGTAAACTGCACAGTGATGGAAACAGATACTGTCAAATACAGCTTCAATGAATGCGCAGAGCGTTACTACATTAATCCCAATTTAAAACAGGAATAAAGCTCGTTTCTCCCTGTTTGAACAGAGCATTTCATGTGACGTTGCTGCGCATTTCATGTGACGCGCTACATGATTTGTGTACTTTTTTGTGTACAGCGGAGGCCAAAAAGAAAAAAGACCTACCCTTTTACAGGTAAGTCTTTGTTTAATATGG
>CAYQFH010000081.1:0-11912 GCA_964416755.1 uncultured Piscirickettsiaceae bacterium | reverse complement strand
ACCAGATTATCCCGGTGCACCATCTCCTCTTCGTCGATATAGCCTAGCAATGACTCGATCTGTTCACTGGGCTTGCCGATGATCTTCTGCATATCTTCAGTGGAGTAGTTGACCAGCCCACGAGCAATCTCTTCACCCGATTCGCTCTGGAGTGAGACCAGATCACCGCGCTGGAAACGCCCCTCTACGGTTCGAATGCCGACTGCCAGCAGACTGCGTCCCGACTCGCGCAATACCCGCTCTGCCCCGGCATCGACCGTCAAGGTACCCCGCATCTGCAGGTGGCTGAGCATCCAGCGCTTGCGCGCATCACGACGCTGTCTACCCGGTTCAAACAGGGTGCCGAGCTGGTCCTGCTGAAACAGGCGCTGCAACACCTGCGGTTCACGACCTGGTGCAACGATGGTGGCTGTGCCGGAGCGAGCCGCAGTGCGTGCCGCCGTCACTTTGGTGGCCATTCCGCCACGTCCCAGTCGCCCTTTGGTATCGCTGGCCATCTGGTCCAGCGCAGGATCATTGGCATCCACGGTATCGAGCAGCTGTGCATCCGGGTTTGCGCGTGGATCTGCATCATACATCCCCTGCTGATCAGTCAAGATCACCAGCAGATTGGCCTCGATCAGGTTGGCGACCAGTGCCGCCAGGGTGTCATTGTCTCCCAGTCGAATCTCATCGATGGCAACGGTGTCATTCTCATTGACGATCGGCACCACCCCCATCTGCAGCAGTGTGCGGATGGAGCTGCGCGCATTGAGGTAGCGCTTGCGGTTGGAGAGGTCATCATGGGTCAGCAGAATCTGTGCAGTGTGGACATCATGGCGTGAAAAGCAGGTCTCATACGCCTGCACCAGGCCGGTCTGTCCAACTGCTGCGGCGGCCTGCAGCTCATGAATTGCATGGGGGCGCTCCTGCATATTGAGCCGCTTCATCCCTTCGGCCACTGCACCGGAGGAGACCAGCACCACATCGATGCCGGATTTGCGCAGTGTTGCAATCTGCTCCACCCACTCGCGAATCGACTCCGTAGCCAACCCTTCGCCATCGTTGGTGAGGATGGCACTGCCAAATTTGATTACACAGGTTTTTGCTGAAGCGATGCGTACTCTACTCATCACGCTCTGCCTCGGCCTGCTCCAATGCATCCATCAGTGCATAGACCAGCGGATCGGTCCCCTGCTTCTGCAGTGCAGAGATTTTGAAGACCGGCCCGTCCCACTGCAGTCGCTGCAGGATCTCTTCACAACGCGACTCCTGCTCCTCTTCGGACAACAGGTCGAGTTTGTTGAGCACCAACCAACGCGGCAGCTGTGCCAGCTCATCGCTGAACTTGCCCAGCTCATCTGCCACTTTGTTGAATTCATCCACCGGATCAACCGCCTCATCAAACGGAGCCACATCCAACAGGTGGAGCAGTACGCGGTTGCGCGAGAGGTGCTTGAGAAACTGGATACCGAGCCCTGCCCCTTCTGCGGCCCCTTCGATCACACCGGGGATGTCAGCCACCACAAAGCTGCGCGAGGCATCAACTCGCACTACACCGAGATTGGGGTAGAGCGTGGTAAAGGGGTAGTCTGCCACCCGTGGACGGGCTGCGGAGATGGCGCGAATCAGTGAGGACTTGCCGGCATTGGGCATTCCCAGCAGACCCACATCGGCCAGCACCTTGAGTTCCAGACGCAGGAAACGCTTCTCACCGGGGGTACCATCGGTAGAGCGGCGTGGCGCACGGTTGGTGCTGCTCTTGAAGCGGGTATTGCCGAGGCCGTGATAGCCCCCCTGTGCCACCAGTAGCTCCTCGCCCTCTTTCAGCACCTCACCGATGCACTCATCGGTCTCATCGTCGTAGACGATGGTACCAATAGGGACGGGCACCACTTTGTTGCTCCCCTTGTAGCCGGTCTTTTCACGCCCCATCCCATTCTGTCCGCGCTCGGCACGGTGCATGCGGTTGAAGCGAAAATCTGCAAGAGTGTTGAGCCCCTCGTCACCGATCAGGTAGACGCTGCCGCCATCACCGCCGTCCCCCCCATCGGGACCGCCCTTGGGGATATATTTCTCGCGACGAAAGCTGACACAGCCGTTGCCACCATCACCAGCTTCTACTCGAATTGTCGCTTCATCTACAAATTTCATCGTAACTACTCAGCTCCCACTTGCCTGGCCCCATGGCTGCGTTCAAAAATGGTCATTTACACCTGTAACACTACGAGCTGCGCTCGCGGTCATCTAAGGATAAACTCACATTTTCCGCCTTGCCCTGAAACCAGGCAAGTACGATCTAAGCAGTTACGGTACTTTTCTCTTCTCATAACAAAAAAAGGCCCCGTAATACGGAGCCTTTTCAAATCTTCAGGCTGCTTCGCAATTACGCAGGGTATACGCTCACGAACTTGCGATTCTTCGGCCCTTTCACCTCGAAAGTGACTACGCCATCAACCTTGGTGAACAGTGTGTCGTCCTTGCCACGGCCTACGTTCACTCCTGGGTGGAAGTGGGTACCACGCTGACGTACCAGAATGTTACCTGCAATGACGTTCTCGCCACCAAAGCGCTTTACACCCAACCGTTTCGATTCGGAATCGCGACCGTTTCTGGTACTACCACCTGCCTTTTTATGTGCCATCTTATTACTTCCTTAACTCTGTTATCTGAACGCTGAATTACGCGCTAATGCCAGTGATCTTCACCTCAGTATAGGACTGACGATGTCCCATCTGCTTGCGGTGATGCTTACGGCGACGGAATTTGATGATCTTGACCTTGTCGCCACGACCATTGCTTACGACTGTAGCAGTGACCTTGCCACCATCTACCAGAGGCGCGCCCACCTTGATGTCATCGCCATCGGCAACCATCAAGACCTGATCGAACTCCACATCACCGCCCTCTTCAACGCCCAGCTTCTCTACACGCAGGGTCTGACCCTCTGCAACGCGGTACTGCTTGCCACCAGTTTTGATTACTGCGTACATCCTGAAAACTCCATTCACTAAAACTTGCCGACAGACGCCCCTAGATGGGCACCCATCCATAAAAGAGGCGCGATTTTACACGGATGAAAGCGGTGGGTCAAACATCAATATCCCCTTTTATTACAACCCTTATCGTCATTCACTCTGCAGTGTGCAAAAATGGGGCTCCATGAAGGGGAGTCGCTTACATAACCTCACCACACAACAGATCGGTTGGTTCCTGATTGTTGCTCTGGTGCCGCTGCTGATCATGGGGGGGGTTGCCCTCTACCTGGCAAAAGAGGCAATCACACAGGAGATTTTACGCGATCTCAGCTATGTCGGCGAAATTCGTGAACGCCAGATCCATGACTTTTTTGAAGAGCGCCGCCGCCATCTGCTCAATATTGCCCAGTCGAGTCAACTGATCAGTCAGATACGTGGCTACCAAGCCAACCGTCCCCCACCCGGCAACACACTGATTCGCAATAACCCCTCCCTCCCCATCCTGATCCGGCAATGGGGCATGAAGAATCTGGTACTGCTCTCTCTCGACGGCAAGGTGATCAGTGATCTGCTGCTTCCGGAGATCAATGACATCGACCTCCAGGATGAGTTCTACAGTGAGTCGGTCCTGGCGAAGAGCTTTGAGCAGGCGCGAACGACCGGCTCCATCTCTCAGCCTCACCATGCCTATTATGAACCCTATGAACACTTTTCCACCTTCATGACCTCTCCAATCCGGATTCATGATCGGATCATCGGCTTTATTGCTGCCGAGATCGATATCAACCACCTCAATCTGCTGCTCTCCACCCGCAAACGGAGCAATGAGGCCCATCAGAACAGCGAGCTACTACTGGCAACCAGCAGCGTGAGTGGTGGCATCTCTCTGCTCCACCTCGACTGGGAGGTACCGGAACCGACAGAGCGGTGCCGACTCTATCGCCTGGAACAGCTCCACACCCTGCCGATGATCCTTGCCCTGCAGGGTGAAGAGGGTTCTGGCTGGAATATCGATACCGCCTGCGAACCGATCCTCGCCACCTGGAAACCGCTGGAGGGACTCAATCTCGGTATGACCCTGTTCAAGACCGAGGATGCAGCACTCGCAACCGTGGATGAACTGCGCAACATTCTCTTCCAGACCGGCAGCGTTGCCGTGCTGTTTGCGCTACTACTCGCCTTCTTTGTCTCTCTGCCACTGATCCGTCCACTACTGCAACTGACCCACATCACCCGAAACATCTCACAAGGTGCAGAGCTGCAGGGGGCACTGAAACAGCTCCCGAGAAAGGTACGCATCAACGAAATTCGTGAACTCTCCGACTCCATCGGCAAAATGCTCACCACGATCGACAACCACACCCAGGATCTGGAGGAGTATCAGGAAAATCTGGAGCACCATGTCTACTACCGTACCGCTGCACTGAAAAAGAGCCAACAGGATGCGGAGCAGGCCAACCGCAGCAAGAGTGAGTTCCTGGCCCGCATGAGCCATGAGATCCGCACTCCGCTCAACGGCATTGTCGGTCTCTCCGAGCTTCTCTGCGAGAGTCAACTCACCCCGGAACAGAGACAATTTGCAGAACACCTCAAGACCTCCAGCCACCACCTCTCGGAACTGCTCAACAACATCCTCGACTTCTCCAAGATCGAGGCCAATAAATTCACTCTCCACGAAATCCCCTTCTCACTTCAGGAATTGATCGATCAGATCAGCGCCATCGTGCAGCTTGATGCCGACAACAAGGGGCTGCAGTTCACCAGCATGGTGCAACCCTCAATTCCAGACAAACTGAGCGGTGACCCCAAGGTGTTCCGCCAGATTCTGCTGAACTTGCTCAGCAACGCGATCAAATATACTGACGAGGGCAAGATCTCACTGGTGATTACTCTGGAGATCGATGGCGAGAGCGAGATCACCATTCGTGTCCGGGTCAGTGATACCGGGCGCGGTATCCCTGCCGATGATCAGGATGAGCTGTTCAGCGCCTTCAGTCGCCTCCATGACGGAGATCAGGATGCTCCAACCGGCACTGGACTGGGGCTCTCCATCACCCAGTCTCTGGTCGAACAGAGTGGCGGAGAGATCTGGTTCCAGAGTGCAGAGAGCGAGGGCAGTGAGTTTTTCATTCTACTGCCGCTACGCATTGCCCAGGAGGAACCGGAAAGCATTCTCCCTCCAGTCAGCACCACACCCCGACAGCAACAGCAGCTCACCATCCTGCTGGCAGATGACTCGGAGATCAATCGCCTGGTAATCAGCAACTATCTGACTGACCCTGCCTATCGGGTGTTCAGCGTGGAAGATGGAGTGGAGGCGGTCAACTGCTTCAAGAGCGAAGAGATCGATCTGATCCTGATGGACATCCGCATGCCCCGCCTCAACGGAATTGAAGCAACTGAGCACATTCGTCAATATGAGCAGCATCGAGACCTTCCTCCCACTCCCATCATTGCGATGACCGCCGATGTACTGGATGAGACTCGTGAACGGGCACTGGAGGCAGGCTGCACCCACTGGCTCCCCAAACCGGCCAGCAAGGAGCAGTTCTTCTCCATCATCCAGGAAGCCTCACCAACACTACAACCCACACCTGAACCACCTTCGGACACAGACCAATTGACACAGATGTTTCTGCACGATAGCCTGCAGAAACTGGAACTGATGCTATTGCAGCTGGAGCAGCAGGCATGGGCTCAGCTGGCCGAGAATGCACATGCCATCAAAGGGAATGCACTGATTCTCGGCTTTGAACAGCTGGGGGCTGCAATGGCAACCGTGCAGGTTGAGGCAGAGCAGCAGAACGAAGAGACTCTGCCACTGCTGTTGGAACAGTTCAGAGAGCAAATCAGGGAAATGCAACCATCATGAAACCGATTCAAGTACTGCTTGTCGATGACCAACCACTCATTCGCGAGGCACTGCGCACCTTTCTGACCCAGACTCACGAGATCGAGATTGTGGCGAGCGCAGAGAGCGGTGCTCAGGCACTGGAGCTGATCACCACCCACCGGCCTCAGGTGGTCATCCTCGATGTACGCATGCCGGACATGGACGGGATCGAGAGCACCATCAAGATCCACAAGCAGTTTCCTGACCTGATCATCATCGGCCTGAGCAGTATCTCCGACAAGCACCGGGCTACTGAGATGCTACAGGCCGGAGCGCGCGGTTTCCTCACCAAGGAGACGCCACCACCGGAGATTGTTGAGGCGGTCAAGCAGGTGGTGGCAGGAGAGACCTTTATCAGCCCTTCGATCTTTGCCGACGAGCTGGAGCGCGGCATCTCCATCGAAAAGGCGATGGAGCGACTCTCTTCCAAACTGCTGACCAGCCGCGAGAAGGATATTCTGCGTGCACTGGCCAGCGGTCTCACCAATCAGGGGATTGCCGACAAGCTCTTTGTCAGCCCCCGCACCGTGGAGAAGCACCGCCAGAACATGATGCAGAAGCTCGAGCTGCAGAACGGCGTTGAGCTGGTCGCCTACGCCTATCGGGTCGGTATCATCGACGAGTAGCTGTCAGAACAGCTTCTGCAGAATATTCCCCAGATTCTTCTTCAACTGCTCTTCGGTAGAGGAGGCACTCCCCTGCGGCTGTCCCATAAACTGCTCCAGCTTCTCGCCAAACTTCTGTTTCAGCTTCTTCTGCAGACTCCGTTTCAACACCTCGTCCAGATCCACCTTGACGCGCGGCTGATCCACCATACCACCAATCTCGACCGGAAAGGAGTGCCCCGCCAGCTTGCCGAAGATCACCTGCTGGTCTGCACTCAACTGCTCATCCACCTGTGCCACCAGCCGGTAATCGATCCTGCGTGAGGCCAGATCGACCGAGCCACTGCCACTCAGCACCATGCCACCACTCTCTGCACGCAGGTCATCACTCACCACTTGACCATCACGGATATGGAGTGTGGCCTTGAGATCGCTGACCGCAGTCTCATTGGGCTCCCGGTCAGCAGGCAGCGCCTTGCCCTCAATCGCAGCACGGGCCTGACGGATCAGGCGGTTGAGGTTGAAACCGACAATCTTGCCTCCGCTGACCTCCAGTTTGGCATCACCGTTCATGCTTTTCATCAGCTGTTCGGGTACCACACCCTCCGCTGTCAAAGTGCCATCCAGCAGAGCTGTGCCATGAATTGAGCTAATGTCCACAACATCCGACAATAGCGGCTGCAGCTGGCTCCCCTGCAGTGACTCCTCCAGTGTGATGTGCGGCAGATCCGTGCGCACATCAGCCCTCATGGTGCCACGATAGGCCCCTCCATAGAGTGACGCGGTGGATGGTCCCAGCGTGACGATACCCTCTTTGGCCTGCAGCACGGTATGGATATCGGTTACCGTTGCATTGGCAATGGTCAGCTTGCCCAGGGAGAGTTGCCCCTCCAGATCCAGCGCGCGCAACGGCTCCAGCGGTAGCTGCACAACCCCTACTGCCGCTCCTGCGACCGGATCAATCGCTTCACCCTGCGCTGAACGGGGCAGGTAACGATCCAGGTTGAGTTGGTCACCCTGCAGATTGAAACGGACAGTGCCACCAACCCCTTGTGGTTGCAGTATGGCATCTCCACGCCACTGAGCACCATCCACGGTAGCCGTCAGCTCGGTCAACTCCAGCCGTTGCTGTAGCAATGGGAACAGTTCAACACTGAACCGCAGGAGTGCAATCTCAACCGGCTCCGGCGTTGCCCCCTGCAGTTGTGCCTCCCGAACCTCCACATTCAGTTGTGGAAAGAGTGCAATAGAGAGTGGCTGACCGATCTCCAGTTGCAAACCCTGATCTGCAGCCTGCTGGTTGATCTGTTGGCGCAGTGCGGCCTCATCAAAGAAGAATTGCTTCCAGCCCACCACCACAATCACTATTGCCACTACAAGGAGACCTACCCCTTTCAAGACCGTCTTTATCATCTACAAATCCTCAAATTACGCTCAACCAAAAAAGGCCCTCCAGTGGAGAGCCTCTTCCAGGTCATTGACCTCTACGCACCCTAGAATGGAATATCATCATCCAGATCATCCATCATTGGCGCAGGGGCTGGCGCGGCTGCCTGCTGCTGTGGTGCTGCCGGACGCTGCTGTCCAACACCCGCCGGTGCTCCACCGAAGTCCGCAGTACCACCGGTACGGCCACCCAGCATCTGCATCTCGTTGGCAACAATCTCGGTGGTGTAGCGATCCTGCCCGTTCTGATCCTGCCACTTGCGGGTCTGTAACTTGCCCTCGACGTAGACCTGTGACCCTTTCTTCAGGTACTCGGAGACGATCTCGGCCAGACGGTTGAAGAATACAACACGGTGCCACTCAGTTCGATCCTGCTGCTCGCCGGTATTGCGATCCTTCCAACTCTCCGTGGTTGCCAGCGAAATATTGGCGATTGCACGCCCATCCGCTGTGTACTTTACATCCGGATCATTACCCAGATTGCCGACCAGAATTACTTTGTTCACTCCCCTTGCCATCACTCTCTTCCTTATCTATTCACTTCAAAATTTTGTGCAATCTTCTCATGTCGAGGTGGCTGCTACCAGCCCGTTTTCATCCAGCGATTGCTCATCCACCTTCAGATAGGCTACCTGGTCTTCCGCAATCACCACCGCCTCTACCACACCGGCAACCCCCCGCAATTGCCCTGCCAGCAATACCGCCTGCGCCTCATCCATCTCTCCCACCTTGAGGAGACGGGTCTTGACCTGCTGTGGGCGCTCCATGCCCAGTGCCAGCAACAGCCAGACCAGCGCCAATGCACCGGTCACCAAAAAGACCGGTGCAATCTCGCCACCACCACTCCAACCAAGAATCCAGCCACCAACGACACCACCGACAAAAGCTCCCATGAATTGTGAACTGGAGTAGACCCCCATCGCCGTCCCCTTCTTGTCTGCCGGGGCCATCTTGGAGATCAACGAGGGCAGCGTCGCCTCCAGCAGATTGAATCCTCCGAAGAAGAGCACCATCAGCAGAATGATCCCCCACAACGAAGTGGAGAGTTGCCAGAGGCCAAACTGTGCCAGCGCCACCAGCACAATGGCCAGTGAGAAGATCTCTTTCATCTTCCCCTTTTTCTCGGCAATGATGATCAACGGCACCATGATCGCTACCGCCACCACCATCACGCCCAGATAGACCATCCAGTGATCAGTTACCGCCAGTCCGGCATCACGCAGCCCGATCGGGATCACCACAAACATTGCCATCAGAATCAGATGAAGTGCAAAGATACCGAAGTCGAGACGCAGCAGCTGTCCATCCTTGAGCACATCACTGAACTGCTTCGGATCAGCTTCTGCATCATGGTGCATATGGCTGTGGGCCGGGGTCGGCACCACTCGGTATAGCACCATAATACCCAGCAGTGCCAGCAGACCGGTCAGCCAGAAGATACCGGAGACACCAATCCAGCCATTCAGTATCGGCCCCAGAATGATCGCCAACATGAAGGAGAAGCCGATGCTCATACCGAAGGTCGCCATCGCCTTGGTACGCTGCTCTTCACGAGTAAGGTCGGCCAGCAGCGCCATCGCCGCCGCCGCAATTGCCCCTGCACCCTGCAGCGCACGACCGATGATGATCCACTCGATGGTGGTTGCCAGTGCCGCCACTACACTCCCCGCCGCAAAGACCAACAGCCCGACAGCAATCACCTTTTTGCGCCCGATCCGATCCGACAACATGCCAAAGGGAATCTGCAGCAACGCCTGGGTCAGGCCATAGACACCCAGTGCAACACCCATCAATATTGGGGTTACCCCTTCAAAACTCTCGGCATAGAGGGAGAGTACCGGCAGCAGCATGAACAACCCCAACATGCGCAATGCAAAGATTCCCGCAAGGGAACTGGCCGCTCGCTTCTCTACCGGCAACATCCCTGTTGCTTCACCACTCTCCATGCTTCACCTCAAAATTGTTTTCACGCTCCGTAAAAGCCAACTTCGGACCGGAGCAAAAGTTGAGCTATCTTATCAGGTTTTAGGGTCGGTTCTGCAGGCAAAAATGGAAGGTTTAACGATTTTTCCCAGCCCAATCTATCCGTTACAGAATGTTACAACCTCCACACCACTGTAGAATATCCACCTTTCATCCACTCCAGAAAGACCTATACACGCATGGACAAGATTCTCGTTCGCGGTGCACGCACCCACAATCTGAAGAATATTGATCTCGATCTGCCTCGGGACAAGCTGATTGTGATTACCGGCCTTTCCGGCTCGGGCAAATCTTCACTCGCCTTCGATACCATCTATGCCGAAGGGCAACGCCGCTATGTGGAGTCACTCTCAGCCTATGCCCGTCAGTTCCTCTCGCTGATGGAGAAGCCGGATGTAGACCATATCGAGGGGCTCTCCCCCGCGATCTCGATTGAGCAGAAGTCAACCTCACACAACCCCCGCTCCACTGTCGGCACGGTGACCGAGATTCACGACTATCTGCGTCTACTCTATGCACGGGTCGGTACACCCCACTGCCCGGAGCATGATACGGTGCTGGAAGCACAGCCGATCAGCCAGATGGTCGACCAGATTCTGGCACTGCCAGAGGGGAGCAGGATTCTACTGCTGGCCCCACTGGTGCGTGGGCGCAAGGGAGAACATCTTCAGTTGCTGGAGGAGCAACGTGCGAGCGGCTATCTGCGAGTGCGCATCGACGGTGCGCTCTATGAGTTGGATGATCTTCCGAAGATTGATGGCCGTCGCAAACACACCATCGAAATTGTGGTGGATCGTCTCAAGGTGCGCCCCGATATCCGCCAACGGCTGGCAGAGTCACTGGAAACCGCCATTGCGCTCTCCGATGGGCTCGCTTCTGTGGCAGATATGGGAAGCCCTGAGCATGACCTACTCAACTTTTCGGCCCGTTTCAGCTGTCCGGAGTGTGGTTATACCCTGGATGAGCTGGAGCCGCGCCTCTTCTCCTTCAACAACCCTGCCGGGGCCTGCTCCAGCTGTGAGGGGCTGGGGGTGGAGCAGTATCTCGACCCTGGCCGAGTGGTGACTGATGAGATGCTCTCTCTGGCCGATGGGGCCATCAAGAACTGGGATCGACGCAACAACTGGATCTACCAGACGCTCAACTCACTCTCTGCACACTACAACTTTGATCTGGAGACACCATTTGAGGCGCTGCCCGAAGAGATCCGCCAGACCATCCTCTATGGCTCTGGCAGTGAAATCATCCCTTTCACCTTCAGTAACAGTCGTGGCGAGGTGACTCGCAAGGAGCACCCGTTCGAGGGGATCATCCCCAATATGGAGCGGCGTTACAGGGAGAGCGAATCCAACCGGGTGCGAGAGGAGATCGCCAAATATCTTAACAGCCGCCCCTGCCCAAGCTGTAACGGCAGCCGTCTGCGTCAGGAGGCGCGTCATGTCTTTATCGATGGCAAGCCACTGCATGAGATCAGCAACCTCACCATTGGCGAAGCCGCCCGTTTCTTTGAGTCGTTAGAACTGGCAGGCTGGCGAGGCGAGGTGGCAACCAAGGTCATCAAGGAGATCTCGGAAAGACTTGGCTTTCTGGTCAATGTGGGGCTCAACTACCTTTCACTGGAACGCAGTGCCGATACCCTCTCCGGTGGTGAAGCACAGCGCATCCGCCTCGCCAGCCAGATCGGCGCCGGGCTGGTCGGGGTGATGTATGTACTGGACGAACCCTCAATCGGGCTCCATCAACGTGACAATCAGCGGCTGCTGGATACATTGATCCGCCTGCGTGACCTTGGTAATACGGTGATTGTGGTGGAGCATGATGAAGATGCCATTCAGAGCGCCGACCATGTGATCGATATCGGTCCCGGTGCCGGCAGCCATGGCGGACAAATTGTCGCTCAGGGCGCACCCAAACAGCTGTTAAAGAACCACAATTCGCTGACCGGACAATACCTTTCCGGTAGCCGTGCCATTGCTGTGCCGCAGCAACGCACTCCTATCGACAAGAAAAAGCAGCTGGTGATCCATG
>CAYQFH010000080.1:6100-12132 GCA_964416755.1 uncultured Piscirickettsiaceae bacterium | reverse complement strand
GGTGGTTTGCTGGAGGTACAGCCCCATGTGGTCACTGTTCTGGCCGATACTGCAGTACGTGCAGCCGATCTGGACGAGGCGGCAGCAATCCAGGCCAAGGAGCGTGCTGAGGCAGCGATGCAGGACAAGAATGCCAAGATCGACTACGCCAAGGCACAGGCTGAACTGATCGAAGCTGCTGCTCAGCTGCAGGCGATCCAGAGACTGCGCAAGCGCTCTGGCGTCTAAAGCGATGTCAGAGAGGGTTGCGAAAAAGAAGGCGGTCTGGTTTACCCACATCATTGTCGATGATGAGGGTGAGGTACTGGAGCAGAACGATATTCCAGTTGCCTATGTGCATGGGGTTCCCAACCAGATGTTCCCACAGCTGGAGCGTGCGCTAAAGGGCAAGACGGTTAATGAAGAGGTTGAGGTACGCCTACCTGCTGATGAGCATGGCTTTGATTTTCTAGAGCCTGAGTTTGAAAAGCGCTTTGCTGAACACGAAGTTCCGCCGGAGTATCGCCGTGTCGGAGCCGAGGCCGAATTCCAGGATGAGCAGTCCGGTGAGACCGGAATCATGATGGTGCAGCGCGTCGATCCAGATGGCTCCATCGTCTTCATGAAGAAGCACCCCTTTGCCGGTATTGCGATCACCTACAAATTGTTGGTCACCGAAATTCGTGACGCCACTGCAGATGAGATCCGTCACGGACACCCGTCGATGGATCACCCCCACCTGCAGTAACCCTGCTTACCCTATTCCAATGAGCAGTACAGCCGTTATCGTCCTTGCCGCAGGTCAGGGGACGCGGATGCGTTCTTCCCTGCCCAAGGTGCTTCACCCGCTGGCCAATAAACCACTGCTGGAGCATGTGGTAGAGACCGCAGCCACACTCCATCCCGATTCAATCCATGTGGTCTATGGTCACGGCGGTGAGCAGGTGCAGCAACAGCTTGCACACCTGGAGGTGAACTGGGCACTGCAGGCGGAGCAGTTGGGTACCGGCCATGCGGTGGAACAGGCACTGCCTGCACTGCAGCAGGAAGCGACCGTGCTGGTGCTCTATGGAGATGTGCCATTGATTGAAGCTGAGACACTACAGACGTTGTTGCAGGCGGCCGATCAAAGCGGTTTTGGACTACTCACGGTCTCTCTGGACAATCCCACTGGCTATGGTCGTATTGTGCGAGATCAGCAAGGCAGTGTCGCACGCATTGTTGAACAGAAGGATGCAACTGAAGCAGAACTGCAGCTGAATGAGGTCAATACCGGCATCATGGCGCTCTCCAGAAAACGATTGAATGGGTGGATCGAGGCGCTGGAAAACAACAATGCACAGGGCGAGTTCTACCTCACCGATATTGTCGAGATGGCGGTGGCTGATGGTGTTGAGGTGGTTGCAGTCAATGCACCCACTGAGGCCGAGGTGCAGGGGGTCAATGATCGCCTACAGCTTTCCCAACTGGAGCGAACCTACCAACGTCAGCAGGCAGAAGCACTGATGAGAGAAGGGGTGACTCTGATCGATCCAGAGCGGTTTGATCTGCGTGGCAGTCTGCAGTGTGGGCAGGATGTCTCCATCGATATCAACGCCATCTTCGAGGGGAATGTGGTGTTGGGAGAGGGGGTCAAGGTGGGTAGCAACTGCCACATCAAGGATGCAGTAATCGAAGCGGGAACCGAGATCCTGCCTAATAGTGTGATTGAGTCTGCACATGTTGGGCCCAACAGTCGGATCGGCCCCTTTGCACGTCTGCGTCCCGGTGCAGTGCTGACAGGCAGCAACCACATTGGCAACTTTGTCGAGGTGAAGAAGAGTGAGGTGGGTGAAGGCTCCAAGATCAACCATCTCGCCTATGTGGGAGACAGCACGGTTGGTGCGCGCGTCAATATTGGGGCCGGGGTGATCACCTGCAACTACGATGGTGCCAACAAGCACCAGACCATTATTGGGGATGATGCCTTTATTGGCTCCGATAGCCAATTGGTGGCACCGGTCGAGATCGAAGCAGGAGCGACTATTGGTGCTGGTTCGACCATTGCCAAGACTGCGCCAGCCAATCAACTGACATTAAGTCGATCGAAGCAGATTACGATGAGAGGGTGGAAGCGACCGGTAAAAGAGTAGCAACTCTTCTCTATTGAGCTACCTAGGCATTGGCCTGCGGTCGCAAGCAGACCCCTGTAACCAGCTCTCCCTCACCATTGTCGGTTTTTCCGATATGGGGTGTTAGTGATGCAATGCTCTCCAACTGCTGGTCAGTAACCTTGCGGGTGGTATGGTGCCAACTCTTGATATTCCACTGCTGTAGCAAGATATCTCCATTGGGGAGATGGCTCAGTGTCAGATCAGTCTCAAAGCCATCATCGCCAGTGTGAGAGGAGGGGCGATAAAATTTGGCAGTCACACCATTCTCTAGGGTTTTACTGCGATAGCTGCGGTTCGGGTGCCCTGCGGGAAGAATGGAGGAGCCTTTGGGAAAGGCGATGGAGTATTTGTAGCCGACATTGGGCAGGTATTCGGAGTTGAGTGTCAGCACATGACCGAGCAGGGTGTCCTCGTCACAGCGGCTTTTGAGCAGGTAATCACCAGCGAGATCAGGCATCTCGTCGCTGCAGCCAGTGAGCAGAAAGGGGAGCAGTATGGAAATTGTGGTTTTCATGAATATGATATTTATCAAAAATAACCAATATGCGTCAACCAGTTTATCTCCTTAATATTTCACGGTTTCTCAATGTTCGAGTTTTACAATTTTTTCACCCTCCTCCAGCATGAACTCGAGAAAGGTCTGAGCAGCCAGTGAGAGTTTGCATCCCTTGCGATGTACCGCATACCAGCGCCGTATCAGTGGAAAACCCTCTACATCCAGCAGTGCCAGTTTGCCACTCTCCAACTCCAGCTGGATGCTGTGGTGGGAGACGATGGCGATTCCCAGTCCGGCCATCACCCCCTGTTTGATCGCCTCACTGCTGCCCAGCTCCATATAGGGTTCAATCTTCGAGAGATTGTGTTGTTCCAGTTGTTGTTCGAAGACAGAGCGAGTGCCTGATCCGGGTTCACGCATCAGAAAACGTTCATCCAGTAATTGTTCTAACGGGATGGCGCTCTCTCCCACCAATGGGTGGTCAACCGGGGCAACGATGCCCAGAATATTGTTGAGGAACGGGTAGGAGACCAGTCGATCGCTCTGAGGGATCTGCCCCATCACCACAAAATCATCCTCACTATTGAAGAGTCGATCGACCACCCGGGCACGGTTGGTAAATTTGAGGCTGGGCTCTACTGCGGGGTGCTGTTGCAGAAAACTGCCCAGCAGATGGGGCATGAAGTATTTGGCGGTAGTCACGACAGCCACCTGCAGCGGGCCGGTCACGCTGCCATTGATCTCATCAATCGCATCCTTGAGCCAATCCACCTGATCCAGAATGGCGGCACTGGCCTGCAGTACCTTGCGCCCCGCTGTAGTCAGCAGCACTTTCTTGCCCACCTTCTCGAACAGCTGCAGATCCAGCTGGGATTCCAGCCGTTTGACCTGGATAGAGACCGCAGGTTGACTTAGATGGAGCTCCTCGGCAGCACGGGTATAACTACCGTTGCGCGCAACAGATTCAAATAATTTGAGTTGTTGTAGGGTGAAATGCATTCGTTGTGAAAAAAAATGGCAGGATTTTCGAGAAAAACAGCTCTGTAAATACGTGATTTATCAAAAAATTAACACATGCATAAACAATAGTAAATGAAAGTTATAACAAAAAATAATTTTTACAAATGAGTTTGTCTCTCTATATTCCGAACCATCTATCCACAGCAACACATGAGGAAGTGCGTGGAGTAGAGCGGTTTAAGGATTGGAAGCAGTACAACGCACAGCTGCGGCCAATGAACTGAAAAAACTTGTGAAGGAAAGTAGAAATGGCAAAAACTTATGACGCTGGTGTGAAAGAGTACCGCGAAACCTATTGGATGCCGGAATATACTCCATTGGATACAGATATTCTGGCCTGTTTCAAGATTACCCCGCAGGAGGGTGTACCTCGTGAAGAGGCGGCAGCAGCAGTAGCGGCGGAGTCTTCCACCGGTACCTGGACCACCGTATGGACCGACCTGTTGACCGATCTCGACTACTACAAGGGTCGTGCCTACGCGATTGAGGATGTACCAGGTGATGACACCTGTTTCTACGCCTTCATCGCCTACCCCATCGATCTGTTCGAGGAGGGGTCTGTTGTAAACGTATTCACCTCTCTGGTCGGTAACGTATTCGGCTTCAAGGCGGTACGTGCACTGCGTCTGGAAGACGTTCGCTTCCCAATCGCCTACATCATGACCTGTAATGGACCACCACATGGTATCCAGGTTGAGCGTGATGTGATGAACAAGTATGGTCGTCCACTGCTGGGTTGTACCATCAAGCCAAAGCTGGGCCTCTCTGCGAAGAACTACGGCCGTGCCTGTTACGAGGGCCTGCGTGGCGGTCTCGACTTCACCAAGGATGACGAGAACGTAAACTCTCAGCCATTCATGCGTTGGAGACAGCGTTTTGACTTCGTGATGGAGGCGATCCAGAAGGCAGAGGCGGAGACCGGTGAGCGTAAAGGTCACTACCTCAACGTAACCGCACCGACTCCAGACGAGATGTTCAAACGTGCTGAGTATGCGAAAGAGATTGGTGCACCGATCATCATGCATGACTACCTGACGGGTGGTTTCACCGCCAACACCGGTCTGGCGCAGTGGTGTCGTGACAACGGTATGCTGCTGCACATCCACCGTGCGATGCATGCGGTACTCGACCGTAACCCGCACCATGGTATCCACTTCCGTGTACTGACCAAGGCGCTGCGTCTCTCTGGTGGTGACCACCTCCACTCCGGTACCGTTGTCGGTAAGCTGGAAGGTGATCGTGATGCAACCCTGGGTTGGATTGACCTGATGCGTGACAGCTACATCAAGGAAGATCGTTCACGCGGCATCATGTTTGATCAGGATTGGGGCTCCATGCCTGGCGTCCTGCCAGTAGCCTCGGGTGGTATCCACGTATGGCACATGCCTGCACTGGTTAACATCTTTGGTGATGACTCTGTACTGCAGTTTGGTGGCGGTACGCTGGGTCACCCATGGGGTAACGCTGCCGGTGCAGCCGCCAACCGTGTTGCGGTTGAGGCCTGTGTCGAGGCACGTAACCAGGGTCGTGAGCTGGAGAAGGAGGGTAAGGATATCCTCACAGCTGCAGCGAAGAGCAGTCCAGAGCTGTCTGCGGCAATGGATACCTGGAAAGAGATCAAGTTCGAGTTCGACACCGTCGACAAACTGGACGTGGCTCACAAGTAAGCGACCATCAATGGATGGGCCACTGTTCAATGTGGCCCATCCGATGAAAAATTATGGAGTAAACAATTATGAGTGATATGCAAGATTACAACTCAAGCCTGAGTAATCCAGCGGTGAGCCGCAAGTTCGAGACCTTCTCTTACCTGCCAACACTGAGTGATGATTCTACCCGTGCACAGATTCAGTATATTGTGGACAAGGGCTGGAACCCGGGCATCGAACACACTGAGCCAGAGAATGCGACCAGCAACTACTGGTACATGTGGAAACTGCCTATGTTTGGTGAGGATAATGTTGACACCATCCTTGCAGAGATTGAAAACTGCAAGAAGGCACATCCCAACAACCATATCCGTCTGCTGGGCTTTGACAACTTTGCTCAGTCTGCCGGTGCAGCGATGGTGATCCATCGTGGTGTTGCGGTGTAAGTAAGTAGGTCTGTATGGTGGTACCTGTCTCCTGCTGATTGGGGCAGGTGCCACACTACTCTAGAGAGATTCCAATGAAGAAAGTGACTCACTACGTAGGACTGCATAACGAAATCCATGGCGGCATGACCCCGACGGGCAAGACGATTCGGGATGCCTGGGTATTTGGTGTGCTTGATGAAGGGGAGACCTGTGAAGGGTGGACCATCGCCGGAATCGATGACCTGATCGACAAGGTCAATGTAGAGTGGGACAAGTATGGTTGTCTGGTCAGTAACCTGCCGCCAGA
>CAYQFH010000080.1:0-6000 GCA_964416755.1 uncultured Piscirickettsiaceae bacterium | reverse complement strand
TTGACCACGGCTGCCCGTATTGGTGCAATTTGCTATCTTGATGAGGTGGTGGAGGCACGTCAGGACACCACGGTTGTGATCCACCCGCTGACCGACCACCGTCGTACACTGCCACTCGACAAGAAGGGTGAGTTGATTGATGCGCATCCCGATTTCCAACTGGTGATCTCCTATAACCCCGGTTATCAGAGTCTGATGAAGGATCTGAAGCAGTCGACCAAACAACGTTTTGGAGCGATGGACTTCGACTACCCCGAGGCGGAGACCGAGACCCAGATCGTCTCCAGGGAGTCGGGTGTCGATATGGAGACTGCCGGCAAGCTGGTGCAGATTGCGCAGCGTGCCCGCAACCTGAAGGGACATGGTTTGGATGAGGGTATCTCCACCCGTCTGCTGGTCTACTCCGGTCAGCTGATTGCCAAGGGTGTGAAGGCCGATGAGGCATGCAGCATGACTATGGTGGCGCCATTGACGGACGATCCGGATATGCGTGACACACTCAATGCAGCTGTAGAGACATTTTTTGGGTAAGTCTGAAGGATGGTGGCAGTTTTTTCTCTGCTGAATCTACCGCACGCTCGAGCACATCCCTGTGTCGCTCGACTGCAATCTTCCTGATTGCAGACGGCTGTAGATACAACAGAGAAAAAATCGCTGAGATTGTAACTGTTTAGCCTGATAGGAGATTGCGATGAGTATCCAGCTCTCCGAGTATGAAGCCGACCTTGAGGCCATTGCCCCCGAGGTACATGACATTCTGGAAGGCACCTTTCAGGAGGCCTCGCGTGTCATGTCTCCTGCCGGACTGCAGGAGTATCTGGATGGCGCCAAGAGCCTGACCAAGCTGGGGCGTGGCCCCGATGTGGTGGTCTCCTATCTGCAGGAGATGCCGCTGGTGGCCAAGGAGTGTGGCGAGGATGTGGTCGGTGACTGCGTCGGTGCCGCAATGAAGCTCTCCTCAATGACCTCCGGTGAGGTGGTGGCACTGCTGTTCAGCAGCATGCCCTCTGCCGCCCGTAACCTCGGTGATGCCGAGCTGTTTCGTGGCTATCTGACCCTGATTCACCAGCTTGCCTCGACTGCCTCGCGTGGCGTACGTCCGATGCTCAACCATATGGATGAGCTGCTCTCCAAGCTGACCCTGAGCGGCCTGCGCCGCTGGGCCAACTTTGGTGCCCAGGCCTACCGCCGTGACTACAACAACCTGACCAGTTACTTCAACCTGGAGTCGGCCGATAGCAAGGCGATGTTGCAGAAGGAGCGTCGTGGTCTCCTCTTTGTGAAGAGTCAGCGTAAACTCAACTTCTACCTGCGTGCACTGTGGGGGCGGGACTTCTTCCTGCGTCCGACCGGTGCCGACTTTGCCGACTTCCGTCCCTATATCGAACACCGTATTCTCCATCTGCCTGATGCGCTCGATGATTATGGGGATGTGCCCGGACTGGAGCTCTACCGTGCTACAGCGGCCCATATGGCCGCCCACATGATGTACTCCAGTGCACCGATCTCGGCGGAGGCACTGAGTCCTGCACAGCTCTTCTTTATCGGCTTCATGGAAGATGCCCGCATTGAGTACAAGGCGGTCAATGACTTCCCTGGACTGCGCAAGCTCTGGCTCTCCATCATGCAGACCCCAAGCGAAGAGGTGGCGGAGCACCCTACCATGCCGCTGCTCTGCCACTTTGCGCAGATGTTGCTTGATAGCAGTATCCAGTCGGATGATGCCGAGCTCAACCAGATTGCCGAGCAGTTCCACCAGAATATTGGCGAGCGAGCCGATGACAACCAGTTGAGCTGGGATCTGGGTATGGCACTGTTCCACCTCTTCGCCAATCGCAGGGAGGTGCCGAGCCTGCGCATTCTGGAGCGGATCGATATCCCCTACCGTGATGATAACCGTTACGTCTGGGAGTTCGAGGAGTTCGCCTGGGAGGTGGAGACCGAGTATGTGCCGATGAGTCAGCGCCAGGTGCGCAAGCATGTCAGCGTGGTGGAGATGGCCAATGAGGTCGATTGCGAGTTGGCCGGTGATGATGCGCAGGAGATCTGGATCTGCTCCGACAACATGCGCCCCTATGAGGATGACCTCACCGATGAGCAGCAGAGCTTCAATGATATGTGGGGCAAGGAGCCGGTCTCCGATCCGTTCCACTATCCCGAGTGGGACTACCAGATTCAGCTCCACCGTCCCGACTGGGCGACTGTCTACGAGCGTCGTCAGCCCCGTGGCATGGTGGAGGATATCGAGGAGATTATCGACCAGTACAAGCCGGTGGCCCACCGCATCAAGCAGATCATCGATCTGTTGACCCCGGAGGGGGTGCAGCGTGTGCGCAACATGGAGGATGGGGACGAACTCGACATCAATGCAGCAATTGATGCGATGGTTTCGATCCGCATGGGTGAGCAGCCGGATACCCGGATCACCATGCGCAACGTGCTGAAGAATCGTGACCTCTCGGTGGTGGTGCTGCTGGATTTGTCCGAGTCGACCAATGAGCCGATCAACGGCTCCGAGAAGACCGTACTGCAGCTGACCCGTGAGGCGACCACGCTGGTAGCAACGGCGATCGAAGGGATCGGTGACCCCTTTGCAATCCATGGTTTTGCCTCTGATGGGCGTCACGATGTGCAGTACTACCGCTTCAAGGATTTCAATCAGCACTTTGATGATGAGGCCAAGTCCCGTGTGGCGGGGATGAAGGGTGGCCTCTCCACCCGTATGGGTGCTGCGCTGCGCCATGCCGGTAACCATCTGCTGCGTCAGCAGGAGAAGCGCAAGCTGGTGTTGATGATCACCGATGGTGAACCAGCCGATATTGATGAGCGCGATCCACAGCATCTGCGCCACGACACCAAGAAGGCGGTGGAGGAGCTATACACGCAGGGGGTGTTGACCTACTGTCTGACGCTGGATCCCAATGCCGATGATTACGTGAAGCGGATCTTCGGGGCTAATAACTACACCATTGTCGACCATGTCGACAAGCTACCGGAACAGCTACCGACGCTGTTCGCGAGCCTCACCTCGTAGCGGAGAACAAGTATGGCTCTGGTGAATATGCGCGATCTGCTCAACCACGCTTACCAGAACCAGTATGCGGTGGGCGCGTTTGATCTGGTCAGCCTTGACTTTCTGGAGGCGGTAGTCTCTGCAGCGGAGGAGAGTCGTGCGGCGGTGATCCTCAGTCTCGCCGAACCCCACTTTGAACACTACGATGTCGAGTTGATGTTGGCTGCAGTGGAGTGCGCTGCACGTCGCACCACAGTGCCGGTGGCGATCCAGCTCGACCATGGCAGTAGTCTGGAATCTGCTATACGTGCAATCAATCTGGGCTGTAACGGGGTGATGGTGGATGCCTCGGATCAATCGTTGCCAGACAATATTCGTACCACCCGTGCAGTGGTGGAGACGGCGCATGGCTGTGGTGTTTCGGTCTTTGGTGAGTTGGGCTATGTGGCCGGTGTGGAAGGGGAGGGGGCCAAGATCCATCCGGGTGAACCCACCTACACCACCGTGGCAGAGGCCAAAGGGTATGTGGAGCGTACCGGAGTAGACTGCCTGGCGGTCTCGATCGGTACCGTACAGGGACATGCCAAGGGGCGGCCCAAGCTGGATATCCGTCGTCTCAAGGATCTCAACCAGGCACTGCAGATGCCGTTGGAGATCCATGGCGGCAGCGGACTCAATGAGGATCAGTTCCACAAGCTCACCTCCAATGGCGTGGCCAAGATCAACTACTACACCGCACTCTCCGATGTGGCTGCCGATGCGATGCGCAAGAGCACAAAAGCAAACCCAAAAGGGAGCTTTATCGACCTCAAGCGGGATGTGAAGCGGGCCGTACAGGCAGAGGTAGAGCGCTGTCTCAAACTCTGGGGCAGTGCAGGACGTGCTGCGGAGATTCTGGAGCAGTGCGCCAGCTGGAATCCGGTCGACGAGCAGCTGTTGTTCAATGTGATTGGATCGGATGCAACAGAGGTTGAGCAGATGTGCAAGGCAGGTGCAAGACGGCTGAGTGAGATGGCTGGTGTACGCCACTGCACCATCAGTGTTCAGGAGCAGAATGGCAATGGATACCCATTCTGCTGTCAGATCCGTTTTGTCAGCCCGGAGGCACTGAGAGAGAGCAAGAAGAGTGAGATTTATCGCACGCTGGTCGAACGCAAGTGGGGCCAGATGATTGAGGAGCGGTTACAGGGGAGCTATCAGCTGGTTAGTGGATAGACTGCTTCTGTTGGGTGGCCTCTGCTGTCCGCTGTATGGATGGCGAGCGCTTGATTGCAACCGTAGTATTGAGGGCAGACCATGCAACTTGACCATTCATTTACACTACAGTGTCTGAAACTGGATTGGGAACCGATGATGCATAATGTGGGGCATCCGGTTATTGATGAACAGCATCAGGAGCTGGCAAAAATCGGTAATGTGCTGATTGACCTGGCACAGCAGGAGCCTCGGGCTGATCGAGAACAGTTCCTTGAACAGTTCGGGCTGTTTCATCAGGTGCTGGTTCGGCATCTGAAGTTCGAGGAGTCATTGCTGGCAACGGCGATCAGTGAAACGGCACTGGAAGAGCACAATAAAGGCCATCGCAAATTTGAACAGTTTGTAGAGTCGATCATCAAAGGCTATGAGTGCAAATCCGATCCGGAGCAGTGCATCATCGAGATCATGCAGTTCACCAACCACCACATCTTTATCGATGATTTCAAGTTGGTGGATGAGTTTCGAGCACTGGCGGCAAGCCGCTCCTCTACAGTGGAGATGGTAGAGTAAAAGACTATGAAGGGACTGTTGTAAAGGGGAGGATCTTCGGCCTGTCTGTGGCGGGCAGCTTGTCGCGGTAGCGTTGATCAAGCTGCTGCATGGCCTGCATGAACTCGCCTCGTAGTCTTGTCAGTACTACGGATTGATCTGCGCCATAGTGGGTGATCGTACAGGGGACGGGCTGATCCAGACTCTCTCGTTCAGAAGGAGAAATGTCAGGCTCCCAAGAGAGGGTGGTCATCCGTCCTCCTTCGCCGTCCTGTACCGCATAGGACATGCTGTCGACAAACCAGATGATATTAGTCTCAATAATGGCAAGATACTGCATTGTGCGGATAGGTACAAAGAGGTGATCAGCACCACAGCGGTTGAGCAGGGTATGGGCGAGGTTGTAGCACGGGGCCAGCATCTGGTCGCTATGGCTGTTATATAGCTCTGGGGTGAAGAAGGATTGGGTGTCGTGTGGGGCCATCAGGCATCTCTCCAGCAGATTCGATGCTCTTAATCTTGAATGCTTTTTTGTGTAATGGCAATTTTATCTGTTAGGTTGACCTGTGGAGCGTGTTGTCACTCTTTGCCTGCTCAGAGGTTTATGATGCCTGCGACAATGATCAACCGGAAGTTGGTTTCCATTTCTGGATAGCTTTTAGCCTGATTTGGGTCTCTGTGCTCTATGCATTTCAGTGCTCTTCTGCATTCGGAAAGAGTGTCTTGCAGAAGAAGCGAATAGAACAGAGGCCTGTCTGTAGGCCACCCGAAACTGTCCCTGACTGAGGTTGCTTCAGACAGGTAAGGGGTAAGCCCTTCTCTATTTGCTTGATATTGGTTTATCCAAGAAACAATCCAAAAAGCAGAATAGAAAGGCCAATCACAAGATAGCCAGTGGCTTCTGCTGGTTCAACTCCTGAATCCAGATCGTCATCAAAGGTGAATTTTCTCATTTTCATAGCCCTCCAAAATCATATTGGCTTTATTAGGTAAAAGGCATGTGGCTTATTGCATGCAGTACGGTGTGGCTTTCCCCTTCAAATTTGTAACCCTGCCCCTCGTTTCTTTAATGTCTGATTTTTATAAAAATAGTTAGTCTCTAGTTTAGCCACTTTGATGGGCAAAGATATGCGTAATAGTACGTATTTTGTTGGTGAAATAACTGGCTGAAATTTTATATAAGCGACTGTTATTTATATTAATTATTTCATTGGTTAGAAATTTTACTGACGTTCCCGATT
>CAYQFH010000079.1:6748-12260 GCA_964416755.1 uncultured Piscirickettsiaceae bacterium | reverse complement strand
GGTAACCTCAGCAGTCTCGGTAACCTCAGCAGTCTCGGTAACCTCAGCAGTCTCAGGTAACGGGCGTTGTGGTGTAGAACCGCAGCCCGCCAGTAGTGTGGCTGAAAGTATGAGTAGGGATGTTTGAAGTGTCTGCCGGTTCATCATTTTGAAGGCAAACCGGTCTATGAGCGGCTGGAAGACTCGCCGCTGCTGTCAGCATCTTTGGTATCAACGACACCATCCATCATCTCCAATTCCTCATCGAGCATCTTTTCAGACTCTTCATCAAGCGGCTCATAGCGTTCGGAGAGTGGTGCCTCATAGTGGTCGAGGCGGATGTTGTCAGCTTCACGCTGGGCACGTTTGCGCTCACGTTCGATACGGGCCTGTTCCACCTCATCCGGTTCGGGCTCTGCAGTGGTTTCGCTAGAGTTGTATTCCTCCACCTCTGTTGTAGTAGCTTCTGCAGATGAGCTCTCTTCAGCCTCAATGCGATCCAGCTCTGCCTCCATCTCTTCATCGGTGGGGGCGTTATAGTCGCTCTTGAAGTCGGTAGGATCGAAGTCGTAGGGAGGGGTATAGCTCTCCTCTTCCTTGTCATCAGAGGTTGCTGACGCGGCAGATGGTGTTGCTACAGAGGCTACTTTAGTGCTTGTGTCGGCCTCTGCAGTGCCCTTTTCAGTACGTTCTGGCTGTTCAGCACTCTTCTCTTCTTCATCTCGATCTTTCGGCATAAAGAAGGGGGCAAAGAGGATGCCGGCCTCAAACAGCAGCCACATCGGAATCGCCAGCAGGGTCTGGGAGATCATGTCGGGTGGAGTCAGCAGCATGCCGATGACGAAGGCACCGACGATCACATAGGGACGTTTCTCGCGCAGGCTGTCCGGGGTGGTGGTTCCCATCCAGCACAACAAAATTGTGGCAATTGGCACCTCGAAGGCGACACCGAAAGCGAAGAAAAGTTTGAGCACGAAGTCCAGATAGTCCTTCATGTCCGGCATCACCTGTACCCCTTCCGGTGCGGTTGTGGTGAGGAAGGCGAAGATCAGTGGGAATACCACATAGTAGGCGAAGACCATCCCCAGATAGAAGAGGATGGTGCTGGAGGCAGCCAGTGGCAGCACCAGACGACGCTCATGTTTGTAGAGACCGGGAGCCACAAATCCCCAGATCTGATAGAGGATGTAGGGGATGGCGATATAGAAGGAGAGTACCAGTGTCAGCTTGAACGGGGTGAGGAAGGGAGAGATGACGCCGGTGGCAATCATGCTTTGTCCCTCAGGCAACAGCGCCATCAGTGGTGTTGCGATGTAGTGGTAGATATCGTTGGCAAAGCCAAACAGTGCCAGAAACAGTACCAGAATGGCCAGTACGATGCGTAGCAGGCGGTCACGCAGTTCGATCAGGTGGCTGACAAAGGGCTGTTCTACTCCAATATCGAGCTTCTCATCGCTCATGGCTGGAACTCGTCCCTGTTCATGCGCTTTTCATGGTCATTGTTGGGTGCAGTGCTCTCCGCCTCCATTGCAGCTTCGTTGGTGGCAGTGACAACCTCATCGGTGGTTTGCTTGATATCTGCCATGTCGGCCTTGGTCTCTTCGATGATTTCATGGAGCCCGGTACTCTGGGTGTGTTTCTCCATCGCCTTCTTCATCTCTTCGGCCTTGAGCTCACGGTCGATATCGGATTTGACCGAACTGATAAAGCGGGTCAGACGACCAACCCACTTTCCGGCAGTGCGCGCGAGCGCGGGCATACGTTCGGGGCCGACCACAATCAAGGTCACAACACCGATAATTGCCAGTTCCCAGAAACCGATATCAAACATGACGGGAGATCCAAATATACAGTATGAACCTGCATTAGCAGGTTGCTTGGCGGGCCTCTATGTCAGAGGCGCTCAACAAAGAGGGGCATTATGCCTTCTCTTTCTCTCCCACTTTTTCACCCTCGACCACATTCTCATCAGCCTGTTTCAGCTGAGCAGGCTCGGAGTTGGCGCTTTCCGTGGAGTCCTCCTCTTTCATTGACTTCTTGAAATTCTTGATGGCACCACCGAGGTCACCACCCACATTCTTCAGTTTCTTGGTTCCGAAGATCAGGATGACCAGTACCAGAATGATCAGTAACTGCCAGATTCCAATTCCTCCAACGCCCATCGTACAACTCCCTTGTTTGTCTTTATTAGTAAGAAACAGCTCGTGATTATAGTGTCTTTAACCGAAACCGGGGAGATTTTTCCCGCCCAGCAGATGCGCGTGGAGGTGAAAGATCACCTGTCCACCGCCCTGCTCATTATTGATGATGACACGGTACCCCTCATCCAGCCCCTGTTCCCTGGCGATTTCAGCCGATTTACGCATGATATGTGCAATGACCGCATCATCGGCCTCGGTCAGTGTGGTGAGGTTTCGGGTGTGCTGTTTCGGGATTATCAGCAGGTGTACCTCAGCCTTCGGATAGATATCCTTGAAGACCAGGATCTTCTCATCCTCATAGACCACATCCGCTGGTACTTCTCCAGCCACCATTTTGCAGAACAGGCAATCGTCACTCATCTATTTGCTCCCGTTATTTCTCTCTTGAGGCCTTCTCTTCATGTCCGGAAAGCCCGAAGCGGCGCTCCAGTTCACCCAGTATCTCATCGGGTGCAATCCCCTGTTGGGATAGCAGTACCATGGAGTGGAACCAGAGGTCGGCCATCTCATAGATAATCTGATCCCGATCACCATCCTTGGCGGCGATCACTGTCTCTGTGGCCTCCTCCCCGATCTTTTTCAGGATGGTATCCACACCCTTGTTGTAGAGGTGGGCGACATAGGACTCCTTGGGATCTGACCCCTTGCGCTGCTCCAGTACCTCGGCCAGTTGGTTGAGCACATCACTCATTGGTTACTCTCCATTCTGATTCAGCAGTGCCTTGAGTCGACGCAGACCGCTGGAACGATTCCCGGCCGGACGCTGCAGAATCTCTTCTCCCGTGATGCCCGGTTGGTTGTAGAAATTGGCATTGGCGGTCTCATCAACCGATAGTGCAGAGCCATCCAGTGCAACACCAGCGAACAGTCCGCGACTACGCGACCAAGAGTAAATCTCGCTATCCAGCATTGGATCGGTGGCGATAGTGGTATCCCGCCCAACAGGGCCAGCGGCAATGGCTGCGTCGACACCCAGAGTGATCTTGCCATCGAGCAGTTCATGGATAGTATTGGGGCGCTTGAAGGTGAGAATCACATCGCTCGATTGTGCCCCAATCTGGTAGCCGAAGCTGGCACCACTCATGGTGACAAAGACCGGATCATTCCACTGATCATCCTGACGGAAAAGCATGACACCGCTGCCATGGCTGACACCGACGCCCCAGCCCACACTGATCATGCCGGGCAGAATCACCACCCCGTCACTGCGTTGCAGCAGATGGATTGGCAGGGTCTCTTCGGAGGGCTCATTGAGAATGTCCTCCAGCACCTGTACTGCCGACCAGATGGTTGCGGTCTCCTTGCCACCAGCGTACGTCAGTAGTGGTGTCAGTAACAGAAAAAGCGTTGCAAGTTGTTTCACTTGCTGTACATCTCTTTCGGATCTTTCAGCACCGGTTCGGTGGTCTCCCACTGTTGATCATTAAGCAGACGATAGAAGCAGCTGTGGCGTCCGGTGTGGCAGGCAACTCCCCCTTTCTGTTCGACGGTGATCAGAAGCACATCCTTGTCACAGTCGAGTCGCATGGAGTGGATGATCTGCTGGTTACCCGACTCTTCTCCCTTGTGCCACAACTTCTGGCGGGAGCGTGACCAGTAGACCGCAGTATCGGTCTCCTCACTCAGACGTAGTGCCTCGCGATTCATCCAGGCAAACATCAGGATATCCCCGCTGCCCACCTCCTGGGCGATGACCGGCACCAATCCGTTCTCATCCCATTTGATTTCATCAATCCAGTTACTCATTGCAACACCTCTAAATTGTCTGTTTGATAACCATAGAATAGGTTATTACAGTCGTACCTCAATCCCCTGATCCGCCATAAACTGCTTGGCCTCACCGACCGTATACTCGGCGAAGTGAAAGATACTGGCTGCCAGTACTGCATCGGCACCGCCCTTCAGAACGCCATCGGCCAGATGCTGCAGGTTACCGACCCCACCAGAAGCGATCAAAGGAACCGAGACTGCCTCACTCACCGCCTTGTTGAGCGGCAGGTTGAAACCCTGTTTGGTGCCGTCACGATCCATGCTGGTGAGCAGAATTTCTCCTGCGCCATATTCCACCATTTTCTGTGACCACTCGATCGCATCAATCCCGGTCGGCTTGCGCCCACCGTGGGTGAAGATCTCCCATTTCAGCGGTTCACCATCTTCGGAAACACGTTTGGCATCGACTGCCACCACAATACATTGTGAGCCAAATTTGTCCGAGGCCTCGCGCACAAATTCCGGGTTGAAGACCGCTGCAGTGTTGATCGCCACCTTGTCGGCACCAGCATTCAGCATGCGGCGCACGTCGGCCACTTCGCGGATACCACCGCCCACAGTGAGCGGGATAAAGACCTGACTGGCCACCTGCTCCACTACATGGACGATGGTATCTCGCCCCTCATGGCTGGCGGTGATATCGAGAAAGGTGATTTCGTCAGCTCCCTCCTCGTCGTAGCGTTTGGCCACCTCAACCGGGTCACCGGCATCACGGATATCAACAAACTGCACCCCCTTGACCACACGTCCCTGATCGACGTCGAGGCAGGGGATAATTCTCTTCGCTAGCCCCATCCTACTTCGCCTCGTCAGAGTAACGTTGCGCTTCTGCAAAGTCGAGGGTGCCTTCATAGATGGCACGTCCGGTAATCGCACCCATGATGCCGTGGTCGGCCACTGCGCAGAGTCCTTCGATGTCGCTCATGTTGGTGATGCCTCCGGAGGCGACAATCGGGATATTGACCGCGTCAGCCAGATTCTTGGTGGCCTCCACGTTGACCCCTTGCATCATGCCGTCACGGCTGATGTCGGTATAGACGATGGCGGAGACCCCGTCGGCCTCGAAGGATTTGGCGACATCGGTCGCATTCTGGTTGGAGACCTCGGCCCAGCCGTTGATCGCTACCATTCCATCCTTGGCATCGATGCCAACGATGACATGGCCTGCAAACTCTTTGCAGAGATCACGGATAAAGTCGGGTTCAGTGATCGCCTTGGTGCCGATGATTACATACTGCACACCGGCATCGAGATAGGTCTGTACAGTTTCGCGAGTACGGATTCCGCCACCGATCTGAATTGGAAGATCCGGGTATGCTGCAGCAATAGCGGTCACTACATCGGCATTCTTGGGCTCGCCGTCGAACGCACCATTCAAATCGACCAGATGGAGACGACGTGCCCCCTGTTCCACCCACTGCGCAGCCATCGATACCGGGTCATCGGAGAAGACGGTCTCATCCTCCATGATGCCCTGACGCAGGCGTACACACTTTCCATCTTTCAGATCAATGGCGGGGATAATCAACATAATCGGGTACTCGTTCGTAAAAGTTAGCTTT
>CAYQFH010000079.1:0-6648 GCA_964416755.1 uncultured Piscirickettsiaceae bacterium | reverse complement strand
GCCGCCATTCTCCTCGCTGTGGTCGAGCAGAAGCTGCATGCCGAGACAGATACCGAGGAAGGGGCGGTCATTGGCCACCTCCTTCACCAGAGCAGAGAGGTTGTGCTGTTCCAATGCACCCATGCAGTCGCGCATTGCGCCCACACCGGGGAAGACGATGCGCTCGGCACTGCGGATGGCTTCCGTATCATCGGTGACCACAATATTCAGATCGGGGGCGACATGCTCCAGTGCCTTGGAGACTGAGCGCAGATTCCCCATGCCATAGTCAATGACAGCAATGGTGGACATTAGAGCGCGCCTTTGGTGGAGGGAAGCTGCTCGCCCATACGGATATCGGCAGACATCGCCACACGAATAGCGCGACCGAAGGCCTTGAAGATGGTCTCGGCGATGTGGTGGCTGTTGCGACCACGCAGGTTGTCGATATGGAGGGTAGCACCAGCATGGTTGACGAACCCTTGGAAGAACTCGTAGAAGAGTTCAGTCTCGAATTCACCAATGGAGCCGCTGGGAAAATCTACATGAAACTCCAGCCCGGGACGGCCTGAGAAGTCGATCACCACCCGTGATAGTGCCTCATCCAGTGGCACATAGGCATGTCCATAACGGTTGATGCCGCGCTTGTCGCCCAGTGCTTTGGTAACAGCCTGCCCCAGCGTGATACCGATATCCTCCACGGTGTGGTGGCCATCGATATGGAGATCGCCATTGGCCTGAATGGTCAGATCAATCAACCCGTGACGGGCTACCTGGTCCAGCATGTGCTCCAGAAAAGGGATGTCGGTATAGAGGGAAGAGTCCCCTGTACCATCCAGATCAACAGTGATCTGAATCTGGGTCTCCAAGGTTTCTCGTTCAACGGAGGCTGTACGGTTGCTCATACGGGTTAAATCTCATGTTAGCGACGGATTTCAGCTCAATAGAATACCCTGTTCTTGCAGGTTATTGAACTCTTGAGTAGTTAACGATGAAAAAATTGATTAAGATCATATATGAATTGTAGGGAATTATAGTATTCTCCAATATTCTGATAAATGCGAAATATTCTCGAAACAGTACTATGGTCAATAAAAAGCAGCCCGCAGTCCTCTGTCCGAAATGTGAACTGAATGATGTCTGTCGACAGGTCGAGCAGGCTGGGCAGCATCGTGTGGCTGGCGAGAATCTGGGTGAAGTCACTCCTCAACACAACATGCCAAAGGATGCGACCATCTGTCAGGCGGGTAGTGAGTTCGAGTTCCTCTATGCGGTGCATGAGGGGGCGTTCAAGAGCGTGGTCACGCTTCCCGGCGGGGAGCAGCGTGTGACCGGTTTCCACTTTGCGGGCGAGATCATTGGGGCAGAGGGGGTCAGTACCGGCCAATACGGGCGCTCTGTAGTGGCGCTGCAGGATAGTCAGGTCTGTTACTTCCCGCAGGCGACCTTCATGGCGGATGACTCCGGCAACAGTCCGGTTCATCAGGGGTTGCTAATTGCGATGAGCCATCAGGTGAAGAATGAGCAGTGGACCGGCTTGATGGCAGCACACCGTGCAGAGCAGCGTGTTGCACTGTTTCTCTATATGGTCTCGAAACGTTTTGAATATCATGGTTTCCCAGCAGCCGAGTTTCGCCTGCCGATGTCTCGTGATGATATCGCCAGCTACTTGGGACTGGCGGTAGAGACTGTGAGCCGTTCCTTCCAGAAACTCAAGGGCTCCGGCCTGATTCAGGTGAGTGGTCGCAACGTGGTGCTGGAAGATTCCGAGGCGTTGCAGAGATTCTCCTGATTCCTGATCTGACTATGTATGTGCCGGCCACGTATGTGGCTCATCTCAAGAGCGTAACAGGAAGGTTGCTGGCCCATCGTTGACCAGTGACACCTGCATATCGGCACCAAACTCCCCCTGTTCCACAATCGGGTGAAGTGTACGGGCATGGTCGACCAGTTGTTGAAACAGCGTCTCACCCAATGCAGGAGTGGCGGCAGTTGAAAATCCGGGGCGCATTCCCTTGCGGGTATCCGCTGCGAGGGTGAACTGAGGCACCAGTAGTAATCCTCCGTTGATCTGTTGCAGCGAGAGGTTCATCTTGTCTTCAGAATCGGAAAAGATGCGGTAGCCCAGTATCCGTTTCAGTAGACGATTGAGCGTCTGTTGATTGTCCTCCGGCTCGACACCGATCAGTACCAGCAATCCCTGTCCGATCCTGCCGATCGACTGCTCGGCCACATGCACTTCGGCGGAGGTGACCCGTTGCAACAGCCCGATCATGGTCAGCTAGCGACTGAAGGGGAACATCAACTTTTCCGGCTCGGTGAAGAGGTTGATGTCATACGCCATCCGCGCCATGTTTTGATCCATATTGTTGATGGCGATGTTCATCTGGCCGATATCACCCTGCATGCCACCGATAGCATTCGACATCAGCCCGATATTTTCCGACATGCCGTTGATCTGTCCAGACATACCGCTAATGTTGCGGTTGAGCTGGTGCATGTCCTGCGCCATCCCCCCCATATTGGCCGACATCGACTGCATGCCGATGCGCACCTGTTTGAAATCCTCCGACATGCCTGCTTGCCCCTGCGCCATACTTTGCGCCATTGATGACATGCGGTTGCGCATATCCCGCATATCCTGCGACATACTGGTGACATCCTTGCCCATCTGCATTACCGCATTGGTCATGTTGTGCATGTTGATGCCCATGCTCAGCATGAACAGCGCCATACCACCACCAGCGGCGATAGCGCCGATCATCAGCGGGGAATTCTTGTTTTGTTTCTGTTTGTTATCTTCTGCTTCAGCCATTGGTCACTCCTGGGTGGCGACCGCTGCTGAAGTGGAATCTGTTCAGCTTCAGCACTGCTCCCATGGCAGTCCACGGAATCGCCAGCCGCCTACTGTACTACGCTGATGGTTTTCATCCAACTCCCCTTCGAAACCTTCGTCAATGTTGAAGACTTCGGTCAGCCCATCCTCGACCAATTTGCGACCCGCTTCAAGTGAACGTTTGCCACTGCGGCAGATGAGAATGATTGGTGCACTGGAGATTGTCTCGTTTTCATGTATACCACCCAGAATCAATTTTCGAATCTCCACCGAGAAGTGTTCGTTGATCTCCCAATCCGGCTCATCAATCCAGGGGATATGTACTGCGCCGACGGGGTGGCCGACAAAGAGATATTCCATACTGGAACGCACATCAATCAGCAAGGCACGGGGATTATCCTGTACTATCTGCCACGCTTCAGCGGGGGTGATTGAGGTAATTGCGTCAGTGCTCATGGTGCTCCCTCCTCAGGAGTGTTGTTCAGGAAGTGTGTAGGATATAGTATAATTTAAATTTATCAAGGTATAAATTTGAGCAAAAAAGCATTCATTATCCCTCCCAAATCACTACTGCGTCAGGTGGGAAGAGCTGTTGCCGATTATGAGATGATCCGGGAGGGGGATCGGGTGATGTTGGGGCTCTCCGGTGGAAAAGACTCCCTCTCGCTGCTCCATATACTACTCCATCTGCAGCGTCATGCGCCGATCCGCTTTGAAGTGGAGGCGATGACGGTCGACCCGGAGATGGAGACCTTCAAACCGGAGGTGCTGCGCAGTTACATGGAGTCGCTTGGAGTGGGCTGGCATTTGATCGCACAGCCGATCATGGAGCAGGCCGAGAACCACATGAAGGGAGACTCTTTCTGCTCCTGGTGTGCACGAATGAAGCGCGGCATCATGTACACCACTCTGAGAGAGAAGGGCTTCAATGTACTGGCACTGGGGCAGCATCTGGATGATCTGGCTGAAAGCTTTCTGATGTCCGCCTTCCATGAGGGGCGACTCAACACCATGAAGGCCCACTACACCATCGATGCGGAGGATTTGCGGGTGATTCGTCCCCTGGTCTATGCGCGCGAAAGACAGCTGAAAGATTTCGCGGTTGAGGCAAATCTACCTATAGTTATAGAAAATTGTCCTGCTTGTTATACTAAACCGACCCAACGTGCCCATATGAAGGCATTGCTGGCGGAGGAGGAGAAGGGGACACCACACCTGTTCAAGACCCTGCTGTCGACCATGAAACCGCTGATGGAGCGCTCCTCAGCCTAGCCAGAGAGACCACTGCGTGGAAGTACGCTACAAATTTACCTATGAAGATCGCCGTGTTGACATCATCGACCTGAAATTTGATGACAACAGCTTTGAACTGCTACCCGGATCAATCAAGGCGGCTCCGGTGCCATGGATGAATCTCGATTTTCATAAATGTCCCGGCTGTACCCTTCCCAGTGCGCCGGGAGCGATGTGCCCGGTTGCAGTCAATCTTGGCAGTGTCGTGCTCCCCTTCAGAGACCAGTTCTCCTATACGCCAGTCACCACCGTAGTCACCTTTCGCGGCAGACAGATCGGGCAGAAGTGTGACCTGCAGACCGGCCTCAGCTCAATGATGGGGTTGATCATGGCGACCAGTGGCTGCCCGCTGCTCGATAAGCTGCGCCCAATGGCCTATACCCACCAGCCCTTTGCCTCCATGGAGGAGACCTTCTTTCGTGCCATCTCCGGTTTTCTGGTGGCGCAGTACATGCGGCTTAAACATCAGAAGACACCGCAGTTTGACCTCGAAGTGCTGAAAGAGATCTATCGTGATATCAACAGCGTAAACGTCGCCTTCAATCAGCGATTGAGGGGGTTGGAGGGTAAGGATGCCAACCTCAATGCACTGGTCTTGTTGGACTTCTTTGCGCAGATGGGGGCGTTCCAAATTGATGACAGCTGGTTGGAACAGATTGCACCGCTGTTTTATCGATACTTGGAAGAGTAGGGGTTGCCGACCCATGTCTGATTTTAGGGCATTGTTACAGAGTCAGAGCAGTATCTTGAAACGGTGCTGGATGGGAAGCGGCTTTTTCTTCTTGTTCAGTTCAAAATCATGATCTCTTTCGGTGCGATCTCACAAGAAGAGTTCTTGTCGGACTATTGGCAGAAAAAACCGCTGTTAATCAAGCAGGCCCTGCCCGGTTTCATCTCGCCCCTCTCAGCGGATGAGTTGGCTGGGCTCTCTCTTGAAGAGGAGTTTGAATCCAGGCTTATTACAGGATCGACGAGAGATAACCGATGGTCATTGAGTGAAGGCCCCTTTCCAGAAGAGACCTTTGCCGATCTTCCGCAAGCGGATTGGACACTGCTTGTTCAAGGGGTGGATCGATTCATCCCGGAAGTGGAGGCCTTGATTGACCATTTCAACTTCATTCCACGCTGGCGTTTTGATGATGTGATGATCTCTTATGCTGCGAAGGGGGGGAGTGTTGGCCCCCATTTTGACCACTATGATGTGTTTTTGCTGCAAGGGAGTGGCAAACGACACTGGGCACTGAGTCGTCAGTATTGCAGTCTGGATAATTATCTGGAGGGCGTACCACTCCGGATCATGAAGCAGTTCACTGCGGAGCAACAGTTCGAGGTTGAGGCGGGGGATCTCTTGTACATCCCTCCCAAGGTGGCCCATCATGGGGTCAGTTTAAGTGATGATTGCACCAGCCTCTCCTTCGGTTATCGATCGTATAGTGCGGAAGAGATGTTTGAGGAGCTCGCGGATGGAGCCGACCAGGACTACTATCAAGATCCTGTCTGGGACAGTGAACCCCGTCCTGCACATATTCCAGATTCAGCGGTGAAAATGGCGAATCAAATATCCGAAATTTCAACCGCCGGATTTGCCGAATTTGTCACCAAACTGGATCCGCTAGACCGGCAAATCATGCAGCAATTTGAATATCAACAGCAGGGGGTGGAGCTGGATGGGAGTGCAGAGTATCGGCTCCATCCCGCTTGTAAAGTCGGTTATCTGGAGATTGATGAAAAGACCTGTGTCTTTATCAATGGATCTCCACTGGACGCCAGTGGTGTGGATGAAAACAGCCTGATCGACTTTTGCAACCGCAGGGTATTAACGGCAGTGGAGAGTCCGCTGCTTGCTCAGCGGCTGTTTGATCTTGATCTGATTGAAGAGGTTTGAGCGGTCTGCTCGATTTATTGGATGGTGCCCAACAATCTAGGGGTGATTCAGATGCCTGCCCCCTACATCACACTATGAGTACAATTTGACCTATGAATGCCGAAACAAAACATAAACGCTCAGAGATGATGTTTGCGCTCTACAGTGCGATCACAATTTATGGGCTATCCCACGTCCCCTTCATTGTGCTGCTCTACACACAAGGTAAGATTGAGAATGTGACCTCTCACGCCATCGTCTCGGGTCTATTCATCATCGCCATATTTTTCTTCTATAAACTGCTCTCCGAGGATGCACGTGCAGTGCGTACTCCGACCCAACTGTTTCATCGACTGACTGCGATCAATCCAGTCTACTCGGTCTTTATGCTCACTCCTGCGCTCTATGCGGTGCAGATTGTTCAGCTGGAGATCGATGGTGCAGCGGCTCTGTTTCTCGCACTGCTCTATCTTCTGGTCTCGGCAGTGGGTGTTGCTTCACTGCTATACAAGGGGTGGAGTCTTCGACAGATTATCGTATCCAGGCGACAAGAGCAGGAGCGATCTATGCAAGAGCGTGAGGCAGCCTTGTCTGGATCTTCGTTCAAGGCCAAACGTGAGCGTGAACGTACCCGAAAGGCTCAAAAGAAGCTCGATAAGGTCAAAGGACAAGCGGA
>CAYQFH010000078.1:0-12682 GCA_964416755.1 uncultured Piscirickettsiaceae bacterium | reverse complement strand
GTGCGAATCAGCTCGTGCTGAAACAGGGAGTTGCTCATATTACGGAACATAGCCTTGCGGTGGCTGCTGTTACGGTTTAGTTGTCTTCCACTATGACGATGACGCATGATCTTCTACTCTTTTATCGTTATCTCTACGCAATCAATTACGCAGTTTTATCTTCACGGATGCTGGCTGGTGGCCAGTTCTCCAGACGCACACCGAGGGAAAGTCCACGGGACGCCAGTACATCCTTGATTTCGTTCAGTGACTTCTTGCCAAGATTTGGGGTTCTCAGCAGCTCGGTCTCGGTGCGCTGAATCAGGTCACCAATGTACATGATCGCTTCTGCCTTGAGGCAGTTGGCAGAACGTACAGTCAGTTCTAGATCATCCACTGGACGCAGCAGAATTGGATCGACCTCTGGCTCATCCTCGGCAGCAGCCTCTTCCTCTTCCTCGGTGTGCAGCTCAACGAAGGACTCCAGCTGAGTCTGGAGGATGGTTGCAGCACGACGGATCGCCTCTTCAGGATCGATGGTGCCATTGGTTTGCAGATCAATCACCAGACGATCCAGGTCAGTACGCTGCTTGAGACGTGCCGCCTCTACGCTGTAGCTGACACGATCAATCGGGCTGTAGGAGGCATCCAGGCGCAATGCACCAATTGAACTACTCTCATCATCACTGGAGCGCTCGGTTGCAGGCTGATAGCCGCGCCCGGTAGTCACCTTCAGCGTCATGTTCAGCTCAACATTGCCGTCAGTGACGTTGGCAATGACGTGATCCGGGTTGATGATCTCAACATCATCTCCAGTGATATCACCGGCAACGACAGCGCCTGCGCCATTGCTCTTCAGCGAGAGCTCAGCCTCGGAGTGTGCGCCCAGCTTGATCGCTACACCCTTGAGGTTCAGCAGGATATCAATCACATCTTCCTGTACCCCTTCGATAGCGGAGTACTCATGACTGACGCCATCAATCAGCACCTCTGTGATCGCACTACCGTGCATGGATGAGAGCAGAATGCGACGCAGCGCATTACCCAGTGTATGACCAAAACCACGCTCCAGCGGCTCGATCGCAACCTGGATATGGTTGGTATCGATGTTCTTGATATTGGCCAGCTTGGGCTTCAGGAATTCTTTGATGGAACCTTGCATCTAAATCAGACCTCGGAATAGATTGGAGTTACGATGAACTCAACGCTTACTTGGAGTAGAGCTCGACGATCAGATGTTCGTTGATCTCTGCAGAGAGATCGGAACGATCCGGGGCATTCTTGAAGTTGCCCTCCATCTTCTCACTGTTTACGTCGATCCACTCGGCGTCTTCACGGGTCTGTGGGGCCAGTTGCAGAGCCATCTTGATGCGCTCCTGCTTCTTCGCCTTCTCACGTACAGAAACCATATCCCCAGCCTTCAACTGGTAAGAAGGGATATTCAGGACCTTGCCGTTGACCAGGATAGACTTGTGGTTGACCAACTGACGTGCTTCGGCACGGGTAGAGCCGAAGCCCATGCGGTAGACGACGTTGTCGAGACGAGACTCGAGGATCTGCAACAGATTCTCGCCGGTTGAGCCCTTGCGACGCGCCGCCTCTTTGTAGTAGCTGCGAAACTGCTTCTCCAGCAGACCGTAGATACGACGTACCTTCTGCTTCTCACGCAGCTGCAGTGCGTAGTCAGACATGCGTGGTGCACGTGCACCTGCACCGTGCTGACCAGGCAGTTGATCCGGCTTACATTTGGTCTCGAGGGCACGCAGGCCACTCTTCAGTCCGAGGTCAGTCCCCTCGCGACGGGAAAGCTTACATTTGGGTCCAGTATATTTAGCCACAGTAATATTCTCCTGATTGCTCTATTACCGTTATACGCGGCGTTTCTTGGGTGGACGGCAGCCATTGTGTGGCAGTGGCGTCACATCTGTAATGCTGTTGATGCGGATACCGATGTTGTTCAACGCGCGCACTGAAGATTCACGGCCTGGGCCTGGGCCCTTGATGCGAACGTCTACAGACTTCAGGCCATACTCCTGTGCCTGGGTACCAGCACGTTCTGCAGCAACCTGTGCAGCAAAAGGTGTACTTTTACGTGAGCCACGGAAACCACTACCACCAGAAGTTGCCCAGCAGAGCGTATCACCCTTACGATCTGTAATAGTGATGATGGTGTTGTTGAAAGTCGCGTGAACGTGAGCAATCCCCTCAGGGACGTTCTTTTTCACCTTTTTACGCTTGGAAGCAGATGCCTTGGCCATAAAACTCTAAAACCTGTAATTTAAGTAAAACATTATTTTTTGTGAAGCACTTATCGCTTGATCGGCTTCTTCGGTCCCTTGCGGGTACGTGCATTGTTCTTGGTGTTCTGACCACGAACAGGCAGACCACGACGATGACGAATACCACGGTTGGTACCCAAATCCATCAGACGCTTGATATTCATGGAGACTTCACGACGTAGGTCACCTTCTACTGTGAGCTTGCCGACTTCAGTACGAATATTCTCCAGCTGACTCTCTTCCAGTTCACGAATCTTGGTCGATGCCTCAATTCCGGCTGCTGCACATATGTCATATGCACGTGTACGCCCAATCCCGTAGATTGAGGTCAGTGCAACCCAAGCATGTTTGTTATCAGGTACGTTTACACCCGCGATTCGTGCCATCTGGCTCTTCTCCTAAATGATCCCACTACAACTCGTCCACGCAACATAACGCTCTATGCTACGCGGAGGGCGCGAAAGGATACCTATACTCTATTCAAAAATCAACTATTATCGTTAAGAAATTGTGCAATTAGCCTTGACGCTGTTTATGCTTTGGATCTTTGCTACAAATCACACGAACAACACCGTTACGACGAATCACCTTGCAGTGCTGACACATTTTCTTGACTGATGCGCGAACTTTCATTTTCTTACTCCAGAACTTCTTTGCTATCTTCGGTCGAGCGTCTTACAGACCGCTACGCCCATGCCCTTTCAGATTGGCCTTCTTCATCAACCCATCATATTGATGAGAGAGCAGGTGCGACTGAACCTGAGAGATAAAATCCATAATCACTACTACAATAATCAGCAGTGAAGTACCACCAAAGTAGAATGGGACATTCCACTTGATGATGAGGAACTCCGGTAACAGACTGACGGCAGTAATATAGCCTGCACCGATCAGCGTCAAACGGGTCATCACCTTGTCAATGTACTTTGCAGTCTGCGCGCCAGGACGGATTCCGGGAATAAATGCTCCAGACTTGCGTAAATTATCTGCTGTCTCTTTCGGGTTGAATACCAGCGCGGTATAGAAGAAACAGAAGAAGATGATCGCAATTGCATAGAAGGCGACGTAAAGCGGCTGTCCAGGCGAAAGTGTAGTGGCCAGATCCTTCATCCACTCCATTCCTTCACCACTACCAAACCAGCTACCCATGGTCGCCGGGAAGAGGATGATACTGGAGGCGAAGATCGGTGGAATTACACCAGCCATATTGACCTTCAGAGGCAGATGGCTGCTCTGTCCTGCATACATCTTCCCACCACGTTGCTGCTTGGCATAGTTGACGGTAATACGACGCTGCCCACGCTCTACGAATACAACGAAAGCTGTAACCAGGATTGCGCCTACAAAGAGTACCAGCACCGTGATGGCGTGCATTTCACCAGTGCGCGCCAGCTCCATGGTACCACCCACTGCAGAGGGGAGGCCTGCCACAATACCTGCAAAAATGATTAGAGAGATACCGTTACCGATGCCACGCTCGGTAATCTGTTCACCCAACCACATCAGGAACATGGTACCGGTGACCAGAGTGGTTACCGCAACAAAACGGAAGCCGAGACCGGGATCAATCACCACGTTCATGCCACCGGCAGACTGTGACTCCAGCGCGATGGAGATACCAAGCGCTTGGAAGGTGGCCAGTACCAGCGTACCGTAACGGGTATATTGGGTAATCTTGCGTCGACCAGCCTGCCCCTCTTTCTTCAGCTGCTCCAGCTTTGGAGAGGTAACCGTCAACAGGTTCATGATAATCGATGCGGAGATGTATGGCATGACACCTAGCGCAAACAGACTCAGCCGCATCAAGGCACCACCGGAGAACATGTTGAACATATCCAGAATAGTGCCCGACTGGGCATCAAACATCGCCTGCAGCGCAACCGGGTTGATGCCGGGAACCGGGACGTGTGCCCCCATGCGATAGACAATGATCGCACCCAGCACAAACCATAAACGGGATTTCAGCTCGGCCAGTTTATCTGCGCCCGCTCCCATTTGCTGTGCCATGATCCAAAATCCTCGCTACAGATTGAACAGAGGTTACTCTTCGATCTTGCCGCCAGCGGCTTCAATCGCAGCACGAGCACCCGGAGTAACACCCAAGCCGGTAATGGTCACGGCACTCTCGATCTCGCCAGAGGCGATCACCTTGGCACGCTTGATGTCGTGACCGACGATGTTGGCTGCCTTCAGCGCCAACAGATCGACCGCACCCTCAGTAGCCGCAGCGACCTTTGCCAGCTCGTGCAGACGTACTTCGGCCACATAGCGAGCCTTGCGTGAACGGAAACCAACCTTGGGCAGACGACGCTGCAGTGGCTGCTGACCGCCCTCAAAACCCACTTTATGATAACCACCGGAACGGGACTTCTGCCCCTTGTGACCACGACCACAAGTTTTACCGAGACCAGAACCGATACCGCGACCTACGCGCTTGGCTGTCTTTTTGGCACCTTCACCTGGCTTGATTGTATTGAGACGCATGACTTAACCCTCAACCTTCAGCATATAGCTGATCTTGTTAATCATTCCGCGATTCTCAGGTGTATCGGAGACGGTTACCGTCTGATGCATCTTGCGAATCCCGAGACCTGCCGCACAAGCCTTGTGTGCAGGAAGACGACCGATCAGGCTCTTGACCAGTGTCACTGTAACTGTGTTATTTGCCATGACGCTTTACCCCAGAATCTCTTCAACTGTCTTGCCGCGCTTCGCTGCAATCTGCTCAGGGCTGTTCATGTCGGTCAGACCCTTGATGGTTGCACGAACCACATTGATTGGATTGGATGAACCGTTACGCTTGGCCAGTACGTTATGTACACCAACCACCTCGAATACCGCACGCATCGCACCACCGGCAATAATACCGGTACCTTCAGAGGCTGGCTGCATGTAGACATCGGCAGCGCCGTGTCGGGCACGGATTGGGTACTGCAGAGTTCCACCATTGAGGTTAACGCTCTTGATATTGCGACGAGCACGCTCCATCGCTTTCTGGATCGCCAGCGGTACTTCACGCGCCTTACCGTATCCGAAACCAATTTTTCCGTTTCCATCACCCACTACAGTCAACGCAGTGAAAGAGAAGATGCGACCACCTTTAACGGTTTTGGCTACGCGATTAACGGCAACCAGCTTCTCCAGCATGTCATCTTCATTCTCTTTTTTGAACTGTTTCTCAGCCATCTTCGATTTCCTAATTCTTCACTCAGCGATCTATTTTGACGGTAGATGCAATTAAAACTCGAGTCCATTCTCACGGGCAGCCTCGGCCAGCGCCTTGACACGTCCATGATACTTGAAGCCAGAACGGTCAAATGCAACACGGCTGACGCCTGCTGCCTTGGCACGCTCGGCAACCATCTTGCCTACGGTAGCGGCAGCAGCCACATTACCGGTGCCACCTGCACTACGTACCTCGGACAGTACGGTCGATGCGCTTGCCAGTACCTTCGCCTCACTGTCGATCACCTGAGCATAGATGTGACGTGGGGTGCGGTGAATAGTCAGACGAGCAACACCCAACTCCCTGATCTTTGCACGTGTACGCCTTGCGCGACGTTGACGACTCTGCTTCTTATCCATTGAACAATCCTGTAACCAATCTCGGTATCTCTAAACCAATAACTAAATCTATTTCGATTATTTCTTCTTCGCTTCCTTGCGGATCACATACTCATCCGCATAACGAACCCCCTTGCCCTTGTAAGGCTCGGGCGGACGGTAGGCACGAATCTCAGCCGCAACCTGCCCCACTTTCTGCTTGTCAGCCCCCTTGACAATCACCTCGGTCGCAGAGGGAGTCTCAACAGTGATCCCCTCAGGGATTGCGTAGCTTACAGGATGAGAGAAGCCCAATGTTAGCTCGAGGCTCTTGCCCGCAGCCTTGGCACGATAACCTACGCCGATCAGTGTCAGCTTCTTCTCGAAACCCTTGCTCACACCAGTAACCATGTTATTGATCAAGGCGCGCATAGTGCCGGCCATCGCAACGGTCTCTTTACCACCCTTGGCAGCAACCTTTACAGTATTGCCTTCCTGCTCTACACCAACAGTCTCATGCACTTCGTAGTCGAAGTTACCGTTTGCACCTTTGATCTGAATCTTTTGCCCGTTAATGGAGACATCTACACCAGCAGGGATCTCGACGGGGGCATTTGCAACTCTAGACATTGTATTTTCCTGAACTCAACAATTACCGGTAATTAGTAGACGTAGCAGATTACTTCGCCACCGACACCTGCAGCCTTGGCTGCGCGGTCTGTCATCAACCCTTTTGGTGTAGAGATGATTGCTACACCGAGGCCACCATTTACAGAGGGCAGGTCGTTCTTGCCCTTGTAGGTACGCAGACCAGGACGGCTAACACGCTTCATCATCTCGATCACTGGGCGGCCCTGGTAGTACTTGAGCTCAATCTTCAGCTCAGCCTTGCCATCCGCTTCAGCAACAGAGAAGTCGGAGATGTATCCTTCCTCTTTCATTACAGTTGCAATTGCAGTCTTCATACGAGAAGAGGGCATCGCTACCGTCTGTTTCTCAACTGCCAGTGCATTGCGGATGCGGGTCAGCATATCCGCGATTGGGTCTTGCATACTCATCTTTACTTATTCCAAATACTTAAGTCTGTTGAAGTGAATCGAATCGATTCAAACTTACCAACTCGCCTTTCTCAGGCCCGGGACATCACCACGCATGGTCGCTTCACGCAGCTTGTTACGACTCAGGCCAAATTTTCTGTAGTAACCGTGTGGACGACCGGTCAGATTACAACGATTGTGTTGACGTACTGAACTGGAGTCACGTGGCAGCATGTTGAACTTGCGACGTGCCGATGCACGCTCTTCCACAGACAACTCGTTGTCATACATCTTGCTCTTCAGCTCTGCACGCTTGGCAGCGTACTTCTTCACCAGCTTCTCGCGGCGAATCTCACGTTGAATCATTGAGGTCTTGGCCATTACTAAATCCTATTTCCTATTAATTCTTAAATGGGAAGTTCATCGCTGCCAACAGCGCCTTGCCTTCTTCATCATTCTTTGCAGTTGTTACTACACTGATATCCAGACCACGCAATGCGTCAACCTTGTCATAATCAATCTCCGGGAAGATAATCTGCTCGGTCACACCCATGCTGTAGTTGCCACGACCATCGAAAGACTTGCCATTGAGGCCACGGAAGTCACGAATACGCGGGATAGCGATACTGATCAGACGATCCAGAAAATCGTACATACGATCCTTGCGCAGAGTAACCATACAACCTACAGGCCAGCCGTCACGAATCTTGAAGCCCGCGATAGAGAGACGAGCCAATGTCTTTACAGGCTTCTGGCCTGCGATCTTCTCCATGTCAGACAAGGCGTGATCCAGAATCTTCTTGTCGCCAACCGCCTCACCAACACCCATATTGAGGGTGATCTTGGTGATTTTAGGTACTTCCATGGCACTCTTGTAACCAAACTGCTCCATCATCTGGTTTACAACAGTCTCTTTATAGTGTTGTTTGCTGATACTCATGACCTTTTCCTACCGCTCAATTACGCGTCGACCACTTCGCCGTCAGACTTGAAGACACGAACCTTCTTGCCATCGTCCAGCGTCTTGAATCCAACACGATCTGCCTTCTCTGCTGCATTGTTATAGATCGCAACATTGGAGATATGGATCGGCATCTCCTTCTCAACGATACCACCGGCAATACCCAGATTAGGGTTCGGCTTGGTGTGCTTCTTCACCATATTGACGCCATCCACGATCACACGATCCTTCTCAGGAATTACGCGTGCAATGGTGCCTCTCTGCCCTTTATCTTTCCCGGTGAGGACTACAACCTCATCACCTTTTCTGATCTTGCGCATGTTGCTTTCTCTAAAATCTCTGTTAAATCACTTCTGGAGCCAGTGAGACGATCTTCATGAATTTCTTTCCACGAAGCTCACGGGTTACTGGGCCAAAGATACGGGTGCCGATTGGCTCATGCTTGCTATTGAGCATGACCGCTGCATTACCGTCAAAGCGGATCAATGAACCGTCTGGACGACGTACGCCTTTACGGGTGCGAACCACAACTGCATTGTAGACATCACCTTTCTTCACCTTGCCACGAGGCAGCGCCTCTTTCACGCTCACCTTGATCACATCACCAATACCGGCATAACGGCGCTTTGAACCACCAAGTACCTTGATGCACATGACTTTCTTGGCGCCACTGTTATCAGCAACAGTCAATGTGGATTGCATCTGAATCATTGGTTTTACTCCAAATTTTTATCTGCTAATTCTTTTCTCAGCCGCTTATACAGCAACTGCGCTCTCTACCACTTCTACCAGACGGAAAGATTTGGTCTTGGAGATTGGGCGACACTCCTCAATCTTGACAACATCTCCCTCATTGGCCTGATTGCTCTCATCATGGGCGTGCAACTTGGTAGAACGCTTGATGAACTTCTTGTAAATGGGGTGCTTCACCTGACGCTCGACCATTACGGTGATGCTTTTGTCACCCTTGTTGGAGACAACGCGACCAGTGATGGTACGTGCACTCTTTGTCTGCTCACTCATGATGCGGCACCTTTCTCGTTAATGATGGTTTTAACACGGGCAATATTGCGACGCACCTTCTTCACCTGGCTGCTATCGCTCAGCTGGTTGGTCGCCTGCTGCATACGCAGATTAAATTGCTCACGAAGCATCCCCTGCAGCTCTTCCTGCAGCTCGGCTTCACTCTTATCTCTCAATTCACTTGTTTTCATCACTACACCTTACAGAGGAGTTCGTGCTACAAAAGTTGTCGCTACAGGCAATTTCGCTGCGGCCAGCTTGAACGCCTCGCGCGCCAGCTCCTCGGAAACACCCTCAATCTCATACAACATCTTACCAGGCTGGATCTGAGCCACCCAGTACTCAACGTTACCCTTACCCTTACCCTGACGCACTTCAAGGGGCTTCTTGGTAATCGGCTTGTCAGGGAAGATACGGATGGTCAACTTACCACCACGCTTTACCTGACGGGTAATGGTACGACGCGCAGCCTCGATCTGACGTGCAGTAATGCGGCCACGACCGGTAGCCTTCAGGCCGAACTCACCAAAGCTGACAGAGTTACCATTCTGCGCAAGGCCGCGGTTTCTACCCTTATGCTGCTTGCGAAATTTTGTTCTTTTCGGTTGAAGCATTGCTCTTCTTCCCTATCTCTTAAATAATCTTTGAACTACCAGACAGCAAGTACCTACTTGGCACCCTTTTCTGAAGTTTCGCTCTCATCAGCGACAACAGCGGTATCGTAGATCTCACCTTTGAAGAGCCAGACCTTGATTCCGATAATTCCGTATGTGGTTGCCGCCTCAGCGAACCCATAGTCGATGTCCGCACGCAGCGTGTGCAATGGTACACGACCTTCGCGATACCACTCTGTACGTGCAATCTCAGCACCATTCAGACGACCCGATACGTTGATACGGATCCCCTTGCCACCCAGACGCATGGTGTTGCCCACAGAGCGCTTCATTGCGCGGCGGAACATGATACGCTTTTCCAGCTGTTGTGCAATCCCTTCAGCAACCAATTGTGCATCCAATTCAGGCTTGCGAATCTCTTCGATATTGATCTGAACCGGAATACCCATCTTTGCAGTCACTTCACGACGCAGCTTCTCGATATCCTCGCCCTTCTTGCCAATCACGATGCCTGGACGAGCGGTATGAATGGTGATACGAGCATTGCCGGATGGACGCTCAATCTGGATTTTACTAACAGAGGCCTGAGCCAGGCGCTGCTTCAGAAAATCACGGATAGTAAGATCGGCATGCAGCTGGTCTGCATAATCCTTGCTGTCCGCATACCAGGTAGAGTTCCAGTCCTTGATATAACCCAGACGGTAACCAATTGGATGTACTTTTTGACCCATTCCGCTATTCCTCAGCGATCAGATACAGCCACACTGATATGGCTGGTTCGTTTAAGAATTCGGTTCGCACGACCCTTCGCACGAGGCTGAATTCGCTTGTAAGTTGGACCCTCGTCGACAAATGCCGTAGAGACCTTCAATTCATCGATATCTGCACCTTCGTTGTGCTCAGCATTGGCGATCGCAGAGTTGAGCACCTTGCCCACAATATGCGCTGCCTTCTTGTTGCTGAAACGCAGCAGATCCACTGCAGCCTCTACCTGCATACCGCGGATCTGATCAACGACCAGACGCGCCTTCTGCGCAGAGATTTTTGCATTTCTAAGCTTTGCAACTGTTTCCATGATCTCTACCTTTATCTCTTCGCCTTCTTATCAGCCGCATGACCACGGTAGGTGCGGGTCAGTGCGAACTCACCCAGCTTGTGGCCAACCATGTTCTCGTTGATCAGAACAGGTACATGCTGACGACCATTATGAACAGCAATAGTCAGGCCGATCATCTCGGGCATGATCATTGATCTTCTTGACCAGGTCTTGATTGGTCGACGCTCATTGTTCTCGACAGCATGCTTCACCTTGGCGCGAAGATGCTCATCGATAAATGGACCTTTTTTAATTGAACGTGGCACGTTGGTTTCCTCAGTTCAGTTATTTATCTAATTACTTCTTGTTCCGACGACGTACGATGTACTGATCGGTACGCTTGTTGGAACGGGTCTTGTAACCCTTGGTTGGCATACCCCATGGAGAGACCGGATGACGGCCACCAGAGGTGCGGCCTTCACCACCACCATGCGGATGGTCGACCGGGTTCATCGCAACACCGCGGACGGTTGGACGAACACCACGCCAGCGCGTTGCACCTGCCTTGCCCAGCTTGCGCAGTGAGTGCTCGCCATTGCTCACCTCACCAATGGTTGCGCGGCAGTCAAGCAACACCTTGCGCATCTCACCCGAACGGAGACGCAGGGTAGCGAAGGGTCCCTCTTTCGCAACATACTGTGCGGAGGTGCCCGCAGAGCGCGCAATCTGTGCACCCTTGCCTGGCTTCAGCTCAATACAGTGAACCGTAGTACCCAGTGGCATATCACGCAGTGCCATGGTGTTACCAATCTTGATCTCGGCACCACTGCCAGACATCAACTCTGTTCCAGCACTGACACCCTTCGGTGCGATGATGTAGCGGCGCTCACCATCTGCATAGAGCACCAGTGCGATATTCGCAGTACGGTTTGGATCGTACTCCAGACGCTCTACCTTGGCCGGAATCCCGTCCTTGTTGCGCTTGAAGTCGATGATACGATAACGCTGTTTGTGACCACCACCACGATGACGGGTTGTGATACGACCCGCATTGTTACGGCCACCACTCTTGGATTTCTTTGCAACCAGCGCTGCATGAGGCTGCCCCTTGTGCAGCTCAGCATTCTTCACAGAGACGACGAAACGGCGCCCTGGAGAGGTTGGTTTGGATTTTACGATTGCCATCTTTCTATCCCTTCAATCTTATTCTGCGGCTATTCTGCATCCAGGAACTGAATCTCTTGACCTTCACTCAAAGTGACAAAGGCCTTCTTCCAGCTTGCACGCTTGCCAAAACGCATACCGCTACGCTTGGTCTTGCCCTTGACGTTGCTGATGGTTACGCCATCGACCTTGACGTCGAACATCATTTCAATCGCCGCCTTGACCTCAGGCTTCCTGGCATCTTTGGCAACCTTGAACACATACTGGTTACGCAGTTCGGCAGCCATCGCACTCTTCTCGGTGATGTGTGGAGCCAGTACCACTTTCATCAAACGTTCTTGATTGCTCATGCCAGCGCCTCCTCGATCTGCTTCACCGCAGACTCACTCATCAAAACATTCTCATAAGAGATCAGGCTGACTGGATCCATTGCAGTCACATCAGTGACCCCTACGTGAGGCAAATTACGTGCTGACAAATAGAGATTCTCATCGACCTCGCCAGAGACAATCAGAACATTATTGAGATCCAACCCACTCAGCGCACTATTCAGCGCCTTGGTTTTAGGACCCTCAACCGCCAGATCTGCTACTACTGTGAGACGATCCTGACGCACCAACTCAGAGAGGATGGAGCGCATCGCCGCACGATACATCTTGCGGTTAACCTTCTGCTCATAGTTACGTGGACGCGCAGCAAAAGTGACACCACCACTTCTCCAGATCGGGCTACGGCTGGTACCGGCACGAGCACGCCCCGTACCCTTCTGACGCCAAGGCTTGGCACCACCACCGCGCACATCAGAGCGATTCTTCTGCTGTACGGTACCGGCACGCGCGCCAGCCATGTAAGCAGTCACCACCTGATGGATCAGCGCTTCGTTATAGTCTGCAGCAAAGGTAACATCCGATACGGAAAGCTTGGATGCATCACCACCTGCAGGAAAATCACGTACATTCAATTCCATGATGATCTCCTTACTTCGCCTTGACCGCAGGCTTGATCACCAGATCACCACCCTTGGCACCAGGAACTGCACCCTTGAC
>CAYQFH010000077.1:0-12789 GCA_964416755.1 uncultured Piscirickettsiaceae bacterium | reverse complement strand
AGAATCACCACATCCTTCTTGTGCTCCACCATCCGCTTCGCCTTCTCGATCACCATCTCCGCCACCTGTACATGGCGTGATGCCGGCTCGTCGAAGGTACTGGAGACCACTTCACCCTTGACCGAACGCTGCATCTCCGTCACCTCCTCCGGGCGCTCATCGATCAGCAGAACGATCAGCGAAACCTCGGGGTGGTTGTACTCAATCGCCTTGGCCACATTCTGGATGATGACCGTCTTGCCCGCTTTCGGTGGGGAGACGATCAGACCACGTTGCCCCTTACCGATTGGAGAAGCGAGATCGATCAGACGTGCAGTCAAATCTTCGGTACTGCCGTTACCACGCTCCATGGTCAGACGTTCGTTGGCATGCAGCGGGGTCAGGTTCTCAAACAGCACCTTGTCGCGACTCTTGGCCGGTTCTTCCCCATTGATGCTATCCACACGGTGCAGGGCAAAGTAACGCTCTCCCTTCTTCGGCGAACGCACGGTACCAGTGACAGTATCGCCGGTACGGATACCGAAGCGGCGAATCTGGTTGGGCGAGACATAGACGTCATCCGGCCCAGCCAGATAGGAGTCATCGGCAGATCGCAGGAAGCCGTAGCCATCGGGCAGGATCTCGAGCACGCCACCGGCAAGAATAATATCGCCCTGTCGTGCCAACCCCTTCAGTAAGTTGAAGACCAGATCCTGCTTGCGTTGACGATTCGGCAGATTGATTTGATTCTCTTCCGCAATCTTGTGCAGTTCCGGCACACTCTTGAGCTTGAGATCGGTCAGATTCATGGTGATCGGCTCACGCTTGGGGCGATCATCCTGCTCCTGCTGCTCATTATGATCCCGATCTCGGTTATCTCTTCGGTTGTTGTTTTTTCTGGAGAGCGTACGTTTCTTGCGCGCTGGACGCTTCTGCTGGCGCTCTTCCCCCTCCGAGTTCTGTTCTGCTGACGTTTTGGATTCAGGCTGTTCTGCTACAGCCTCCGCAGCAGCAGGTTCACTGGCTTCAGGCGCAACGGCCGCTTCAACCCCATTTTGGGATGCATTCTCGTCAACAGACGGTTCTTGTGTAGATTCAGTCATGGAAAAAGAAAAAGAGAGAGTAAGATCGGTGCCCGTTTGGAGATTCAGAACTGAAAAGGGCGACCGCAGAAAGGTACAACAGAAAGAAACAGGAGATGGCCCGGGAGTTGAGCCATCTCCAGACAAAATGTTTTAGAGGTTCTCCTCAATAAAGGCTGCAAGCTGAGATTTGTTAACCGCCCCGACCTTGGTCGCCTCAACTGCTCCATCCTTGTACAGCATCAAGGTCGGGATACCACGAATACCAAATTTTGGCGGAGTGTTCGGGTTCTCATCGATATTAAGCTTGGCCACCTTGACGCGGCCTGCATACTCACCTGCAATCTCTTCCAGCACAGGACCGATCATCTTGCAGGGACCACACCACTCTGCCCAGAAATCTACCAATACCGGCAACTCAGCAGCCAGCACCTCATCGTCAAAACTGTCATCGGTGATATAGACGATATCGTCACTCATTGTTTTCACACTCCTTGAGAAGGAAATTTATCCAGGCCACTACACTTGGACTTCAGCCATTAAGAGTAGCGTCTGAACACCAACTTGCAATAAAAATATAACATTTCTGTAACCTACAACCGGCACTGCCGCCCTGTCAACTCATTTGAATAGCTCGCTAAAAGCACAAATTGGATGGGGATCAGAAGCAGCAGAACGCTGAAAGGTTACCAGATTTTTGGCTATTTCAGCCTAATCACCAGCACATTGCAACCCTTTTATTCATACACTTTGTTAAGGCTGGATCAAACTTTCTGCTATCCTCCGCACCCATGAGTGAAAATAGCGAAAACAGTACACAGCAGTCTCACCTTTCTGAAACCCGATTCTCTTCCCTTAAACTCGCACCTGAGCTTGCACGTGGAGTAGAGGCGTGCGGTTTCGAATTCTGCACCCCGATCCAGGCGGGCACTTTACCAATAGCACTGGAGGGCAAGGACATCGCTGGACAGGCACAGACCGGCACCGGCAAATCTGCCGCCTTCCTGCTGGCAACGATGGACCGACTGATCAAACACAGCGCACCCGGCTGGAAAAAAATCAACCAGCCCCGCGCACTGATCCTCGCCCCCACCCGTGAGTTGGCGATCCAGATCCACAGTGATGCCGAAGCACTAGGGCAGTTTACCGAGCTAAAGCTGGGACTCGCGTACGGTGGCACCGGCTACGAACAGCAGCGCAAGGCGATTGAGGAGGGGCTCGATATCCTGATCGGTACCCCCGGTCGCATTATCGACTACTTCAAGCAGCACGTCTTCGATCTCAAGGCGGCCGAAGTCGTGGTAATGGATGAGGCCGACCGCATGTTCGACCTCGGTTTCATCAAAGATATCCGCTATCTGATGCGCCGTTGCCCCAAACCGGAGAAGCGCCAGAGCATGCTCTTCTCCGCCACCCTCTCTTTTCGGGTGATGGAGCTGGCCTACGACCACATGAACAACCCGGAGCAGGTGAAGATCGAGCCGGAACAGGTGACTGCAGCCAAGGTCAACGAGGTGGTCTACTACCCCGCCAACGAGGAGAAGATCCCGCTACTGATCGGCATGATGAAGCAGATGGAGCCCCACCGCAGCATCGTCTTCGTCAACACCAAATATGAGGCCGACAAGGTCTGGAGCTTCCTTGAGGGCAACGGCTTCCCTGCTGCGGTGCTCTCTGGTGATGTACCGCAAAAGAAGCGCCAGGCCCTGTTGGGGAAGTTCCAGCAAGGCGATGTGCCGGTACTGGTGGCCACCGATGTGGCCGCCCGTGGACTGCACATTCCCGAAGTGAGCCACGTCTTTAACTATGATCTGCCACAGGATCGCGAGGACTACGTCCACCGCATCGGCCGTACCGCCCGCGCCGGTGCCAGCGGTGATGCCATCAGCCTCGCCTGCGAGAAGTACTCCTTCTCCCTGCCGGAGATCGAGGAGTACATCGACCACAAGATCCCGGTTGGCAGCATTGCCAGCAGCATGCTGGCGGAGCTGCAACCACCGGTCAAGCGTCCCTCACGTGACCGGGGTGGACGTCCCGGCAATCGTGGCTCCAACCAGAACCGCAATCGCAAACCACGCGGAGAGCACAAGGATGGACAGCGCCCCAAGCGACGCAGACATCGCGGGCCGCGCAAGCCCAATAACTCTGGCGGCTCAAACAGCTAACGGCGGAACGGGCAGCAACTCCCTGAAGTGGTGGATCGCCTCAAACTCCTCCACATCCTTGGGGGGATTTTTGGTATCGGGGCGGTGTACTGCCAGCAGATGACGAATCCCGTACTCCCGCGCTGAGCGCAACACATTGAGGCTGTCATCGACCAATAGCGTGTGCTCTGGCTCATAGGTCTCCGCTGACTGCAGCTTCTCCCAGAACAGCGGCTGCTCTTTGGGCAGACCAAAATCGTGGGAACAGAGCGTGGCATCGAGATAGGGGCCTAGCTCGGTCTTGCGCATCTTCAAATCCAGACTCTTGCCATGGGCATTGGTCACCAGTACCGCGCGCCGCCCGGATTGACGCACCGCATTGAGAAAATCGCGCACATGGGGATGCTCCGCAATCAGGTGGTGTACCTCCTCCTTGAGCTGGACGATATCGAGCTCCAACTCCCGACTCCAGTGATCAACACAGTACCACTCAATGGTCCCTTCAATCGCCTTGTAGCGAGTAAAGAGTTCTTCTTTAGCATCTTCCAATTCAATGCAATTCTTCTCCGCGTACTTGAGCGGCACATACTCCAACCAGAAGTGGTTATCGAAGTGGAGATCCAGTAGTGTTCCATCCATATCCAGGAGAACGGTTTTGATTTGTGACCAATTGACCATCCTGGAATCCTTAGTTGGACAGGTCAGAGTGTGCATTCAGTCGTGCACAGGGCAAGGCGCAACGACGCGGAATAGCCCATGCTATTGCAAGAAGTTGTAACGCTGCCATGTGTGCGACTGAATGTGCAATCCGGCCTGTAGCGGAATCAACAGACTGAAAAAATGAGAGTTTCTGGAAAATCTTATACATCACAATGGGTATCAGAATATTTGAAGCGGTCAACTGAGGATTCTAGGATCATAGTGCGGTAGGATAACGGTATGGATAGCAGCAATCCAGAGAGAAAACCGCCGGAGGTCCTAAGAACCGAGGTGTGTGCCCAGAGTCGACTCTTTACCGTGGAGTCGATCGATCTGCGCTTCTCCAACGGTGTAGAGACACAGTGGGAGCGACTCAAGGGCTCCTCACGTGGTGCTGTGCTGGCAGTCCCGATGCTGGATGACGATACGGTACTGCTGATTCGTGAGTATGCCGCTGGGGTGGAGCGTTACGAACTGGCCCTGCCAAAGGGGAAGATTGACCCAGGCGAGACCATGATCGAAGCGGCCAACCGCGAGATGATGGAGGAGGTCGGCTATGGGGCCAGACGCCTTACCCATCTTGATTCGCTCACCATTGCCCCCGGCTATCTGAGCCACACCACCCATATCATCATCGGCGAAGAGCTCTACGAACAGCGGCTGGAGGGGGATGAACCGGAGGAGGTTGAGGTGGTACCCTGGAAACTGAGTAATCTTGGTGAACTGCTGGCGCACCCGGAGATGACCGAGGCACGCTCGATTGCGGCACTGTTTATGGTGAGGGAGAGACAACAATGAGTCCAATGGAGTTGGAGAAGATCACCCCGGAGATCATTGCACTGGCAGAGCAGGCAGGACAACGCATTCTGGAGATCTACGAGTCGGGCTTCGAGATCACCGACAAGGCCGATCACACTCCGTTGACCGATGCCGACTTGGCTGCACACACCACCATTGTAGAGGGGTTGGCTCAACTGACACCAGAGATCCCGATCCTTTCAGAAGAGTCCACCTCGATCCCATTCGAAGAGCGTCAACAGTGGAGGCGCTACTGGCTGATCGATCCGCTGGATGGAACCCGTGAGTTCATCAAGCGCAACGGAGAATTCACTGTCAACATCGCACTGATCGAGAACCATGAACCGATCCTCGGTGTGATTCAGGTGCCCTGCAATGGCATCCTCTACTATGCATGGCGTACAGGAGGGGCCTGGAAAAAGTTACCAGAGCAACCGGTAGAACAGATTCAGGTACGCAGCCCCTCTGAAGAGCAGCTGGTGGTGGCGGGCAGCCGTTCACACCAGAGTGACACCATCACCGATTTTCTTGACAAGATCGGCGCACACCGCATCTTCCCGATGGGAAGTTCTCTCAAGTCGTGCCTTGTAGCCGAAGGGCAGGCTGATCTCTATCCTCGTCTTGGCCCTACTTCAGAATGGGATACCGCTGCTGCGCAGTGTGTCGTAGAGGAGGCCGGCGGTCAGTTGACCAATACTGCAATGCAGCCACTACGCTATAACACCAAGGATTCACTGCTCAATCCGCACTTCTTTGTATTTGGAAAAGGGGACCGGGACTGGTCTCAATATCTCTGATTCAGGAAGCGGCTACCGAGGGAACCGGACAACAATCATCCCCATAGACCGCCATCACCTCTTTCAACTCTGTCAACATTGCACGACACTCATCCACCGAAAGCTGGTCACACGGGTGCACCTCCTCTCCCGCATCCAGCTGACGAATAATCTCACGTGTCTTTTCGCAGCCCATCTGCCCTACGATTTCAAGCGCCCGGTCGATTTTCTGTTGATCCATGGTGTTGCTATACCCGCCTAAAATTGCCTTATATCATCGAATAACGATCCATTATACGGATTTTGGCTATTTGTGAAAACGGGTTCCATATCCAAAGACATCAGGGCCACAAATATCGATGCAGCGACCACAGTTGGTGCAGAGCGATTCGTCAATAACGATCCCATGACCTCCCTCTCCCTTCAGTGCTGGACGAATCACCTGAGGCTCCGGACAGATCGAGAAGCAATCCATACAGTCATCACACCCTGCCCGGTTTTTGGCCTTGACCCGTACCAGACTGAAGCGGTTGATCAAACTGTAGAACGCCCCCATTGGACAGAGGTGACCACACCAGCCATTGCGTGCCCACAACAGATCATAGAGAAAGACAGCGGCCAAAATAATCCAGCCTGCGCCCATGCCATAAATCAGGCCACGCTGCATTAAGGTAACCGGATTGACCAACTCCCACAACATATTGCCTCCAATCCAGGAGATCACCATCACCAGCCCCAGTAGCCAATAGCGCAGTGATGGGGTCAGTTCGCACTTTTTCCTGATCTTCAGTTTACGCCGCAGCCAACCAGCACTATCGGTCACGGCATTAACCGGGCAGACCCAAGAGCAGTAGGCGCGTCCCCCTACCAGCAGGTAGAAAGCGACCACAATCAGCGCACCAATCAACGCCGTCAACTCAAATGCCTGGCCAGCAAAGACGGTCTGCAGATAGAGAAACGGATCAGTCAGCGGCACCGTCTCCAGCACTAGATTGGAGGCGAGATTCCCTTTTACCAGCCATAGCGGAGCGTAGATAAAGAGCGCAATTATCGAGACTTGTGAGATCCGGCGCAGAATCAGCCAGCGGTTGGTCTTGATCCACCCCTTTTCACCAAGGGCAATATCGCCGACAGGACGCTTTATATTATCCTGAACCATGATCAACGCCCCCCCTTATCAACACCGGGGCCACTCAAACCACCGCCCAACAGATCATACTGAAACCCTTCCGGCAAGTTGTACTGATGCTCTTCATCCGGAGCGACCAGCGACTCTCCAGCAGCCTCTTTCTCTTCCCAGCCAAGACGATAGTGTTCGCCCGCCTGCCCCTTGGCCAGCTTCTCCGGCAGCACCTTGATTGCCGCTATCGGAAGAGGACAACCATGCTCACACTTGCCGCAGCCAGTACAGTGGTCGGAGTGAACCGTCGGTTCAAATTTGGCGTGTGCCCTGGTACGGGTGTTATGAGTACGCTCCAGCGTAATCGCCTTGTCGAGCACCGGGCAGACCTGATAACAGATGTCACAACGCAGTCCCAACATATTGAGGCAGGTCTCCTTGTCGACCAGTACCGCAATCCCCATCTTCGACTTTTCAATATCCTCCATCTCCCGATCCAGCGCACCAGTCGGGCAGTTGCGCACACAAGGGATGTCTTCACACATCTCGCAAGGGATATCACGGGCAATGAAGTAGGGAGTACCCAGCGCCACCTCCTCCTGCCACTCGGCCAGATGGAGAATATCATAGGGACAATCCTTTACACAGAGACCACAGCGGACACAGGCACCGAGAAAGTCCTCCTCCGGCAGTGCACCGGGCGGACGCAGGGCATAGGCCGGCATGGATGACGCCTGTTTACCATATCCACCAATGGCCGCCCCCAGCAGGGCCAAACCACCCACCATCTTGCCGCCTTGAGTGAGAAATTCTCTGCGATCCAGCTTTTTGTTCTGTGGCACTGATCCACTCCTAAATCAAAACAAACTCCCCTGCTACAGCATAACAGGGAAGTTGGTCGATTACCCTCTTCATCAAACGGCCCAGTTGACCTTGGTTAAAGCCAACCAGGCAGTCTACTCACACTTTTTTATGAGTCGTGCTCAATCGGGTCATACCCTTCTGGCAACTTATGGGCGATGCCCTTGTGGCAATCAATACAGGTTTGACCATTGCCATGGGTCTCCGGATTGTCCGGATCACGGCTCTCGATGGCATCATCATGGCGCACGGCACTGCGCTCCTCCTGACGCTCAAAATCCATATAGTCGAAAGCATGGCAGTTACGGCACTCACGAGAGTCTGTATCCTTCATCTCTCTCCAGACATTCTGTGCCAGCTTCATGCGCTTGGCCTCAAACTTCTCCGGGGTATCGATGGATCCAAGTATCTTGTGATACACCTCATTTGAAGCCCTGATCTTGCGCACCACCTTGTGGATCCACTCCTTCGGTACGTGGCAGTCCGGACAGGTGGCCCGTACACCCGTGCGGTTGGTGTAGTGAACAGTATCCTGATACTCCCGATAGACGTTCTCTTCCATCTCATGACAGGAGATACAGAACTCTTCTGTGTTGGTGATCTCCATCGCGGTATTGAACCCACCCCAAAAGATGACACCCAATACACCACCGATAAGCAGTAACTTTGCTGAACGATTCATACTGAAATTCCTAAATTATCTTGTTTATAAATAGTCGTCGCTGCGACTGCAGAACCACATCTGTCTGCAGAGCAGACTTCAACTACTGACGATCGACCGTTTCAAAGGTGTTTTCCACCAGCGGTGACAGACTCTTCTGCGGGGTATGGCACTGACTACAGAACCAACGCCGGGATGAGACCCGATCCAGACGCTTGCCATCACGTGTCATGAAATGGCTATCCCCCACCTTGGGCGCCTTCGCCCGCTCATAAGTGCGAACACCATGACACGTCAGGCAGCCGTTGTTCTTAATGGAGACACGATACTTCTCCACCTCATGCGGCACCATCGGCGGCTGCTCTGCCCAGGTACGTTCAATGCCTCCGGCAGATACCGCATACTTCGCCTTTTTAGGCTTCTCTGACTCTGCCGCCAAATCATGCGCACCACGTAGTGAGGTCACCTCAGCACTGACGAAACCTGCCACAAAGAGAGAAAGTGTCACACCAACAACCATGGATACTGTCTTTTTCATTGTTGCTCTCCTCTCTTATGCCTTGACAATCTTGACCGCACACTTCTTGTAATCCGTCTCTTTCGAGAGTGGATCGGTCGCATCCAGTGTCACCTTGTTGATCAAACGGCTTGCATCAAACCAGGGGACAAAGATCAACCCCTCCGGCGGACGGTTACGCCCCTTGGTCTCCACTTTTGCGGTAATCTCACCACGACGGCTGATCACCTTGGCATTATGTCCACGGCGCAGCTTACGCTTCTTCGCATCATTGGGATGCATGTAGATCACCGCATCGGGAACCGCTCTGTAGAGTTCAGGCACACGACGGGTCATTGAGCCGGAGTGCCAGTGCTCCAGCACGCGACCCGTGGAGAGCCAGAGATCATACTCATCATCCGGCGACTCTGCAGGTGGCTCATACGGTGCAGTGATGATATTGGCCCGGCCATCGGGCTTGCCGTAGAACTTGACCCCTTCGCCCTTCTTCACATGAGGGTCATAACCCTCACGAAAACGCCACAGGGTCTCCTTGCCATCCACCACTGGCCAACGGATACCGCGTGCCTCATGGTACTTCTGGAAGGGCGCCATCTCGTGCCCTTTCTTGATAATGTTGTCTGCAGAGTTGAACATACGGTACTCCTCAAACAGCCCTTTCTGGATGTAGTAGCCGAAGTGTTTGGACTCATCATTATCATAGACATTGCCCTCCAGATCCTTCACCTCTTCCACTGGATAGGCGTTGACCTGGCCGTTTTCAAAGAGTACGTCGTACATGGTCTTGTCTGCATACTCCGGCTTCTGTGCGAGTAGATCAGCTGGCCACACCTCTCTCATCTTGAAGCGCTTGGCAAACTCCATCAGCTGCCACAGATCTGACTGGGCTTCACCCGGTGCAGAGACCTGTTGACGCCAGAACTGGGTGCGGCGCTCAGCATTGCCGTATGCTCCCTCCTTTTCGACCCACATCGCAGTGGGCAGGATCAGATCAGCCGCCATGGCTGATACCGTGGGGTAAGGGTCAGAAACGGTGATGAAGTTGGCAGGGTTACGATACCCGGGATAGGTCTCCTCATTGAAGTTGGGTGCCGCCTGTGCGTTGTTGTTACACATCACCCAGTAGGCATTGAGCTTGCCATCCTTGAGCATACGGTTCTGCAGCACTGCGTGATAACCCGGCTTGGGGGGAATAGTACCCTCTGGTAGTTTCCAGACCTGTTCTGCAAAGTCACGGTGCGGCTTCTTCTTCACCACCAGATCGGCTGGCAGACGGTGAGCAAAGGTGCCCACCTCACGTGCGGTACCACAGGCAGAGGGCTGACCGGTCAGCGAAAAGGGGCTGTTGCCCGGCTCGGAGATCTTGCCCATCAGCAGATGGATGTTGTAGACCAGTCCGTTCATCCAGACACCACGGGTGTGCTGGTTCATCCCCATGGTCCAGTAGGAGGAGACCTTCTTGTTGGGGTCGGCATAGAGTTTGGCCAGGCGCTCCAGCTTCTTCTCGGGCACACCCGACATCTTCGAAGCCTTCTCCAGCGTATAGGGGGCTACCGAGGCCGCATACTCCTCGAAGGTGATCGCGGAGAGCTTGCCCTTGTTTGGATTCTTGGCCGCCTTCTGCAGTGGATGCTCTGGGCGCAGACCATAGCCGATATCCAGTGGCGTCTTCTTGAAGTTACAGTGCTTGTCGACAAACTCCTGATTGTAGGCCTTGTTCTGGATAATGTAGTTGGCAATGTAGTTGGCAATGGCCAGATCGGACTGCGGCTCAAAGACCATACCATTATCCGCCAGTTCAAAACTGCGATGCTCATAGGTGGAGAGCACATGCACCTCACACCCTTCCTTGGTCAAGCGGGTATCGGTCAGGCGTGACCAGAGGATCGGATGCATCTCTGCCATATTTGCCCCCCAGAGGACAAAAGCATCAGCATGCTCCAGATCATCATAACAACCCATCGGTTCATCGATACCAAAGCCACGCATGAAGGCGCCTACCGCAGAGGCCATACAGTGACGCGCATTGGGATCAATGTTATTAGAGCGGAAACCGGCCTTCATCAACTTGGAGGCGGCATACCCCTCCCAGACCGTCCACTGACCGGAACCGAACATACCGACATAGGTTGGATCCTTCTTCAGCGCATCCTTCCACTTCTCAGCCATGACATCAAAGGCTTCGTCCCAGCTGACCGGAGTGAACTCACCCTCTTTGTCATATTGGCCGTTTTTCTTGCGCAGCAGTGGTTGTGTCAGGCGATCCTTGCCATACATGATCTTGGAGAGGAAGTAGCCCTTGATACAGTTCAACCCCTTGTTCACCGGTGCATCAGGGTCTCCCTGAGTGGCGACAACACGTCCCTCTTTGGTACCCACCAATACACTACAACCGGTACCGCAGAATCGACAGGCCGCCTTGTCCCACCGAATACTGTCCTTGTCCATTCCATCCTTGGCGAGTACCGCTCCCGGAATGGTAACCCCTGCGGTTGCGGCGGCTGCGGCAACGGCATTGGCCTTGATAAACGACCTTCTATCCATGCTCATTTGACTGCTCCTGTCTCTGCTGTTAGCTCTTCGTAGTGGTGATAAATCATCGAGGTACTCAGTACCCCCTCAACGTGGGTAAAACCGGTGATGGTGTCTGCCATTTTGGAGTCATCCTCCATTTCCACAGTCACAATCAATTTCCCTTCATCCACACCCCCATGCACCTCAACCCCTTCGATCTCCTCGATGGTTGATCGAACAACTGAGGCACGTTCTGGATTGGTATGGATAACGACACTGCAAATATTCATAAAAAACGCTTTTCTTCTCACTTCTATTCCGCAATTCCCTACGAAAGAAGTTGGTTATACAAAACAATTACTTATTGAAACTGATGACGTTTTGTAACATTTTGCAAACAGCAGTACGCTTGATCTATATCAAACCGAATATGGTTATTTTCTAATGCTGAGAAAAAACAGCGATATAGCAAAGAATATAATTTATGCTTTTTATAATGCGATAAGTCAAAAATGACTATCCAGAGGTATTTTATTGATCGGGTTGCGCAACCCTATGATGAACCGTTAACGCATTGACCGGACAAGGGGCAATACAAGCACCACAACCGGTACAGTTTTCCAGCATCATCTCCATTTGTACCGCACCTCCCACCCGAGGGATAAAACGGAATACCCGCTCCAGGCACTGATCTCCACAAACCTGACAGACCACCCCCTTCTGAGCAACACAGTCCTGGTTGACCCGAACCTCCAAACTCCAGGGATCTTCCCGCTCCTCCTCTGACTCAATCTTCAGCGCCCCGGGTTCACAGCACGTCACACATGCCTCGCAAAAGGTGCACTCACCACGTCTGAAATCAACTATCGGGAATTTTCCTCGCGCCTCAATCAGGATCTGTGTTTCACACTGCTTGATACACTCACCACAACGGGTACAGATCTCGGTAAACTCATGCTCCTGCAGTGCCCATGGTGGTCGAAACGGGCGATTTTTTCCACGGATATCTCCACGCAGAAACTGTGCCCGACTAATCCCGGAAGCGTTCTGCTCTGCCTTCTCCCCCTTCTTTTTTTTCAGAAAATCAAACATCGCCCAACTCCTCACTCATCATCGATTCATTTGCAATGACGCAGAGCGCCATATAGGGGACAAACAGGTTGGCTACCGGCACCAGTGTAAGCAGAAACAGTAATAGTGTAGAGAGGCGATAGCGACCCTCTCCCCCCAATGCCATCTGCGGCTCCAGCTGCTCCACATTCTGACGGATACCCAGCACCTCCAACAGCAGCAATCGGCGGAACAGCAGATAACCCAGTACAAAATAGATGAGATAACCAACCCCCAGCAGCAGTGTTGGCGAGAAGATCAACAGCAGCAAAAGATAGCTCACAAGAGTCTTGCCCATCAGCTGCAGCGAGGCAGACACTGCAACACTGTCGCACTCTGGTAAATCGGGATAACGCTGCTGTCGAATCCCGTTGAAGATGCGCTCACTGAAGAGCGAAAAGACCATCAGGATCAACGGAGTAAGCAGAAAATAACCCAACACCCCGAGTAGTGCATGGATCACCACTCCGGTAATCCAGAAAAGTCCCCCTTCACTGCTATCAATGGTTACCAGCAGATCCGAAATTG
>CAYQFH010000076.1:0-12828 GCA_964416755.1 uncultured Piscirickettsiaceae bacterium | reverse complement strand
AACCGATTTTCATCTTCGGGGGTGGCCTATAGCACCAGGCCATGAGGATTTTGTGAAAAAAGAGATTGATATAAAACAAGATTCTTGCTGGATTGAGGTAAAATTCGGCGATGGAACAGAGTCCGCAAATTATCCTCGCTTCCGCCTCACCGCGTAGAGCTGAACTGTTGACGCAAATTGGCGTTCGCTATCGTGTTGAGGTGGCTGATATTGATGAGGCGATCAGAGCAGAAAAGCCTCGGGACGCAGTCAAACGGTTGGCAAAAGAGAAGGCGGAGGTGATCTGGAACAGGCGGCAGTCGCAGGGAGTGCCTGTATTGGGATCCGATACCATTGTGGTGTGCGGTGATACCATTTTACAGAAGCCGACCTCAAGGAGTGAGGGGATGGCAATGTTGGAGCAGTTGAGTGGAGCTACCCATCAGGTGATGAGTGCAGTTACGGTTATCGGGAATGGAGGTAGCCACACGGCATTGAGCTGTAGTGAGATCACCTTCAGAGAGATTACCGAGGTTGAGCGTGAGGTCTACTGGAGCCGTGAGGAGCCTGCAGACAAGGCAGGAGGGTATGCGATTCAGGGGGTGGCAGCGATATTCATTGCACATCTTGAAGGGAGTTACTCCGGGGTAATGGGATTGCCACTGTTTGAGACGGCACAGTTGCTGCAGCAGGCAGGAGTTCAGGTGTTATGAGTACGGAAATTCTGATCAATGTGACCCCGCGTGAGACCCGCTCTGCACAGGTGGAGAACGGTGTGTTGCAGGAGCTCTATATTGAGCGGCGCAACCACCTCGGTATGGTGGGTAATATCTACAAGGGCAAGGTGAGTCGGGTGCTACCGGGGATGCAGGCCGCCTTTGTTGATATCGGGTTTGAACGCGCCGCCTTTCTCCATGTCTCTGACATCATCCCGCAGGAGGTGAGAGAGGAGATCGAATGTGAACAGGAGACGCCACAGATCACCGATCTGGTCTCGGATGGCCAGGAGCTATTGGTGCAGGTGGTGAAAGACCCCCTTGGAACCAAGGGGGCACGCCTGACCATGCAGGTCTCGATCCCTTCGCGTTATCTGGTCTTCATGCCACAGGTGCAGTGCATGGGGGTGTCTCAACGCATTGAAGAGGAGGCTGAGCGTGAGCGGTTGCGTGCCATGATTCAGCAAGCGGTGGCGGCAGGGGGCTTCGGTGGCTTCATAGTACGTACGGCAGGAGAGGGGATACCGGAGAGCGAACTGTTGGATGAGGCCAGACTGCTTTACAAGATCTGGGCCTCGGTGCAGGAGAACGGCAAGAGTCAGAAGGCACGTACGCTGGTACACCGTGATCTGCCGTTGGAGCAGCGTATCATTCGTGATCAGCTCAAGGACAGTGTGGAGCGGGTGCGGATCGATTCGCGCCGTACCTGGGAGCAATGTCGTGCCTTCGCTGCCCGCTTCAATCCGGAATTGGCCTCACGGGTAGAGTACTATCCCGGAGAGTGCCCGATCTTTGACCTCTATTCGGTCGAGGATGAGATCCAGAAAGCACTACAGCGCAAGGTACCGCTGAAGTCTGGTGGTTATCTGATCATTGACCAGACCGAGGCGATGACCACCATCGATGTCAATACAGGCTCCTTTGTCGGTCACCACAATCTGGAAGAGACCATCTTCAAGACCAATCTGGAGGCGACTCAGGCAATTGCGCGTCAATTGAGACTACGTAATCTGGGGGGTATCATCATCCTCGACCTGATTGATATGGAGGATGAGCAGCACCGCCAGCAGGTGATGCGTTCACTGCAGAAGTATCTCGATCAGGACCATGCCCGTACCCACATTAGTGAGGTCTCTGCACTGGGGCTGGTGGAGATGACCCGCAAGCGTACTCGTGAGAGCCTTGAACATGTTTTATGTCAGACTTGTCCCACTTGCGAAGGGCGCGGTTACCTGAAGACACCGGAGACGGTCTGTTACGAGATCTTCCGGGAAATCATTCGCGAGTCACGTCAGTATGAGGACTCTGAGGGGTTTCTGGTGTTGGCCGCGCAGGAGATCACCGATCTGCTCTATGATGAGGAGTCAAGCAGCCTGGCCGAGCTGGAGGAGTTTATCGGTAAACCGGTACGACTGCAGGTAGAGACCTTCTACACCACTGAACAGTTCGATGTGGTTCCAGTCTAGTCGGCAGCTGCTCTCTGCGCTGTGGGGTACCTTGTGGATTCTCCTCTCTACAGTAATCATCTCTGCTGCCGTAGTGGTCGTGCTGCTGCGAGCGACCAGTTCCAGTGCTGCACTTTTTCAGCCACAAATCACCCAGTGGATGGAGCGGCAACTGGGAGCACATGTCGAGATCGGTGTAGTGGCGCTCGAGCTGGATGGGCGCTATCTGACACTGCAGTTGGAACAGGTCGCGTTGCGGTCGCCAGAGGGACAAGCGCCAAAGGTTGGCTTTGAACGGAGTTCGATACAGTTTGATCTGCTCGCATCGCTACGTCATGGAGTGCCTGTAACCAGCCATCTAATCGTGCATCGACCACGGCTCCATCTGCAGCATGCGGTAGATGGCAGTCTCATGATTACCGGTGGGGAGATAGAGCAGGGAGGTGATGCCTCTCTGATTGGTGGCTGGCTCCTGAGTCAACCTAATCTCTCCGTTTCCGGTGCTGAAATTCATATACAAGAGACTCGTTTCGCCAATTTGCAGTGGCTGCTTTCGGAGGTTGAACTCTCGCTGGTCAATTCCGGTTATCGTCATCAAGCGACAGGGAGTGCAGTACTGAATGGAGAACGTGCCTCTCCGATAGAGTTGCAGCTGGAGTGGTTCGGCGACCTGCACAATCCTGAGGGGTGGGATGGACAGATGTATCTGCGTGGTGATGCATTGCACCTGCAGGACCTGCTTGGAAAGGGGGATCAATCGTGGGGGGCACTGACCCAGGGTGAAGCCGACCTGAAATTGTGGGGCGAGTGGTTGTCAGGGCAGCTGGAGCGTGGGCGTGCTTCCCTGCAACGCGATGACAAATACATGGGTGCGCCTGGCCTGGCGGGAGGGGAGTTCCACTGGAACAAGCAGAATGAGCAGGCATGGCGATTGCAGATGGAGCAGTTGGTGTGGGGGGGGGGGCAGGAGCATGAGCGCAAGAGTCATCCCTCCTCGGCAGTAGTGGAATATCAGGTTGGTCCTGCCGGAGAAGAGCGGTTAATGGGGGCCGTTGACCATGTGCGGTTGGTCTCTTCGCCAGAGCTTTCCGGTCTCTATGCAACGGTTGCTCATGGCGAAAGTGGTGTGCTGGTTGCCGGGGATCTGCATCAGGTCAAGTTTCGCTCATTACCGGATGAGCGGGGGCTGTTCAGTGGTATTGAGGCCAGAATGGAACTGGATGAGCTGTCGGTTGCTGGAACCGGACGGATGAAGGATCACGCGGTTGCAGGGATCAACGGATTGCTTCACTTCAATGAGCGACAGGGCTACTTTGCGCCAGATTCTGGAATTGTGCGAATGGCAACCGGAGGTCTCTATTCAAAGCCGCTTGCACTCAATCTACAGCAGGGATTGGTGCATTGGGAGCAGCATCCAAAGGCACTGCTGGTGACGCTGGATCGTTTGAAGGGGGTGTTTCAGAATATCGCATTCAATGGTGGTGTGCAGCTGTTGAATCCTGCATCAGGCTCACCGGTGCTGAACATGCGGTTGGGTGTGTCAGCACCGCGAGTTGATGATGTGGTGAGTGAGTTGCCTGCCTCACAGATGGATCCGGCATTGATGACATGGCTGCAGAGTGCTTTGCTCTCTGGCGAGGTGAGTGGAGGTCTGGTGGAGATACAGGGGCCGTTGGATCGTTTTCCCTACTCGGATGGGGGGGGCAGTTTCAAGGCAACACTGGATCTGAAGGATCTCTATCTGCAATACGATGAGGTGTGGCCTGCCATTACCCACAGTCAGGCACAACTCAATTTTGACAATGATAAATTGCGTGTTGAGCTGCAGCAGGGAAAGCTGGATGGTCATCCGATCCATAGCGTGGTGGCCAATGCATCGACAATCGGTGATGGGCCGGTGAAAATTTGGGGACGCATTGTCAGTGACAGTGGAAAACTGCTGCGTACGCTGGAGCAGACCCCGATTCGGCAGACTGCAACACAACTGAATCGGGTGATCAATCTGGAGGGGTATGCATTGCTGGAGCTGGATGTGGTCGTGCCGTTGACCGATGATTCAACAGCGGTCAGTGGGCGGGTAGAGCTGCATGACAATCGGCTCAATGTCTCCGAAATCGATCTGAATCTGGAACAGTTGACAGGAAACCTAGGGTTCACCGGGGAGGGAATTTCCATTGAGGGGATGAGGGGTGAGATGTTGGGTGGGCCGCTTGAACTGACTGCATTTACTGCAGCAGAAGAGGAACGGCAGCAGGTAGTGGTGGGGCTCAATGGAGTGGTGTTTGGTGAACAGGTTGAGCGCTGGTTGGGGCTGGATGCCCCGCAGCGTACCCTGTTCGAGAGCCGTTCCAAAACGGCTTGGGATGGTCGCCTCCGTATTGAAGAAGAGAAGCTTGAACTACACCTTCACTCCGATCTGCAGGGTATTGCACTGCATGCCCCGGCACCATTGAAAAAGACGGTAGAGGAGCGTTGGCCCACGACCTTGACGCTCAAGATGCAGGACGATGAGGTGAGTCAGATCCAGCTCTCAACCCCGCAGCGGATCAAGGCGAACCTCAACAAGGTCGCGCTGGATCAACGCTCTCCAGCGGTTTGGAGTGGGCTGATTCGCTTGGGTGACAGTGTTGAGCTGGAGGAAGCGGAGTCTGAATCAACCGGTGTTGAGTTGAAGGCAAGTTTTGAGAGGGCCAATCTGGATGCCTGGTACACGTTGTGGAAAGAGAAGCTGGATCGGGGAGAGCGGAGTCGATTCTCCAGCTTCAATCTGAAAAAGATGGTGATCAGTGCAAATGAGGCCTCTCTGTTTGAACAGACGCTGAACAACCTTGCGTTGGTGATGCGTGTGGATGAATCCGGCCATTGGGGCATTGGGGTCAGTAGTGATCAGGTTGAGGGTAGTGTGCGTGTTCCTGCAAATGTGGAAGAGGCGATGATGGTTGACCTGAGCTATCTCCAGCTGGGTAGTGGCCAGCCAGGAGAGAAAAAGGGAACTCAATCCCGTCCGTTGGTTGACCCTTCACAGTTTCCCGCGCTACAGGTAAAGAGTGAGAAGACGGTGATTAACGGGATTGATTTTGGCAGACTGGAGTTGAAGACACAGCCGACGCAAAGTGGCCTGCTGGTGGACCAGGCAAAACTCCACTCTGATGTGATGAAGGCGGATGCACAGGGTACCTGGTTGCAGTGGGGAGAACGGGCACGCTCCCGCTTTATTATCGATGTGGAGGGTGATGAGCTGGGACAGATTCTGGGTCAGTTTGGTTATGGTGGTGAGATTGATCGGGGCAAGAGCACCATCCGTATTCATGCAGCTTGGCCTGACACCCCGCTCGACTTCGATCTCAAACAGATGGATGGTGAACTCAAAGTGGCTGTGGAGAAGGGGCAGCTACTGGATGTGGATCAGGGGGTGGGTCGCGTCTTCGGGCTTTTGGGAGTTCATACTCTGGTGCGCCGTCTGACGCTTGACTTCTCCGATATCACTGACAAGGGATTTGCATTTGATACCATAGCTGGTTCATTCAAGCTGGATAGTGGCAATGCACATACCCGTGATCTGGTGATCGATGGGCCATCAGCAACGATTCGAGTGGAGGGGCGTACCGGTATTGTGGCGCAGAATTATGATCAGCAGGTCACAGTGAGCCCGAAGATATCAGAGACTCTGCCTGCCACTGGAGCATTGGTGGGAGGGCCTGCAGGTGCTGCAGTCGGCTCGGTGTTACTGCTCTATCAGAAGCTGTTTCAGGAAGAGGGATTGGCCTCAACCCGCTACCGTTTGACGGGAAGCTGGGCGGCACCGCTATTGGAAGAGATCAAACCGAAACCACCGGTCACTGAGCCGGCATTTTTAGAATAATTTTGGAGTAATGGAAGGTCATGGAACCGTTTGAACAGGCGGCAGCAACGCTGCTGGAACCGGGAGAGATCTCTCAGGAAGTGATTGGTAACACCCTGCATCACATCATGGAGCGAGGGATGGATTTTGCCGACCTCTATTTTCAACAGAGCCACCATGAGTATTGGTCGCTGGAGGATGGGGTGGTGCGTGATGCCAGCTATGACATCGATACCGGTGTTGGTATACGTGCGATTCAGGGAGAGAAGACCGGCTTTGCCTACTCCGATGAGATCAGCGCACAGGCACTGATGCAGGCGGCTGATTCGGCCCGTATCATCTCGCGTGGAGGCAAGAGTGGCAAGGTGCGCCTGCCAGCCCATAGTGATCTGCCGCATCAACTCTATCAAAGTGCCAATCCACTCGCCTCGATCAGCGCGGAGCAGAAGGTGGCCCTGTTGCAGAATCTGGATCGCTGGGCACGTGCTGCCGACCCTCGAGTGATGCAGGTGATGGCGAGCCTCTCTGCTGCCTATGATCTGGTGCTGGTGGCTGCCAGCGATGGCACCTTTGCCGCCGATGTGCGTCCACTGGTACGGCTTAATGTATCGGTCATCGCCGAGCAGAGCGGACGTCGTGAGAATGGCTCCTCCGGTTTCGGTGGTCGTTCCGATTTCAACTTACTGTTGGAAGGTGACCGGGCAGAGGAGAATGCGAAAGAGGCAGTGCGTCAGGCGCTGGTTAATCTGGAGGCAGAAGATGCTCCTGCTGGTGCGATGGAGGTGGTGCTGGGCAGTGGCTGGCCTGGTGTACTGCTGCATGAGGCGGTGGGACATGGCTTGGAAGGAGACTTCAACCGTAAGGGCACCTCCGCCTTCTCTGGACGGATTGGAGAGCAGGTGGCCAGCCCACTCTGTACCGTGGTGGATAATGGCACTATCGCCGGGCGTCGTGGCTCCCTCAATATCGATGATGAGGGGACGCCGACCGGCAATACGGTTTTGATTGAACGCGGTAAGCTCAAGGGATATATGCAGGACAAGACCAATGGTCATCTGATGGGTGGCGCATCCACTGGCAATGGGCGACGTGAATCCTACGCCCATCTACCAATGCCGCGCATGACCAACACCTACATGCTGCCGGGTGAACATACGAAGGAGGAGATGATCGCCTCGATGAAGCGAGGCATCTACGCAGTCAACTTTGGCGGTGGGCAGGTCGATATCACCTCGGGCAAGTTCGTCTTTTCCGCCAATGAGGCCTATCTGGTGGAGAACGGAGAGATCAAGCAGCCGCTGCGTGGTGTCACACTCATCGGCAATGGTCCGGAGGTGATGTCCAACATCACCATGGTGGGTGATGATCTGGAGCTTGACCCCGGTATTGGGGTCTGTGGCAAGGATGGACAGAGTGTGCCGGTAGGAGTTGGACAGCCCACGTTGAAGGTGAGTGAGCTGACGGTAGGAGGTACTGAAATATGAGCCGAAATGAACAGCAGCAACTGGAGCAGTTGACTCAACAGATTCTGGATGAGGCCAAACGTCAGGGTGCCACCGCTGCAGAGGCGGGTAGCCATGTGGAGGAGGGGTTCTCCACTTCGGTGCGAATGGGGGAGGTTGAGACCATTGAGCACCATAAGGATCGCGGCATGGGGGTTACCGTCTACTTCGGACAGCGCAAGGGGACGGCCAGTACCAGTGATTTTTCAGCGCAGGCAGTTCAGGAGGCAGTCAGGGCGGCTTGTGATATCGCCCGTTATACCGAAGAGGATGAATTTGCTGGCTTGGCTGATCCGGACCGGTTGGCAACGGAGTTTCCTGATCTGGAGCTGGAGCAGCCCTGGTCAGTTGATGTGGCGGAGAGCATAACGGTTGCACAAGCGTGTGAGCAGGCCGCGTTGGAACAGGATGAGCGTATCATCAACTCCGATGGCGGCTCTGTCAGTAGCCACCGCTCCCTGCGGGTTTATGGCAACAGCCATGGTTTTCTGGCGGGATATGGAGGTACTCGTCACAGTATCAGCTGCTCTGTTGTGGCGCAGAACCCTGGAGAGGATATGATGGAACGGGACTACTGGTACACCGCTGCACGTGACCCTCAGTTGATGGAGGAGGCTGCGGTTGTAGGACGGCAGGCGGCACAACGTACTGTGGATCGTCTCGGTGGAAGAAAGGTAAAGAGCTGCCAGGCTCCAATCCTGTTTGACGCCTCAATCTCTGGTGGCCTGTTGGGGCATCTCATCTCAGCAATTCGGGGGGGGGCGCTCTATCGCAAGGCCTCATTCCTGCATGATCATCTGGGGAAGTCCATTTTTCCAGAATGGATTTCCATCCATGAGCAGCCCCACCTCAAGCGGGCCAGTGCCAGTGCACCGTTCGACAGCGATGGAGTGGCAACCCACAGCCAGAATTTTATTACCGACGGCGTGCTGAGCAGCTATGTACTCGACAGCTATTCTGCGCGCCGTCTGGGCATGGAGACTACCGGTAACGGTGGCGGTGTGCGTAACCTGCGCATGAGCCATGGTGAACAGAGCCGGGAGCAGCTGATCTCCGAAATGGGAACCGGACTGCTGGTGACTGAGCTGATGGGGCAGGGAATCAATATGGTGACCGGAGACTACTCGCGTGGCGCCTCCGGCTTCTGGATCGAGAATGGTGAGATCGCCCATCCGGTAGAAGAGATCACCATTGCCGGGAACCTGAAAGAGATGTTCAGACAGATTGTGGCGGTGGGCAGTGATATCGATCTGCGTGGGAATGTGCAGACTGGATCGATTCTGGTTGAGCGGATGAGTATAGCGGGGGAGTGAAAACTGCCTGCTTTCACTTCTCTCTCACGGCCACTTTTTTCCTCCAGAACTCCCTCTATTTCAGCGTTTATCCCAACTCGCTTCGCTCAGACAAGGATAAACTGCTTCTGAAATAGAGGGAGTTCTGCAGGTGTGGCCGACATCGTTCAGAGAAAGCAGACAGTTTTTTGAGAGTAATGCAGGGTTTAACTCTGCGTTGCGTAAATAGCTGATTAGGTTTCCTGGCGGATGACATGAAATTGAATTTCATGTGTGTCAATTCCTGCTTCAATGGTAACTATGAGTGATTTTTCCTGCTCTGTTGCCTTGATCTTGCCAATCATAATGATTCCGTTGTAAGACTGTCCTGATGGTATTTGTACTCTGTGAAGGGCAGCTTTTTTCAGTTTGCTAAAGTGATCATTAACAGCGAATGAGCTAGATAGTGCTGCAAGGGCCGTGAGTGCTCGCCCGAACCCTGTGGACATGACGTTGGCATCCATCTTACTACTTGAAGCTCTACTGGATTGGGTTCGCTGCTGCATATCCAAGGCCCATATTACTTGCTCGTAGGTATATACGTGTATTGGTTTTCCATCGTATGTCACTCGGATATTATCAGTCGAGAAATCCATAGTGCTGGAGGACTTGTTGTGGACGGCAACTTGATAAGGAGAATTGTCCTCTTCACTGTAAATTGCTGAGATTGGCCCAAACGCAACAATGTTCTTTTTCTCAGAAGCCACAAATTCATTGCCGCTTTTATGAATTATGCGTTCCTGCATGCTACTTAAGATGGGGTCAACAGTAGTGATTGTTGTAGTGAAGCATCCTGTAAGTAGGAGCATGGTTGAAAGTATCAGCGCTATCTTGATTCCCATTCTGTGTCACTCTTTATCTTGGTGCTATCGATTGATCCTATCTTTTCATTTATAGGGAAGCAACTGGATGAAAATGTCCAAGCAGCAATCCTTATCATCTGTGCTTATCAAGAGTATTCTTAGCTGGTGTGACTGAAAAAGTATGTAGTTGTTGGTGAGTTATAAAGAAAAAGGCCGATCCATCACTGGATCGGCCTTTTCAGGATATTGTAGAGTGTTACTACTTACATCGCACGGATGGCGCTGTTCATGCGGCTCTTGTGACGTGCAGCCTTGTTGCGGTGGATCAGGCCATTCTTTGCGCCAATATCCAGTGCAGAGGTGGCAGCTTTGTATGCCGCCTCGGCCTCTTCACGATTGCCGGATTCGATGGCGGCCAGTGCCTTCTTGAGGCTGGTACGCATCATGGAACGGCGGCCCTGATTGTGAGCGCGTCTCTTGTCAGCCTGACGGGCACGTTTGCGAGCTTGTGGTGAATTTGCCAAGGTTCTCTCCTGAGAAATAATTCGTTTTACTGATAAAAATGAGCCGCGTATTTTCTTCGTTTTCTAACGGGGTGTCAATTGTTATGATGCGTTTTTTAGCACTAAAGTCTGTATAGCCTCTATTTTGAGCCATAAATTACTGAAATCAACGCTGATTGTCAGCCTGATGACCTCACTCTCCCGTGTGTTGGGACTGGTGCGGGACATTGTCTTTGCTCGCTACTTCGGGGCAGGCGGGATGATGGACGCCTTTGTGGTTGCCTTCAAGATCCCCAATTTCCTGCGTCGGCTGTTTGCCGAGGGGGCTTTCTCCCAGGCCTTTGTGCCGGTGTTGTCGGAGAAATGTTCCACTGGCAGTGAGCAGGAGGTACGTCAGCTGACCGATGCCGTGGCTGGCACGCTGGGTGGTGTGCTGCTGGTAGTGACGGTGGTTGGTGTGATCGCTGCGCCTCTTTTCATCATGCTGTTTGCCCCCGGTTTTGTGGGTGAGAGCGACCGCTTCGAGCTGGCCAGTGAGATGCTGCGCATCACCTTTCCCTATCTGCTGCTGATCTCGTTGACCGCCTTTGCCGGAGGTATTCTCAACACCTACAGCCGTTTTGCGATCCCGGCGGTGACCCCGGTCTTCCTCAACCTCTCGCTGATTGCGGCGGCAATCTGGCTCTCCCCGTTGATGGAGGTGCCGGTGACGGCACTGGCGTGGGGGGTGTTGATTGGTGGCGTGGTACAGCTGCTGTTCCAGATTCCAGCGCTGCTGAAGCTGGGGATGCTGCCGCGCCCCCGTTTCTCCTGGCACGACTCTGGCGTACGCAAGATCATCAAGTTGATGATTCCGACCCTGTTCGGGGCCTCGGTGGCTCAGATCAATCTGCTGCTGGATCTGGTGATCGCCTCGCTGATTGCTGCGGGCAGCATGTCCTGGCTCTACTACTCGGACCGCTTGATGGAGTTCCCTCTGGGTGTGTTCGGGATAGCCCTCTCTACGGTGATCCTGCCCAAGCTCTCCGGTCAGTTTGCCGAAGAGAACCATGATGCCTTTAACCGCACACTGGATTGGGCGCTGCGTCTGGTCTTTCTGATCGCGCTGCCAGCAGCGGCGGGTCTGTTTCTGCTGGCGGAGCCGATGCTGGCACTGTTGTTCCAGCGTGGGGAATTTACGGTCCATGATGTCGATATGGCGGCGATCAGTCTGATGGCCTACTCGCTGGGGCTGGTCGGCTTTATTCTGGTCAAGGTGCTGATCAACGGCTATTTCTCGCGTCAGGATACCCGTACTCCGGTGAAATATGGCATTGTGGCGATGGGTGCCAATATGGTGCTCAATCTGATTTTTGTCGGGCTGATGGTGCTGGAAGAGCATGAAGCACCCCATGCAGGATTGGCGCTGGCCACGGCGTGCTCCTCCCTGTTGAATGCATGGCTGCTCTATCGTGGACTGCGTCAACGGGCAGTCTATCAGCCGCTACAGGGGTGGGGGCGACATGCACTGCAGTTAGGAGCGGCGCTGGTTTCGATGTCGCTCTTTCTCTACTGGAGTGATGTATTGTTTGAGGGATGGTTGGAGCAGGCGCTCTGGCATCGGATTGGATTGTTAAGTGGGGTGATTGTGGCTGCAGCAGTGATCTATTTTGCTGTGCTCTATCTATTCGGTATGCGTCCGGCGCAGTGGCGGCAGGATACGGTAAAATAACGCTATGGAATTGATTCGCGGATTACACAACTTGAAAGGCAAGCACAATGGATGTGTCGCCTCCATTGGCAACTTCGACGGGGTACACCTCGGCCACCAGCATGTGCTGGGTGAGCTGGCGGAGAAGGCCGATGAACTGAAGTTGCCCGCAGTGGTGATTACCTTCGAGGCGCAGCCACAGGAGTTTTTTGCCCCGGACAACTGCCCTGGCCGTTTGACCCGTTTCCGTGAAAAGTTCAAGGCGTTGCGGCGTCTGGCGGTGGATCGGGTCTTTGCGCTCCACTTTAACCAGAAGCTGGCCTTGATGGAGCCAGAGGACTTTATCCAACAGGTGCTGGTCGATGGGCTCGGTATCCGCTATCTGGTGGTGGGAGATGACTTCCGTTTTGGCAACAAGCGCCGTGGAAATTTCGAGATGCTGCAGCAGGCGGGCAGAGAGCATGGTTTTCAGGTGGTCAACATGCATACCTTCCAGATCACCGGGGAACGGGTCAGCAGTACTCGTATTCGTCAGGCCCTGAAGGAGGGAGATCTCGACCATGCTGAAATTCTGTTGGGACGCCCCTATCGCATGTGCGGTCGCGTTGCCCATGGTCATAAGCGAGGGCGACAGATTGGCTTTCCTACCGCCAATATCCACCTGCACCGCAAGGTTTCACCGATTGAGGGAGTGTTTGCGGTAGAGATGTTCGGAGTGGAAGGAGAGCCGGTCTCCGGGATCGCCAATGTCGGTACCCGCCCTACGGTCAACGGTACCCGTACCATTCTAGAGGTGCACCTGTTCAACTTTGAGGGAGATATCTACGGATGCCATGTCTCGGTCGATTTCCTCAAGAAGATCCGTAATGAGCAGAAGTTTGACTCCTTCGAGCTGCTGAAAGAGCAGATTTTGATTGATGCAGATCAGGCGCGAGACTATTTCAAGGCCCGTTACAGTCTCTAATTTGTCATAGTTGCGGCTCTCTGAAAAATAGTTGAAGGAGCAGTAGCAATGACC
>CAYQFH010000075.1:0-13244 GCA_964416755.1 uncultured Piscirickettsiaceae bacterium | reverse complement strand
GCGATGCAGATGCAGGAGAAGTTCGGCCCCATCTTCGATATCACCTGTGACTGCGAAGACGGCGCACAAGCTGGCAAAGAGGTAGAGCATGCCGAGATGATCGTACGCATGGTCAACTCCGAGCAGAACAAGTTCGGCATGGCCGGTACCCGTATCCACGACTACTCCCACCCCGACTGGAAGCAGGATGTCGATATCCTGGTACCGGGTGCTGGCGAGAAGCTGGCCTACATCACCATCCCCAAGACCAACGCCTATGAGAATACACTGGAGATGGTCGAGTACATCCAGGCCAAGTGCAAGGAATCCGGTATCGATCGTGAGATCCCGATCCATGTACTGATCGAGACCCACGGCGCACTGCGCGACGTACACAAGCTGGCGACCCTGCCCTGGCTGCAGGTGCTCGATTTCGGTCTGATGGACTTTGTCAGTGGCTACCAGGGGGCAATCCCCGCGATCAATATGCGCAGCCCCGGCCAGTTCGAGCACAAGCTGATTGCCCGCGCCAAGGCGGAGCTGGCACAGGCGGCGCTCTCCAACAACGTGATTCCTGCACACAATGTAACGCTGGATCTGAAGAATCCGTATCAGACCTACATGGACGCCTCACGTGCACGCAACGAATTTGGCTTCATGCGTATGTGGAGCATCTACCCAACGCAAATTTCCAGCATTGTTGATGCGATGAAGCCCGACTTCTCCGAGCTGGAGGATGCACAGAACATCCTCATCGCTGCTCAAGATGTCGACTGGGGACCGATACAGTACGCCGGAGAGCTGCACGACCGTGCCACCTACCGCTACTTTTGGGAGCTGGTACAGCGCGCCCACTTCAGTGGTGACAGGCTGATGGAGGAGGTCGAGAAACGGTTCTTCTAGTGTAACAATTCTGTCTGATCCTCTTTTCCGGTCCAACGATCGGAAGAGGGGGTCAAGCGGTGACACACCGTCAATAGTGTCAACAGCAGAAGCGTAGCCCCGATATTGTGGGCAACAGCCACCGCCAAGGGCAGTGACAACAACACATTGCTGATTCCCAGTGCAAGCTGAAGCACCAGGACAGCAAGCAATCCTCCACCTGCAATACGCAGCAAACTGGCAGACTGGCACAGCAGCCGAATCGCCAGAGTACCGATCCAGAGCATCACCACCAGCGCCCCGATGCGATGCACCATGTGGATGGTGGCACGTGCATCAGCATTGAGTACTCCACCCTCGTAATTAACACCAAGTGGTGCAAACAGGGTAAAGGCTGCATCAAAGTCAGTCTGAGGCCAATTGTTTCCAGGATAGCAGCCGGGAAAGTCAATACAGGCCAACGCCGCATAGTGAGTACTGGTCCACCCTCCCAGTGCAATCTGCACCCCAATCAACAGCACACCGCCCCAGGCCATCCAGCGAATTGATTGCAGTCCTGTCACTGCAACAGGCTCAAAGCCGGAATAGCCCTGTCGCAAAGTGAACCACCACAGCAGCGCTGTGGTACTGACCCCGCCCAACAGATGTGCTGTCACCACCGCCGGCTGCACCAGCAAGGTGACCGTCCACATTCCCAGCAATGCCTGGAAAGTGACCAGCAGCAACAGCAGGGTCGGCAGTAACAGCAGCTGATCGGCCACATGTCGTCTGCGCCATGAGAGGATAGTGATCGCCAGAATCAGCAGGCCCAGCGTACCGGCAAAGTAGCGGTGTACCATCTCCTTCCACGCCTTCTCCTGCTCTACCGGACTCTGGGGATAGAGTGCTTCAGCTGCTGCAATCTCCTCTACGGTCTGCGGCACATCAAGCTGACCGTAGCAACCAGGCCAGTCCGGGCAGCCCAGACCGGCATCGGAGAGGCGGGTATAGGCACCCAGTATCAGTACCACAAGGGCGAACAAGGTGCTCCACTTTGCCAATCGCACGACTAGTGGTTGCTGTACCGTTATCTGCTCCACAATCTGATGATCCTCAATTTTTCACGCTATACTGTCGAGTATAACGCGCTTACCCGGAATCAACATGCATTCAGAGATCACCCAACACTCCCCTGAGCAGCAGCGATTGCTGCAACAATGGCTCTACTTGGCACTGGGCTCATTGATCATTCCAGGGATTACCGCCATTCTGCTGGTGGTCTTGCGCACCGTCTCCAGCGAGGCCGCCACCGGCTGGGGGGATCTGTTTCGCACCGCACTGGTGATCCATGTCGATCTCTCCGTCTTTGTCTGGTTCCTCGCCACTGCAGGGCTCTTCTGGATGCTATTCAGCCGCAGCGAGAATTACACCATTCCACATCTCTCATTCTGGGCCATCACCCTCGGCACGCTGATTCTTGCCACAGCTCCGCTATTGGGGGCAACCACTCCAGTACTCAACAACTACCTCCCCGTTCTCGATCATCCACTGTTCTTTGTTGGAATGGCCCTGATCTGGGTCGGAGCCACCCTCTTCGCGCTACATATCCTCAATACCCATCTGCAAAACCCTGCAGACAACAACCACTACCACTGGGCTACTCTGGCACTTGCCATCACCATCCTGATCGCAGCTGCAGCACTACTGATCACCTGGATCGCCTCCTCCAACCAGTCCCATAGCCACCACTACTTCGAGCAGCTCTTCTGGGGGGCCGGTCATCTGCTTCAATTCAGTTATGTATTACTGCTGCTGATTGGCTGGAAGATGATGCTGGAACAGCTACAGTGGGCAAATTGGCTCCACTCCACGCTATTCAGAGGGTTACTGCTATTGGCCTTGCTGCCACTGCTCTACGTTTTCTGGCTCTACGGCCACTATCTCCCACTCTCCCCGGAGATCACCATCGGCTTTGCCCAATTGATGCGTTACGGCAATGGCCTTGCACCGGGATTGATGGGTCTGCTGATCCTCTACACTGTCTGGCAGTCGCGCAAGATCAGCAGCACCACTCAGATACCGATTCGCAATGCACTCTACGCTTCACTGCTGCTGTTCGCCTCGGGCGGGATTCTGGCGCTGATGATTGATGGCATCAACACCATTATCCCGGCCCACTACCACGGTTCCATTGTCGGCATCACACTGGCGTTAATGGGAGTAATCTACCTGCTACTGCCCCATTTGGGATACGCCGCAGCCGACGGACGGATCGCCCGTGTACAACCACTGGTTTATGCAATCGGACAGCTGATACACATCGCCGGACTTGCTCTCAGTGGGCAGCAAGGTGCCCAACGGAAAACCGCCGGCGTATCTGTTGAGGCAATGAACAGTCTCAGTGAACAGCTTGGGCTACTCCTGACCCGAAGTGGTGGATTGATTGCGGTGGTTGGGGGGATACTCTTTCTGGTGGTCTGTTGGCGGGCAATGCGCAGTAGCCGATCAACTTACCCTTGAACATCGCCATCTCTGCATAGTGCTAATCAGTACTACAACCGATTAGAAATTGGAGCGAGCAATGGGAATCGAACTTACGTATGGAGCTTGGGAACGTTAATCCCGAATCGTCGGAATCGTTACATCAACCACTTATCTACAACTGACCTGATCATATCAGAGATAGCTGGTTTTCCTTCGGCTTCGCTGATCTAAGCCGTCTCAGCGTAAGATTACACCGCACGGCTCTTGTGCGCCTAATGCTGTTCTTTGAATCAATTAATTAGTGACATAACAGAATGAACTCTTTGCTCAAATAGCCATTGTAATGGCCATACTCAGAGTCTCCGCACAGAGTCATTATCGTTCCATGAGGTAGCATTTCAGCACACGCTGCAGCTCATCACGATCAATTGGTTTACCCAGAAGACCATTGCTGCCCGCCTGCTCGAACTGTTCCCGATGTTTTTTCATTACATTGGCGGTCAGTGCCACAATCGGGGTTTCGCTATCGACTTCACGAACCTTACGGGTCGCCTCAATACCATCCATCTCGGGCATCTGCATGTCCATCAGAATCAGATCAAAATGCTGTTTGGCAACCTGTTCAACTACCTCTAGCCCGTTATTGACAGTGGTGACAGTAATTCCCATCTTCTCCAGCATCCGGCGTACTAGCATCTGTAGCATAGGGGTATCCTCAGCAACCAACACATGCCCTTCAAAGTGCCCTTGAAGCACATCTCCTACAGATGTTTCCTCTTGGCTGGTGACTTTTCCACTACGCTTATAAGGTAGCCGTACTTCAAAAGTAGAACCTCTGCCCTCTTCACTCTCTACAAAGATGCTTCCCCCCATCATTTCAGAAAGGCTTTGAGAGATAAACAGCCCCAGACCACTGCCGCCAAAGCGGCGTGAGATACTGTTGTCAGCCTGTTGAAAGCGCCCAAACAGTTTACTAACTACCTCCTGTGACATGCCAATACCAGTATCCACTACCCGAAAGATAAGCTGCTCCTCTTGTACGAATGAGATGAGGGTGACGGATCCTTGATGGGTAAATTTGATGGCGTTACCAGCCAAATTGACCAATACCTGAGCTATCCGGCTGGAATCACCCAGCAGCATTTTACTCTCATCGTTACGCTGTTCTATCTTCCACTCTATCCCTCGGTCATTGGCCCGCATCTCCAGCATCCGATGAATCTCCTGTAGCAGTCTGGCTAAGTCATAGGGAGCCTCCTCAATAGTAAACTTGCCGGACTCAATTTTAGAGAGATCTAGTATGTCATTCACAAGCGCCAGCTGAGTGCGACCTGCCGATTCAATACAGCGCACAAGATTTAGATCTTCGCCCTCTTTCAGCTGCTCAGAGAGTTGCTCACTGAAACCGATAATCGAGGTAAGAGGTGTACGCAGCTCATGGCTCATCGAAGCCAGGAACTCGTCTTTTGCTTTACTCAGTCGATACACCTCTTGGTTGCTCTGTTCAATCGTATCCAGCAGTCGGTTTTGCGCACCTCCAATCCTTCCAATCTCATCCTTTGTGACATTGCGGATACGTCGGGAGAGATCACCACTCTCTTCAATCTCCTGAATCTCGTCTAGTTGCATGCGAATCGAGCGGATGAATGAACGCCAGATCTGCAGCGTGGCCAGTAACAGCAGAACAATCACTATTCCCATAGTTGTTGTGTTGCGCTGCTGCTCTGCATGCATTTCCTGCCTGAGCGATTGTGCCGTGTCAGAAAAGATCTCCTGAGCCTGCATACGCGAAGCATGTATCTTGTCTATTCTGTCGGAAGCAATCTTAAACCAGTGTTTGGCATCTACTCCGAGCTGTGTAGCTAACAGTACCAGCGCCTTCAGTGCTGGCTCATCATCAACCTTGACCAGCTTATCGACTGCGACAATAAAACTGCCCCGCTCTGCATAGGATGCAGCAATCGCCAGCTTTTTCTTGTACTCATCAATTGTTTCCGTAATCGTCTGTAGAGCCTCTTTCTCTTCAGCAGTCACTCCATCAATAGAGTGATACTCTGACAACAATGCCATCGCCTTTTGGTGTAGAGACAAAAATTGACTCCGATAACGCTCTTCGCTACGGATCACGTAATTCTTGAAGTTGTGGATCATACCACCGAAGCCGAGTATTCCACGCAGTTCACGCAATAGCTCCTGCTTCTTGAGACGAGAGAGAAAGATATTTCGATACTGCAATAGCTCACCGTTCTTCTCAGCAATCAACTCCATCTGTTGTTGCTTTCGATGGTGTTCTTTATCAGTAAAGTTCCGCAGCCTGACCGTCTGTTCATGAATGGCGTAGTTGATCTGGATACTCTGTTCTGTAGTCAATGTTCCAGAAGAGAAGAAGTTATTGAGCAACCCTCTTTCTTGTCCAGCACTCTCTATCATCCAATCCATATGGTTAATCTGGATCAGCTGATTTACCAGCTCTGCTGAATTGAGAAGTGAAATTAGATGTGCCTGAATCTCCAGCAACTTCTCATTGATCTGTGTGTAATAGCTAAAATGGTCTGTGGAGGCATCATCGAGAGAACCACGAATCTCTTGCAGCCCCCCGAACATCCGTTTTAATTCAACAATGTCACCTTCAACATCAATATTGAGTCTGCCCCCATTTTTCCACTCATTTAGTAGTTTTTGAGTGTGTTTGAACTCACGATCGACCAGCTGACGCTGTTCTAGAAGTTGCGCCGGTATAACGGGGTTCTCCTGTAGCTCTAATCCGGCTGTTAATCCTCGCTCATAGCCAATTTGGTAGACCAACACTCCCAGTTCTCTGGAGAATTCTACAGCATCATAGTCTTCTTCCGACTGCGCCAACTGTTGAATACTGGAAGATTGAATCTTCAATCCAGCAAGAACAAAAGCTATCAACGGAATAGCGATCGCAATGCCTGAGCGAAAGAAAATTGAGCGGTAGAAAGGAATATGAGTCTCATTATTCATGGAAAAGACCACAATACCCCCCATTCACGAAAATAAGCATATTCCTCTATGGAACAGCAGTTTGATTTCAGGATTATGGGATTCTGTTCTGATTTAGCCATCCTATCACAAGCCGATTTCTGCTGCCTTTCAGAGTCAGCGATTTACTGGTTGTGACAAATAAGCATCTCCGCCGCAAGCAGTGGGGTATTTGACCGCGGTGCGCGAAAATCTTTGATTTTCTAGCAACCATTACTCTGTTCGTCGCAAGCGACGGAGAACAGAACCCTTACCACTCCAGCTACCTCTGATATGATCAGATCAGTTGTCGACGAGTTTGATGTAACGATCCTGACGATTCGGGGTTAACGTTCGCAAGCTTCATACGTGGGTCAAGCCACGGCAATAGAAAAGGCGTAACTGTGAGATAAATTGGAGCGGGTAACGGGAGTCGAACCCGTCTCATTGGCTTGGGAAGCCAAGGTAATACCGATATACGATACCCGCACAGCCAACTTGGGCTGCAGAGAACTGTACGAAAAAGAGGCATACCCTGACAAGCGTTTATTTACAGTGAAAGTCCCTCACCACAAAGGCTCCATCATAACCTCATGAAAAAACTGGGATACTGCAACCAGTAATCGATGCGCTATAAAAGCTCATTGTCCCCTCAACAGATTTTTGATGATGTGACTGCTGCAAAACCGGTTCACAATACCCCTTAAATTACCAACCATTCATAAGTCATACAGATCAGCGGCGTGATATTCATCAAGCGCCACCGATTTGTTGTGATACTACCTGCCACTGTTTTGAAAAGGAGATCAAACATGAGCACCAATGAAATTGCAGCACTCTTTGAGGAGTGGAACAGCGCTTTGCAGACAGGAGACCCCAAACAGGTTGCTGCACTCTATGAGACCAACGGCATCCTGCTACCCACCGTCTCCAACAAGGTTCGCCACAACCACGAGGAGATCGAGGACTATTTCATCCACTTCCTTGCCAAGGGACCGGTCGGCAAGATCGACGAGGCCAATATCCGCACCTTTGGTGATGTTGCCATCAACTCCGGCGTCTACACCTTTACTTTCAAGGATGGAGCTGTCGTTCAAGCACGCTACACCTTCGTATACCGCTGGAACGGCCAGAACTGGAAGATTGTGGAGCACCACTCTTCGCAGATGCCGGAGTAACGCTGTCTACCAAGTAGCCAGAGGTGGCTGACTGCATGAAGCAGGCATGGCAATTGTCATGCCTGCCCGGAACTCTCCGTCATTGACAGCGTCAGATGATACAACGACAATCCCTGCCTCCTCCATAACTTCAAAGACACTCCAAACTTTTCAATAACCATGGTCATTCAGTTAAATGGCGATCCCTATACTCTGGCTGACGGAGCAACCGCTGCCGATCTGGTGGAATCACTGCAGTTGGGTGAAAAGCGAATTGCGATGGAGGTGAATCTGGAGATCCTGCCGCGTAGCAGCTATGCGGCACAGCCCCTCAACGAGGGAGATCGGGTGGAGATTGTCCACGCCATTGGTGGCGGTAACCGATAACTACAATTCAAAATTCAAGGAACAGCAGAACCATGTCCAACGATACCTTTACCATTGCCGGAACCGAATACCAATCCCGTCTGCTGGTCGGCTCCGGGAAATACAAGGATCTGGAAGAGACCCGCCTTGCCACCGAAGCGAGTGGGGCCGAGATTGTCACTGTGGCCATCCGCCGTTCCAACATCGGCCAGAACCCCGATGAACCCAACCTGCTGGATGCAATTCCACCGGAGAAGTACACCATCCTCCCCAATACCGCAGGTTGCTTTACTACAGAGGATGCGGTGCGCACCTGCCGTCTGGCACGCGAGCTGCTGGATGGGCACAATCTGGTCAAGCTGGAGGTACTGGGTGATGAGAAGACCCTCTACCCCGACATTACCGCTACGTTGGAGGCGGCAGAGATCCTGGTCAAGGACAACTTCGATGTGATGGTCTACACCAGTGATGACCCGCTGATCGCCAAGCGCCTGGAGGAGATGGGCTGTGTGGCAGTGATGCCGCTGGCAGCACCGATCGGCTCCGGGCTGGGTATCCGCAATCCGCACAACATCCGCATGATCATCGAGAGTGCCAACGTCCCTATTCTGGTTGATGCCGGTGTCGGTACCGCTTCAGATGCAGCTATTGCGATGGAGCTGGGGTGCGATGGCGTTTTGATGAATACCGCCATCGCCGCTGCCAAGGATCCTGTGCTGATGGCTTCAGCGATGAAGAAGGGGATTGAGGCGGGCCGTGAGGCCTTCCTTGCCGGTCGTATGCCGAAGAAGGCGTATGCCAGTGCATCATCCCCCATTGATGGCACCTTCTTCTAAAAAGCATCTCTAGCATTACTGTTTTATAGGCGCCTTTTCTACTAGGTAAGATTGTGGTCTCTCCTGAGAAGATGCGTCATATCCGTTCCTTTGTGCGACGCGAGGGGCGAATGACCCCCAGCCAGCAACGCTCACTGGATCAACTATGGCCAGAATTTGGCATTGAACCGGGAACCGGAATTGTCCCCTCCACACTGTTTGGTCGTGAGGCACCACTCCATATGGAGATTGGCTTCGGCATGGGGCATGCGCTGTTTGAATTGGCATCCATCCATCCCGATGAAGACTATATCGGCATAGAGGTACACCGTCCCGGTGTGGGTCGCCTGCTGGATGAGATTGATAAAAACAGTCTTCACAATATCCGCCTGCTCAAGCATGATGCAGTTGAGGTGCTGAAACAGCAGCTGCCAGAGTGCTGTCTCGATACGGTGATGCTCTTCTTTCCCGACCCCTGGCACAAGAAGCGTCACCACAAACGACGCATCATTCAGCCGGATTTTGTAGAGATGGTGAGGCGCTGCCTTAAGCCGGGCGGCATCTTCCATCTGGCCACCGACTGGGAGGAATACGCAGAGTGGATGATGGAGGTCATGAGCAGCGCCGATGGGTTCAGCAACCATGCTGGCGTCGGCCAATTTGCTCCACGCCCGGAGAGCCGTCCCATCACCAAGTTCGAAAAGCGCGGCCTGCGGTTGGGTCATGGGGTGTGGGATCTACTGTTTGAGAAGCGATCATGAGTGAATTGAAAAAACGGTTACAACAGCATCACCCTTTTGTCGTAGCACTGGGCCTCTCAGCTGTTGCGGTTGCCATTGTTCTGCTATTTAATCTAGGCAAATCACTCTCTGGTGCCGATGACGGAGCGAATTCCAGCAAAGCTGCGCAGACCACACTGGATGGCGGCATCTCCAATGCCTGGGAACTTCCCCCGTTCGCCCTGCAGGATACCGAGGGGGCAACCCGCACTCTCAGTGACTGGAAGGGCAAGGTGATTCTGCTCAACTTCTGGGCCACCTGGTGCCCTCCCTGCAAGTATGAAATTCCCGAATTCATGGAGTATCAGGCGGAGTATGAGGAGTCTGGCTTCCAGATCATCGGGATCGGTATTGATGATCCGCAGCGTATCAAAACCTATTATGACGAGATGGGGATCAACTACCCGGTACTGATTGCCACCGATCCAGAGATGATGTCACATTGGGGCAACAGGGCACAGGTTCTCCCCTACTCGGTAGTGATTGATCGTCAGGGGGAAATTCGCTACATTCATCGCGGTCAACTGGATCGACCGGTATTCGAACAGAAAATCAAACCACTTATCTAGGAGAGCATCATGGGATCGAATGGAGAGCAGATTGTCATTATCGGTGCCGGTTTTGCCGCACTGACCGCGATCAAGAGCCTGCGTAAACAGAGCTTTAGTGGCTCGATCACCCTGATCTCTCCACAAACCACCTTCGCCTATCTCCCCAGCACTATCTGGATCCCCTCCGGTTTGCGTAGTCGTGAGGATCTTGAGATTCCGCTGGAGAACTTCTTTGCCCGCTTCAATGTGCGCCACTTCCAGGGCAGCGTGACCGGACTCAATAGTGCAGAGAAGCAGGTAATCACCAGTAACGGCGATGTGAGTTATGATCGATTACTGGTCGCCAGTGGCGCCCGTTTTATCCAGAAGCTACCTGGTATCAAAGAGCATGCCATTATCCCTTGTGACGGCATTGCTGCTGGCGAGCAGATCCGTGACCGTCTGGCTGCAATGGATGGTGGAGCCATTGCAATGGGCTTTGCCGGCAACCCCAACGAACCGGCTGCGATGCGGGGTGGTCCAGTCTTTGAGTTCCTCTACGGCATCGATACCCTGCTGCGCAAACAGGGCCGACGCGATAAATTCAAACTCACCTTCTTCAGCCCTGCACCAGAGCCCGGTAAACGCATGGGCCCCAATGCGGTCAAGGGGCTACTCAAGGAGATGGCGAAGCGAGGGATCGAGACCCATCTTGGTCACAAGATGAAGGGGATCACTGCTGACAAGGTGATGACCGAAGGGGGAGAGTTCGACAGCGATCTTACCCTGTTCATGCCGGGATTGACCGGCCCCGCATGGCTACAGGAGAGTGGCCTGCCCCTCTCGCCCGGTGGCTTTATTCAGGCCGACAAGGGGGGGCGCATTGAGGACCACCCCGAGATCTATGTAGCGGGTGACAGTGGCAGTTTTCCCGGTCCGGAATGGCTGCCGAAGCAGGCCCATATGGCCGATCTGCAGGCTGAAGCGGCGGTCAAGAATATGCTCTCCGATATGGCCGGTCACCCGGAAAAGAATGAGTTCAAGGTGGAGCTGATCTGCATTGTCGACTCTATCTCTACCGGTGTGCTGGTCTACCGCGACATGAAGCGCGCCATTGTCTTCAAATGTCGTCTCTTCCACTGGGCAAAACTGCTGTTCGAGAAGCTCTATCTGCGTGGGATTCGATAGTAAAAAGCACTGACTCCGCATCAGCATACACCCCGCTCTGCCCATCAATCTTTATAAGAAGCTGCTAACCTACTAATCTATAAAATAAACTGTTGCACCCATGTAACAATCTATGCAGAATAGCCTGCTATTCAACCTGCGTTAGCAGTGCAGTCGCCAACAATCTCTAGACAAAACAAGGCATCTGCAAAGATTGAATAGATTATAACGATCACAACTAAGGAGGATCACTCAATGCGACTGAAGACGTTTGCAGTCTCTGCACTCGCCGCTGCTGTACTGGTCGGCTGTGCTGCACAACAACCCGCTGAAAAGGCTACTGCAAAAGCTGCACCTGCTGCAAAAGCAGCAGCCAAGAAGGCTCCCGTTAAAACACTCTCTGGCGCTTCTGGCGCAATGCTGGCAAGCACCTGTGAAGGCTGCCACGGCACAGCGGGTAACAGTGACGGGCCAGCCACCCCATCCATTGCCGGAATGTCCGAGGACTATCTGGTTGAGGCGATGGAAGAGTTCCGTGATGGAGACACTCAGTCCACCATCATGGGTCGTGTAGCCAAGGGCTACTCCGATGAGGAGATTGCCATGATGTCCGCACATTTCGCCAATACCCAATTTGTCGGCGCTGCTCAACCTGCCAACGCAGCTGATATCGCCAAGGGTGAAAAACTGCACAACAAGTACTGTGAAAAGTGCCATGCAGATGGCGGCTCCAGCGCAGAGGATGATTCCGGTATTCTGGCTGGTCAGTGGACTCCCTATCTCCACTACACCATGACTGACTTCATGAATGGCGACCGCGCAATCAGCAAGAAGATGAAGAAGAAGGTTGAGACACTGTTGGCCAATGAAGGCCGCGCTGGCCTCAACGCAATCATTGCGTACTACGGCAGCCAGAAATAAGGAGGATTATCAGAATGACTGTTTCAAAGAAATTTAACCGCAGAGACTTCCTCAAGGTTTCCGGTGGTGCCGCTGCAGCAGCAACTGCAGGTATGTCCATGTATGCCTCTACAGCATCTGCTGCCAAGGCCAAGGTTGTTGTAGTTGGTGGCGGTATGGGCGGTGCAACTGCTGCCCGCTATATCAAGAAAATGGATGCCGCAATCGACGTCACCCTGATCGAAGCCAATCCAACCTACCACACCTGCTTCATGAGTAACTTCGTGATTGCCGGCGAGCGCAAACTCGACTACCTCGAACATGGCTACAAGGGGTTGGCTGCCGAAGGAATCAATATCGTACACGACACGGTAACCGATATCGGTGACAATGCCGTCTCAACTGCCAGTGGCAAAAGCTACACCTTTGACCGTTGCGTAGTGGCTCCGGGTATCGACTTCAAGTTTGCGGAGGGCCACAATGAGGAGATCGCCAACACCAAGATTCCACATGCATGGAAAGCCGGTCCACAAACTCAGCTACTGCATGATCAGCTGAAGGCGATGAAGGATGGCGGTACCGTGGTAATTGCCCCACCACGCAACCCATTCCGCTGCCCTCCTGGACCTTACGAGCGTACCAGTCTGATTGCAGGCTATCTCAAGCATAACAAGCCCAAGTCCAAGATCATCGTACTGGATCCAAAGGACAAGTTCTCCAAGTTCGGCCTGTTCATGGAGGGCTGGAAGAACCACTACGGCTATGGCACTGACAACTCTCTGATCACCTGGGTCAAGGCAGCTGAAGGCGGCGCTATTGAAGAGGTCGATGCTGGTGAGATGACTGTCTCTGCTGCGGTAGAGGATTTCAAGGCTGATGTCATCAACGTGATCCCTGACCAGAAGGCGGGCAAGATCGCATTTACTGCGGGTTTGGTCGATGACTCTGGCTGGTGTCCGGTTGATCTGCACACCTTCGAATCCAAGGTTCGCAAGAATGTTCACGTCATCGGTGATGCAAGTCAGGCCAAGGGTATGCCGAAATCCGGTTATGCCGCCAACTCCGAGGCAAAGGTCTGCGCAGCTGGCGTGGTCGCATCGATCAATGGCCATGCACCGGGTACTCCAGCCTACGTCAACACCTGTTACAGTGTGATCTCCTTCCAACCCAAGGATGGTATCTCCGTTGCAGCGATCTACAAGCTGCGTGAGGATGGTTCCA
>CAYQFH010000074.1:5567-13365 GCA_964416755.1 uncultured Piscirickettsiaceae bacterium | reverse complement strand
ACCGATTTTCATCTTCGGGGGTGGCCTATAGCACCAGGCCATGAGGATTTTGTGATGTGAAGGGTGAACTAAAGGTATACGAAGATATCCAGTAGCAGGTAGGCAACCAGTGTGATAGAGATCCAGAACACCATACTACCCGTCGGCCAGCTGTCTTCGGACTTGTGGTATCTGGCAACAGCCGTTTGACCAAGCATATGACGGGCTGCTTTGGCTGGCTCCATGGCAGCCTCACTCACACTGCTTTTTGCATAGCTCAATTTGCTCACACCCAATTGGACGCCCGCAGGCACCAATTTGCGATAGATCCATTCAACATCGAGATTGACTGAGCGCAGCTCAGGCGGATAGAGCCCCTGCTTGTTGAGCCAGACAAATGCCAGTGCAGAGAAGAAGAGCAACTGCAGCTGCGTGAGCACATGGGTTAGGTCATAGGGCCAGTAGGTGACCTCCCAGGGCAGCAGTGCATAGAGATACTGCGGCTGCATACCGATAAAGAGACAGACAACAGCAGCAAGCCCCATCGCAACCAGCATATTGGTGGGTGCCTCCTGTGGCCTCAGGCCGGAGTCGTGGGCAAAGAAGGCAAAGTAGGGGATCTTGATACCTGCATGGTGGAATACACCGGCTGAGGCAAACAGCATCAGCAGCCACAGGTAATCGTAGTTATCCTCCAGCATCGCGGCCATCACCATCGATTTACTGACGAAACCACTGAATAGCGGGAAGGCTGAGATCGACATCGCACCCACGATACAGAGCACCGTGGTCTTGGGCATGGTCTTGTAGAGCCCACCGAGATCAGAACCATTGACGTGACCCACGCGATGCAGAACCGCACCCATGGTCATAAACAGCAACCCCTTGAAGATCACATCACTGAAGGCGTGCGCTACCGCACCATTCAGTGCCAACGCAGTGCCGATACCGATACCGGTCACCATAAAGCCAACCTGGTTGATCAGACTGTAGGAGAGCACCTTGCGCAGGTCATTCTCGATGACCGCATAGAAGATCGGGAAACAGGCCATGGTGACACCGATATAGACCAGAATCTCTTCACCTGCAAAGCCACGCGCCAACGCATAGACAGCCACTTTGGTGGTGAAGGCGGAGAGGAACACGGTTCCGGTCGGAGTCGCTTCGGGATAGCCATCGGTCAGCCAACCGTGGAGGAAGGGGAATGCACTCTTGATACCGAAGGCGATCAGGATCAACCAACCTGCAGGGCTCTGCAGTCCGATGTGGTCAAAGGCGAGTGAGCCACTCTCCTGTGAATAGATCAGTGCACCGGCCAACAACAGCACGCCCGAAAGCACCTGGAAGACCAGATAGCGCATTCCGGCGCTGACCGCACGCTCAGTGCCGCGTGACCAGATGAAGAAGACCGAGCTGATCGCCAGCAGCTCCCAGAAGATAAAGAGGGTGATAAAGTCACCGGCAAACACGGCACCCAACGCACTACCGGCATAGATCAATCCGGCGATCTGCTGCTTTCTATCGTTGACGTGCAGAGCAAAGATGGTTGCGATCAGGCTGGCAAGGCAGAACAGGTAAGAGAAGAGCAGGCTAAGCTTGTCGGCCCGCAGGTAAGTCAGCTCAAACTCCAGTATCGAATAGGTTGCCAAGGCCCCGGTCTCGATGTTGAGCAGGATGTTCAGCGCCGCAACCACCGGTGTGGCCAGCAACAGTGCATTACGCATCATCCCTGAAGTAAAGGGAATCAGCAGAGCCGCCAGGAAAAAGATCAGGAATGGAGGCATCTCAATCATCGTAATACTCCTCCCCGCGCATCACATATTTGCGCATGATCTTGGCCAGTACCACCAGCACCACACAGGCGACAAAACCATAGATTGCATAGAAGGCAGGCAGCTCTTCCCATGCCGTCATGATGTGCCGATGGACGAAAAAGTCGACCACCACCAGCAGGATGCAGAGCGCATAGAACGCCCGTAGCAGGCGATCTACATTATTGGGGTCATCAAACAGATACTTCTTTTCTGTCGTTGAGGTCATGGTGAGACTCCTCCGGCTGCCTCTGATGCCAGCTGATAGAGCATGTCGGGGTTAAAGAAGAGTGCAATACTGATCAGCGAGGTGATCGTCATTGCCAACAGAATGGTCATCGGCGCCTCTTTCACGGCACTATAGTGCGTACCACCCGCAGGGGTAGCGAAGAAGGCGCGAATCGGGATTGGCAGCAGATAGACGATATTGAGCAGCGTACTGACCATCAATACACCCAACAGCATCAGCTGCCCGGCCTCTACTGCACCCGTAGCGAGATACCACTTACTCCAGAGGCCACCGAATGGAGGCAGACCGATAATACTCAGCGTACCAATGAGAAATGCACCAAAGGTGATCGGCATCGCACGGCCTAGGCCATCCAACTCACTCACCAGTTTCTTGTGGGTGACGACAAAGATGGCACCTGCAGCAAAGAACAGGGTGATCTTGGAGAAGGCATGCATGGCGATATGCATAGTGGCACCGATAAATGCACTCTTGCTGGCCAGCATCGCACCCATCGCGATATAGCTGAGCTGGCTCACAGTAGAGTAAGCCAATCGCGCCTTGAGGTTGTCCTTGGTCATCGCAATCAACGAGGCCAACAGGATTGTGATCGCTGCTGCCCAGACCAGTACACCGGTCACATCATTACTGAGGATATATTCGCTACCGAAGATTTGGGAGCTCACCTTGAACAGGGTGAATACGCCTGCCTTGACCACTGCTACGGCGTGCAGCAGTGCACTGACCGGGGTTGGAGCCACCATTGCCGAAGGCAACCAGCGGTGAAATGGCATCAGTGCCGCCTTGCCCACACCAAACAGGAACAACGCGAAGAGCAGCCCGGCCCAGGCGGGGTCGAGCTTGCCTGCCAGTATGCCGCCCTGCTGGAAGTCAACCGTACCGGTGACCATCCAGGTGATGATAATTGCTGGCAGCAACAGTCCAATGGAGGTGCCCAGCAGCAGCCCCAGATAGACACGCGCCCCCTGCTTCGCCTCATCGGTACCGCTATGCGCAACCAGAGGATAGGTTGAGAGGGTCAACAACTCATAGAAAAGGAACAGGGTAAAGAGGTTAGCGGAAAAAGCGATACCGAGTGCACAGGAGATCGCTACTGCAAAGGCTGCGAAGAAACGGGTCTGATTCTCTTCATTGTGACCACGCATATAGCCAATGGCGTAGATTGAGGTGACAATCCACAGCAGGCCGGCCACCAGTGCAAAGATCATCCCCGAGGCTTCCAGCTTGAAGGCGATGGTGATACCTGGAACCACCTCTCCTACGATTAGAGAGAACTCCTCTCCACCCATAAAGCGCTCTGCAATCATCAGCACCAACACTGCGGTCAGTGAAGCGGTCACCAGGGTTACCGTCTCGCGAAGATTGGGCGAATGTCCTGTAACAAGAACTCCTATACCACCCAGAAGGGGCAGCAGAAGGGTGAGCAACATCAACTGTTCGGCGCTCATGGTGTGTTTACTCCCAATGCTTCTACAGCCAGCTCAGCCATACCCAATGAGAACTCCGTATTCAGACCGAAATAGACATTGGCCAGCACCAGTATCCAGGTTGGTATGAGCAGTAGCAGTGGCGCTTCCTGGATCGAAGCGGTGTTCTTTTTTGTGGATGTGAAATAGAGTGCTTCCAGAATTTTCCCCACATAGACCACCGCGATCAGTGATCCAATCAGAATCACGCCAACCACCAGCCACGCCTCCTGCTCCAGCGCTGCCAACACCAGGTACCACTTACTGATGAAGCCTGCCGTACCCGGCACACCGATGAGGCTTAGACCACCAATAACAATGGCGCCGAAGGTCCACGGCATCTGTCGTGCCAGACCACGGAAGTCCTCAATGTAGCAGGCACCGACGCGGTAGACTAGAGCGCCGACAGCCATGAAGAGTGCCCCTTTCATCAACGCATGGTTGAACAGATGAACAATCGTAGCGGTCACACCCATGGCAGAGCCCAATCCAATACCGAGCGCCATGTAGCCAATCTGTGCCACGCTGGAGTAGGCCAGCAGGCTTTTGACATTCCACTGGTAGGCCGCAGAGATGGAGGCGATGATGATTGCTGCCAATCCTGAGACAATAAAGAGATCTCCGGTCGGGCTGGAGGAGATAAAGCTATCCGGGAAGATGGTAAACAGAACCCGTAGCATCACATAGAGTGCGACTTTGGTGGCTGTCGCGGCCAGGAATACGCTGATTGCCGAAGGCGCGTAGGTATAGGCGTTTGGCAGCCAGAGGTGCAGCGGGAAGATCGCCAGTTTGAGGGCGAAGCCGATCATGATGAAGGCGAAACCGGTCTGGGCCGTCTTCATCTCGGCCACCAGTGGCAGACGTGCTGCCAGATCCATCATGTTGAGTGTGCCGGTTGCCGAATAGATCAGCCCTACACCGATGAGAAAGAAGGTCGCGCCGATCGTACCCATGATCAGGTACTGGTAGGCCGAGGTTAGTGCCTGACGCTTCCGCCCCATGCTGATCAAGGCATAGGTGGAGAGCGAAGAGATCTCGAGGAAGACAAACACATTGAAGAGATCGCCGGTTTGAGCAATGCCCAGCAAGCCGGTAAAGCAGAGCAGGAAGGCACTATAGAAGAGCGGGATCTGCTCCTCGGCAATCTCCTGCTCTACACTCAACAGCGCATAGGGCAGGGTGATTGCAGCAATTACGGAGACGATCAACGCCATAAAGGCATTCAGCGCATCGATTCGGTACTCGATTCCCCACGGTGGAGCCCATCCACCCAGCTCGTAGCTGATGACACTACCGTCGACAACTGCGGCCAGCTGCACAGTGGCCAACAGTGCACAGGTAATGGTGACTATCAGTGTAGCCAACCAGGATAGACGCCCACGTGGCAGGATGGCGATAACCGGCGCAAAAATCAGTGGTATGACTACCAGCAGAATGCTCGAATGTTCCAGCATCATAGTGAATGGTCCTGCCTGTGGATTTCGTCTTCTTCAATGGTGCCGTAGGCCTCCTTGATTCTGACAACCAGTGCCAGACCCAGTGCGGTAGTGGCAACACCGACCACAATAGCGGTGAGGATCAACACATGGGGCAAGGGGTTGGAGTAGCTGGTGACCCCCTCTGCAATGATCGGGGCGGCGGCACCGTGCACAGTACTCATGCTGATGTAGAGCATAAAGACCGAGACCTGAAAGATGTTCAGACCCACAATCTTTTTGACCAGATTACCTCGGCTGATAATGGTGTAAAAGCCCACCATCATCAGAAAGATGGCAACCCAATAGTTGTAGTGACCGATGATGAAATCCATTAGGGTCTGGACCTGCTTGCAAAGGTGAAATAGATGATCAGCATGACGGAGAAGACCGTAATCCCAACGCCGAGCTCAACCAACAGAATGCCGATATGCTGCCCGGCAACCGGGTTATCGGAAAATACCGAGTAGTTGAGGTAGGTGCCTCCGAAAAAGAGGGATGCGACGCCGACTCCTGCGTAGATGACTACGCCAAGGCTGGCCAAGATACGCAACAGTTGTGGTGGAATCACCTGCTCGGCGGCATCGAGCCCGAATATCAGCGCATAGAGGATAATGGCTGCACTCATGATCACACCGGCCTGGAAGCCACCCCCGGGCCCGAAGTCGCCGTGAAACTGCACATAGAGCGCAAAGAGAATGATTAGTGGGATCAGTGACTTGGAAACGACCCGCAGAATAAGATTATGCGTCATCCTGCGCTCCTTTCTGCTCTTCAACAGCGGCTTTTCTGCGTCGGCCACCAATCAGCAGCATCACGGCCACACCTGCAGTAAAGACCACGGTAACCTCACCTAGAGTATCAAAGCCACGATAGCTGGCCAGGACGGAGGTGACAACATTCTGCACTCCGGTATCGGGTATCGATCGCGCAAGATAATCGGGGGCGACGTGCGTTTGCGCGGGTGCATCCGGGGAGCCAAATGGAGCAATATCCCAGGTTCCGTAGACAAGTGCTGAGCCAGTGACAATCACAACCAACAGTGGCAACCAGGGACGGTGTGAAGGTGACTTCTCTTTATGGTCCTTGGTCAACGCCAGTGTTGCCAGCATTAACACCGTGGAGATTCCTGCACCAACCGCCGCTTCGGTGAAGGCCACATCGACCGCATCCATCACAACGAACAGGCCAGCAGAGAGAAAGCTGAAGATGCCAAACAGCATGATAATCGCGAATAGATTGGTAATGCGTACAATCGCCACTGCAGTGATCGCCAGAAGGGCCAGCAGGGTCAGATTGATGATAATTTCAATCACTGCTTCTCCTCCTTCTCTTCATCTCCAGCCAATAGCGGCTTGAGCCCACTGTGCATGGCTGCCTGCGCCAGTGCGTGTGATGCAGTGGGACTGGTGAAGAACAGTAGCAAGAAAACCAGAGCCAGTTTGAAGGCGGCAATGGTGAGACCTGCCTGCAGCCCCAGTCCAAGCAGAATCAGGAAGGCACAAAGTGTGTCAGTCACTCCGGTGGCATGCTGGCGGCTGTAGAAGTCAGGGAACAGGTGGATCCCAATACCGCCGATGATGCCAATTACACCACCGCCGACCAGACAGATCCCGCTCAGGATATCGAGAATCATTTGAGCTCCATCTCGGTTGGTTTCAACTCTTCACCCCCGGGTGAGTGAAACTCTCCATAGGCAACCAGCCGTAGCACTGCGATAATGCCGATGAAGTTGATCAATGCGTAGACCAATGCGATATCCAGCAGATCTGTACGGCCGCTGACAAAGGCCAAAACAGCAATCAGCAGTACGGTTTTGGTACCAAACATGTTGATTGCCGCTATGCGGTCATAGATTGTAGGGCCCAGCAGCGCACGAGCCAGTGCCAATAGCAGGGTAACGAGTATCGCTACGGATGCAGCCAATAACATCATGGAGGTTTCCGGCATGGTTAGATCTTCTCCTCGACAACGTGATCCGGGATGGATTTTGCCATCTCCCCGGTGGCGAGATCATCAGCCGCCTCTTTACTGAGCGCGTGCACCAGGATCTTCTCCTCAGTCAGATCGATGCTGACTGTACCCGGTGTCAGCGTAATCGCATTGGCATAAATTGCTCGCCCCAGATCGCTCTTGAGTGGCACATCAACCTCAATCAGTTGCGGACTGACGGAGTCACGCCTGAAGGTCATGATGCGCCTGATGACATCGATATTGGCTTTAACGATCTCTTGCATGATGAAAAGCAAGAAAGCGGGTAGTTTTGAAGAGAGATGGAGTGGGTAGCTCTCATGATCAATCAGGGTCATGCGTCTGCTCAGGAGTATAGTCAGTGCGAGGGAGGCCAGTCCCAGCCCCAGCATCAGCGGCGTGAAATGTCCTGACAGCAGAAGCCAGAATAGGAAGAGAGAAGCGGTGTAGCTGAGCAATATCATCGGTTTATTATGTTTGTGCAGTCTGTTTTTGTCGATTGTCAAAAATTACTCTACCATTCTTCGAAGCAGTTGTCTGGCTATCGTATCGCTTAATTGTACCGTTTGTTATAAATCAAAATCAAAGAATTTGTGGGTTTGACATAGTGGGTCAGGCGCTGTAGAAATAGCGGTTATGGTTTTGACGGCACATTCAGGAAGAGAGCAGCGTAAGCGCACCGTCGTGTTGGCAGGGCTCTTTACGTTTCTGTTCCATGCAGTCTTTCCCTATTATCAGATTGCATCTGCTGAGCCGATAGAGGGGGTTGATGGGTATACAACAACCATTTGTACCGCCTATGGTTACAAGACGGTCTTTGTCGCCTTCGGTGAGGATTACCCATCC
>CAYQFH010000074.1:0-5467 GCA_964416755.1 uncultured Piscirickettsiaceae bacterium | reverse complement strand
CTGTTGAGCCAACCGTTTTGGATTTTTTTGAGAGATTTGGAAATGAACAAGTATATTTATCGTGTAGTAACTGCCTTGTTGATGCTGGGTACAGCGCTGTCTGCCCAAGCGATGGGCGTAATGGTCAATGACCCCTGGGTACGTGCGGCACCACCCAATGCGCCGGCACTGGCTGCCTTCATGCGGCTGGAGAACCACAGCAAAGCAGATGTGGCACTGGTTGAGGTAAAGACTACGCTACCGGTCAACCGTGTTGAGTTGCACCGTACGGTGATGGCTGACGGGATGATGAAGATGATTCAGCAGAAGAACATGCCCATTGCCGCACACTCCAATCTGGTGCTGAAGCCCGGAAGCTGGCATGTGATGCTGATCGATCCGGAGAAGGTGCCTGTAGAGGGGGATAGTGTTGAGCTGACACTGGTCTTTGACAACGGTACCGAGCAGCAGGTCACTGCCAAGGTGCGAAAAGGCAAGATGATGAAGGGCGATCACAAGATGATGCACCATCACTAAGGGAAGCGTGTCGTAGATACCGTTATTGTGGCGGGGCAGTAGCTCCGCCATATGCTTGGTTGTGTGCAAGGATGAAAACAATGAAGCGTTTGATAGTCAGTGTGCGGATCCCGCTGTTTCTATTGAGTGGGTGTGGTGGAGAGAAAACACCGCCAGAGACTGAATTGGCAACGGTGATGCCAAGCGCAAAGAGTTTGCCTGCATTCACGCTATCAGGTGGGTTGGAGACTGTATTCAACAACGAGAGATTCGGTGATGGACTGTTTGCAACGACAGCATCGTGACCTATACTCAAACTCGCTATGAATATCAGTTACAGTTTCGAATTTGGTGATGGTTATCTGGAGCGCTTCAATCTGGAGTTGGATGATGACACCTTCCTACTTCCTGCAGACGCTATTGTCAGCAATAAACAGCCGTGGATGATGCTGTCTTGTCATCAGTGCCCCGGTTGTACACTATCAGAAGCAGAGTCTGCCTACTGTCCGATTGCGGTCAACCTGGGGGGCATTATCGAGCCACTCGAAAATGAATTGGCGATTGCATCGGTTACCACTCGGGTCGATATGCGTGGAAGACAGATCAGCAAGCAGTGTGATCTGCAGGAGGGACTGAGTTCGTTGATTGGTCTGGTGATGGCGACCAGTGGTTGTCCCATTCTCGACAAGTTGCGCCCGATGGCCTATCTGCATCAGCCATTTGCGGAAGGGGATGAGACCCTGTTCCGCGCAGCTACCACCTTCCTGATGGGGCAGCACATCCGTCAGCAGCGCGGAGAGGAGACGAGCCTGGATCTTGGTGGGCTTTCCGAGCTCTTTGGACAGATCAACCAGCTCAATAGTGCCTTCACTCAGCGGTTGGACTACCACTTCCAGCATGACAACACCAGTTCCAATGCAGTGATGCTGCTTGACTCTTTTGCCGAGATGATCCCGTTTGATCTGGAGTTTGTCTGGGAGGAGCAGGCGATGCCACTCTTCTCAGCCTACTTTGACCACGATTAACAGGAAGCTTCGTCTCCTCCGCGGTGGTTCCTCAGGATATCTTGCAGAATCAGATAGCCTGCCGGAATCAGTATCAGGCTGATCAGTGTGGCATAGAGAATGCCAAAGCCGAGAGAGACGGCCATTGGGATCAAAAACTGTGCTTGTGTGCTCTTCTCCAGAATCAGTGGTGTCAGCCCGAAGAAGGTGGTGAGAGAGGTAAGAAGAATGGGGCGGAAGCGGGCCACGCCGGCACTGCTGACAGCCTCCACCAAATCCATCCCGTCGCGCAATTTGCGGTTGATCCACTCCACCAGAATCAGACTGTCATTTACCACCACGCCGCCCAGTGCCAGCATTCCCATCACGCTGACAATGCTGAGGTTCATCCCCATTGTCATGTGTCCCAGCAGGGCACCGACAATGCTGAATGGAATCACCAGCATCACCAGTACCGGTTGACTCCAGGAGCGTAGCGGGATTGCCAGTAGAGCATAGATGGCGGCAAAGGCGAGCAGAGTGCCGTAGAAGAGGCTGCCAAAGGAACGCTCCTGCTCTTTCAATTCCCCCTCCAGTGTGGTTTTCAGGCCGGGATACTCCTGCTCCAGTTGGGCCAGAAATGGCTCCAGATCGTGTCGGATCTGGTTGGTGTCGACCTTCTTCTTGTCGAGGTCAGCGGTGATGTTGATGGCCCGCTTGCGGTTGATACGTGAGATCTCCGAGAAGGAACGACCATGGGTGAAATCCGCCACATTGCCGATCGGTACCTCATAGCCATCGGTGGTGCGCAGGCGCATCGTCTCCAGCGTGTCGAGAGAGCTGCGTTGTGATTTGGGATAACGCACAATGACGCGGACATCATCACGTCCACGCTGAATGCGTTGAACCTCGGCTCCGAAGAAGGCCTGACGTACCTGTCGCCCCAACTCCTGGGTGGTGATCCCCAGCTTCTCCGCCTCCGGTTTGAGGGTGAGACGGATCTCCGGTTTGCCGTTTTCAAAGTTGTCCTGGATGTCGAAGAGGCCGGGGTACTCCGCCAGACGTTGGCGTACACGAGCTGCAACCACGCCGAGCATCGGGAAGTCATCTCCAGTCAGTTGCACATCAATTGGATCACCGCCACGTCCGATCTCGGCGCGGAAGTTGAGCTCCTGAGAACCGGGAATGGTGCCGATCGCTTTGCGCCACTGTGCCACCAGCTCCTTGGTGGTGACCGGTAGTGTCCGCTCTTCGGGCGGGATCAATTCCAGACTGACCTGACCCAGTTCCGGTTTTCCGGCGGCATCCCGTTTGTGCATGTTACCGGCCTTCCAGCCCACACTGATCAATACATTGTTGATCATGGAGACGTTACTCTGCGGATCAGTGTGTTTCTGTCGCAAAGTATGTGCGGCTTCCTCCATGCGGCGGATATGGCTTTCGGTGATATGGGCGGGTGTGCCTGGTTGCATTACCAGTGTGGCACGGGCGGTCTCGGTCGCGACCCGGGGGAAGAAGCTGAAGCCATAACGCCCGCTGGCGACATAGCTGACAATGATGACGGTGATGCCGATAAAGAGAGCCACTGTCAGATAGCGGTTGTGCAGTGAGCGTCTCAGCAGGGGGTGGTAGTAGCGCAGAATGCTGCGTTCGAGGCCATCGGCGACCCCCTGCTGCATGCGGGTGAGCAGCCCTGGTGTATGATGGTGGCGCATGCGGATATGGCGCAGGTGTGCCGGTAGAATCAGTTTGGACTCAATCCAGGAGAAGAGCAGTACCGGCACGATCACCATCGGAATCTGGGCAAACAGGGAACCGCGCCGCCCCTCGATAAAGAAGAGCGGAAGAAAGGCGGCCAGTGTGGTGAGCAGGCCGAAGGTGACTGGAACTGCCACCTCACGGGTTCCTTGAATGGCGGCTTCGATGGAGGATTCTGCACGCTGCAGATGGCTGTAGATGTTCTCGCCGGTGATGATGGCGTCATCGACCACGATGCCCAATACCAGAATGAATGCAAAGAGACTGATGATGTTGAGGGAGATGCCCGCTTCCGGCAGCAGTGCCAATGCTCCCAGAAAACTGATGGGGATGCCGACGCAGACCCAGAAGGCGACCGAGAGGCGCAGGAACAGAGTCAGACAGAGGAAGACCAGTAGTCCACCCTGCCAGGCGCTGTTGACCAGTGTATTGAGACGCAGCTGGACAATACGGGCACGGTCACGCCAGTAGCCGAGCTCAATCCCTTCGGGCAATGTGGCGTCACTCTCTGCAATGTAGTTGCGTACCGCACGGCTGACGTCGAGTACGCTCTGCTGGCCGGTACGGAAGACATCAATCATCACTGCAGGGCGCCCATTGAATTCGGAGAAGAGCAGATTCTCCTCGAAGCCGTCATTGATCTGTGCGATCTCACCGAGAGTCAGCTGGCTGCCATCCGGATAGGCGCGGATGGCGATGGTGGAAAATTCCTGTCCGGCATAGAGTTGGCCCTGGGTACGTAGCACGATCTCGCTGTTGTGGCTCTTCAGGGTGCCGGCGGGGATGTCGGCGGAGTGGCTGCGAATCGCCTCTACCACCTCATCAAAGGTGAGGTTGTGGCGCGCCAGAGCCGACTCATCGACCTCAATTTGCATCTCCAATGGTCGCACCCCGGCCCGTTCTGCCAGATTGACCTCAGGCAGTGCAATCAGGTCATCCAGTACCTTGTCTCCCAGCTGGTGCAGCTCCTGTTCAGAAAGGTCACCGGAGACCACCACGCTGATTGCCTGGCGACGAAACTGTTGCACCGCATAAGTGGGGCGCTCGACATCATCGGGAAAGGTATTGATGGCATCCACCTTGCCCTTGATATCCTCCAGCAGATGGCGGGCACGGCCATGCTCGGTCTCCACCATCACCACGCCGGCATCCTCAAAGGCGGTGGAGTAGACATCGGTGATGCCATCCAGTCCACTGATGGCATCCTCAATCCGTAGCAGCACCGATTTTTCGATCTCTGCAGGACTGGCTCCGCGATAACTGGCAGCGATATTGATCTGGTCACGCTCGAAGGCGGGAAAGACCTCGAGGATAATGCGCTGTGAGAGGGTCCACAGACCGAGCAGAATAACGAACAGCATCAGTAGATTTGCCGCCACCTCGTTGCGGGCAAACCAGGCGATCACCCCGCGATCATTCATCGGCAATCTTCACCTGCATGCCTTCGGGGGCGTAGGGGAGCGCAGTGGTTACTACACGGTCACCACTCTGCAGGCCACTGGAGGCGATCAGTTGATCGGTCTGTTGCCAGACGGTGGTGAGAGTGCGGTGGCGAATGCGGTTCTCGTCATCGACGATCAGAACCTGATTACCACTGCGTACTGCGACACGGGGTACCAGAAAGATCTGGTGCAGTGTCTCTCCCTCAATCTCGGCGGTGACAAACTGGCCGATGCGTAGCGCTGCAGCCCCATTGTCCTGTCTCACGTATGGATTCTGGATCTGTGCCACCACATAGAGCTGTTGGGTGCGTTGATCGATGGCAGCCTCGCTGCGAATCAGCTTGCCATGCCACAGGTTGTCACGCTCTCCGGTAGGGGAGGTAAGTTGTACTCTGGCGGAGCGGCCAGATTCCGGCATGGCGAGAAAGCGGGATTGCCGGTCGGTGATGGGGAGTCGAACCTCTGCCATATCGGTTGCATAGAGTGTGGCCAGTGCTGTGCCCCGGGTGATGAACTGTCCGAGATCGACCCGTTTCTCCAGAACCCGTCCGGTATAGGGGGCGGTAATGGTGGTACGTTGCAGATCGCGTTTTGCCTGTTCCAGTTTGGCTTGGGCGGCGGAGTGGGTTGCCTCCGCCTGAGCCAGTTGTGGGCGATGGAGGGTCAGTGCCGTTGGTTTTGTTGCCAGAGCCATCTGTCTCCAGTTGGCCTCTGCCTGTGCTGCTTCTGCCCGGCTCTGCTCCAGTGTGAGATTGGCTTGCGCCAGCTCCGCTTTGGCGATGGTAACCG
>CAYQFH010000073.1:0-13582 GCA_964416755.1 uncultured Piscirickettsiaceae bacterium | reverse complement strand
TCGGCACCAGATCGGCACCGCCCGGAAGGTTCCATCGGCACCAAAGAAAAAGGAGTCTAAAAAGACTCCTTTTATCAGTAGGTTACCGACCAATCGGCACCAGATGTTTGGCGCGCCCGGAAGGATTCGAACCTGACGAAATGGAATGTAATCAATTGAATTTATTGTTGTTTTTAGTAAACAAACCCGAACGCTAACGACAATATACGACAATATACTTCAATAGGTTACAAGTGGCTTGGACACAAGTTGGACACAATCCAAAAACGCCTTACTTGTTATTATTACACACAAAGCACTATGAAACCACCCTCAGAGATGGGGGTGGTTTTCATTTACTTTTGCTTCAGCTGGGTATTTAAGTACAGAGGATACGCCACTCATTTTCTTCATTCATGATCAGTTCTTGTTCAACCCAAACGCCCGAGTAAACAACCGCTCTTTCCAGCGGTTCTCCCGAGCAATCACCTCATCAGCAGACATTGTTCCAGGGGCAATCTCCAAAATGGAAAAGACAAAACTGGCTGGATCCAGGCTCTTCAACTCCTGATTGCCTCCGTGCCCCGTGGCTGCATAAGTCGACCACCGCCCATAGATACCATTTTCACCATAAGCCGATCCCACATACATCTTTCCACTGCTCGTATCGGTAATCAGATAGACACCATTGACGGATGAGAGGGTGTTGACCCAACTCTTATTCGACTGAGGATTCTTGGTGATTTGAACCAGATCAGCAAAGGCAAGTTGTACTTGATCGAAAGAGACGAACTCATTGATGGCCTCCGCCCTTCTGATCTCCACCACATCCTTGTTAATGGATTGCAGCCACTGCACCGTCGCCCCACCCCACTCAATTACAACCCGCTCGGCAAGATCGCTCATGATGTCGGAAGGTATCAGCTTATAATGAGCCAACTCATCATGCCAAAACAGGGGGAACCCATATCGGTTGATCTGATCATGCAACTCGTTCCCCCAAGCATTGTTTTCTGTCTGCAGACCAATATGCCAAACCCCAAGAAACAGGGCTTCCGTACCAGTGGTTGGGCAGAATGCAGCCAGGTATTTGGCATCTGCAAACTTGTTGGGGCGTTGAAAACTCTGATATGAGGTGAGCTTCTCAATATTCTCATGAAAGGTCTGTTGGACATCAATCTCCTTATTGGAGTGACGTGCCAGCCGAACTTGCTTGGGGTTAATACCGTAAGATTCCAGCAGAGAGAAGAAAGTGACCATCCCTCAACACCTATCTTGAGGGTTGCGACAATATCTGCCTCACCAGCTCCTCTCGCTGCCCCTTTTCAATATCAGGATCAACCGCCTGTATAAACTCTGAGGCACCTAGATCGTCCCCACGACGCCGATTCTGCGGTGGTTCCAACCCCTCGATCAACAACGATTCCATCGCCTTAATCAGAGTATCCATCATTTGTGGGGGGTCAATATCTTTCACATTACCGTTATCAGTGATAGCGCGTACCCCAAACCATGAAAAACGGTCCCATCGCCCCTGCAGTCGGTCTTGTGTATGCTCAAACAGACGTTGCCCCAATGATCGATCCTTGGATCGACCAACATATACCACATCCTTTCCCATATAGAGCAGATAGACGCCACGCTGGTCTGATAGATTTACCTCATCAGCACCAATCATCTGTTTACCAAGAATCTTGGGGTTATTCTTCCATAACACCAGATCTCGTTGCCAGAACATCCCAAAGGCTTGAATAAGACCGGTATCTTCTGCACTGGGGTTGCGGTCACTGATATCTATCTCACCACCCTCCAGCTTGGTTCTCAGCCAGTAAGTACCTGCCTCAACACGCACAAAAGGGGAAGATGCACCATGTTTTACAATGCTATCTGCAATATTGGCATTCACAGTTGCTTCTGGAGTGGTTCCATAAGTCTGGCGCAATCCACCATCAATAATGCGGTGAGTGATTTCACGATAGTTCAAGGCCGTATCAGACTCATCCAACACTTTACTGATCGCCGTTTTCCAGGTCATCTCAGGCATAAAATCATCCCCCTTATTCACTCTTATCCGCTGGATACTTCACCCCATTCTTTACAATCTTCTCCGCCACAGCCTGATCAAGATCGACATCCAGCTTGTCGGCCAATCTAATCAGGTAGATCAGAATATCGGCCAACTCCTCCTCTACATGCTCCTTCTCGCCACTCTCCATAATCTTCATCGACTGCTCTGGGGTGAGCCACTGGAAGATCTCGACCAGCTCAGAGGCCTCTACCGAGAGCGCCATCGCAAGGTTCTTGGGGGTGTGGTATTGATCCCAGTCCCGCTCTGATGCGAAGGTGGAGAGTTGTTGTTGGATTTTGTAGAGGTTCATTGTTTATTTTTAACCGTCAGTAACCCTAACAACTCATCCAAAGCAGCAGAGACTACCTCACCTTTTTCCTGGATATTGCTGATAATCTCTTGCGGTGTACGCATATCTACTTTTACCACCCTGTTAGGATTTACAGCCTTCAAATCATATACAGCATGATCGATATCTGTTGCCTTGGATTCTAACTCTTTTGCCAGCTTGATCTTTTCTTTGATCTTTGCATCAATCGAGTCTAGCTGCTCTCTTTTTGCCCGCTCCTTCTTCAACTGTTTGCGCTGCTCTTTTAGACCAACTACAGCAGATTTGATCTCAGCAGCCTCATCCAGCAGCGGCTGCATCTCTTTTTTGGCCTTAGACCGCCGTTCAGAAAAGTCTATTGTCCAAGAATAGTAACTCTCACCTTCTGGGTTCCCTCTCTCTTTCAGCATACGGCTATAACTAGGGTAAGCTTTTCCCTCCTTCCCTGCATCTTCACGCCACTCAGCTGTAAGATTGGTAGGCAACTGAGAGTCGCTCAATACACCACCATTGGCATCAAACCCAAAATGTGACAGTGTGAGCGGCGTTTTCTTTCCAACCTTCACATGAGTTAGGTCGTAGTACCAAATCTTCTCGGTCTTTTTGCCCTTGGTAAAAAAAAGCAGGTTGGTTTTCACGCCGGCGCCAGCGGTGGAGAAAACACCACCCGGTAAGCTCACAATCGCCCACAGATCACATTCATCCAGCAGTTTACGTTTAGTCTCAACGAAAGCGCTTTCGTTGGTGCGAAACAGCAGCCCCTCATCCAGCACGATGGCGCAGGTTCCTCCCTTGGAAGCCATTTCACTGAGAATGTCCTGCAGGAACAGCACCTGGGTAGAGCCGGTTTCAAAGGCGAAGTTCTTTTGCGCATCCTTGCCCTCTTTACCGCCGAATGGCGGATTGGTGAGGATGTAGTCGAAAGTGGTTGGTGCCTGATCAAACAAGGCATCATAGGTGGCGCGACGGGTCAAGGTATTTCCATGCCACAGGTTAGGCTGGTCAATACCATGCAACACCAGGTTTGCCAGCGCGATAGGGAATACCAGGTTCTCCTTTTCCCGCCCAAAGAAGGTATTGTGTTTCAGGGTATCGATATCGGTACTGGCCGGACTATTACCAAGCTTACGAGCGATGTGTTCGTAGGCGATGGCGAGAAAACCGCCCGTGCCACAACCAGGATCATAGATGGTCTTGCCCGGTTCGGGATCGACGGTATGTACCATGGCACGTATAACCTCACGCGGGGTGAAGAACTGGCCGCCATCCGAGTTCTTCTCACCCATCTTCAATAACAGGTCTTCATACACCTGCGACAGGGTGAAGAAGTGGGTATCGTCCACATGGTCGATATTGATCTCATCCACCTTGTCGAGGATGTCACGCAGGTTGGTCTCGGAATCTACTCTCACCCGCTCCACCGCCGTCATGATGCGGCCGATGATGCGTTGCTTCGGCGTCGCGGAACCGTTGGGTAATCCGGTACGGGCGTCGATGTCCAGCCCGTGCAGATGGGGCAACAGCTCGTTATTGATAAAGTCGAACAACTTGCCATCCCCGGCGGCGAACAGTTCCTGACGTTTCCAGCCGAAGGGTTGACCTTCATCGGTTTGCGGATGGCTGGCCTTCTCTTCCTCCTTTTCAGGGAAGGGGGCAGCCCAATCCTGCCAGCGGTAGGGGCTGGCCAAGGCCGGCGTGAAAGACACCCCTACGGCCTCCGCCTCTTCGCGTTCTTTACTTTCCTGAGCATCGAGAATGCGCAGAAACAGAATCCAGGTCAGCTCCGGCACATATTGCAAGGCACTGGCGCAGTTAGAGCGACGCATCACATCACAGATCGACTTGACGAAGGCCGACAGGGATTGGGTCGAGGCAATGGCCTTGGGTTGTTTTTTCTTTGTGGTTTTTCTGGCCATGGTTATATCTCGAAGGCTTGGGCAAGGATTTTCTGGGACATGATATTTATGTCGGTTAAGCTCGTTGACACTGATTCACGCAACACCGCCAGTTGTTCAATTTTCGATTGGAGCTTTTCGACGGCTTTCTTCTGGTCGCTAATCGAATATGCAGGAATTTCTAGTCGATTCAGTAATTGTTGATTGATTGTCAGTTGCCCTGCCGAGGTAGAAGCAACCTCTTCTATTAGCTGCCTTGCCCGTGGTAACGAGACACACAATCGAGCAAAATCAGGATCAAGCTTGTCGGCAATTTGAACCCGTATCAAATGATCATTAAAGATCGTGCCCTGAGGAACCCTGCCATCAACAACGCAGCACCTACCAACGATTTCCTTTGCGCCGTTGACGCGAATGAAGAGTAAGTCACCGTTTTCCAGTTTATATGTTTCAGCTTCTTTTTCTGAAACCTCTCCGTGTCTGGGGTTGGCAATGGAAATAGTACCGCTTGAAACATCCGCAATTCGCAAAACTATTGGCCCGCGTTCGCCCTCTTTTGGGCGTTTCCCAAATCCATTCCGGTACGACCTCACATAACTGCCGAACTGCCGGATTTCTGCATCCGTAAATATTTCGTTCTCTATTTCTCGATGTATCGCTTTTACTAAGGCATCGGCATCTCGCAACTGCACCTCCGCCGCCTGGCGGGCCTTGTCCACTTCGGCCAGTTGGGCTTTCAGGCGGGCGGCGATTTGGCGTTGTTTTTCAACTGGAACCCAAGGTATGTCTTGCGCATAGACTTGCTTATCAGTAACCGCGGGATAAAGAGCTCCTTGAACCAAAGTTGTTAACGAGTCTACGAATCGACTGCTTCGCGTGTAGTAGTACAAATATTCAGAATCAAGTTCTTCTCCACCACGAAGGACACAAAAGCCGGTACTCCCAATTTGGCCATCATATTTTTCCGGTACGGTGGCAACCGCATTTAGGTTTGGCCGCGTAGTCGATACCAGTACATCATTTTCGCGCAGCAGTTGACGCGCCCGAACCGATGCAGATTTACCTTTAGTTAGCGTTGGGTTAGCAATTGTTTTCGTCGTGCTATCTATGGATGATATATCGATATACCAGAAATCACCGTCTGGCTTTGATCGAGGATCTACTCGCTCTATTGTTCGGGAGCATATCTCCTGTAGTTGTCGAAGAACAATACTCATACCCCAAACAACCTCCCCTTAGCCTCGTGCATCACTTCCACCGGCTTGCCCAACCCCCGCAAGGCATCCAGTCCGCCCGCGTTGCTGATCTCCGGCACATCCCACAGCGCCGGGGTTTCCAGCGCGTCGGTGCCACCCTGGGCGAACTGGTGGCCCAGCCCCTTGAGCACGATGGCAGTCTTGCCGTCCATGCCGTCGAACCAGCCCTGGTTGCTGTCGATGTAGTGCTGGCCGCGTTCCGGGCGTTTGAAGGCGCGGGCGTGGTAGCCGTGGTGGCCGAAAAAGTCGTAGAGGTCGAAGTCGCTCATCTGGTCGATTTCGCGGATCACCTCGGGGCTGAAGTTGTCGCCCAGCAGGTGATCGATGAGCTGGCGGCGTTTTTGGGTTTCGATCCACAGTTCGCGGAAGTCATCGAGGTTGTGGGCCTCGGAGAGCACCCGCCGGATCACCTCGCGGCGGTATTCATCCACCGGGATGGGCGTCTCCTTGCCATCACCGCCACGGCTGAGAATAAACCGCCCTTCCGGTTTGACGATCACGGTCTGGCCGCCGATCTCGCCGACACTGGGGCCGTCGTCATCCCCGCCATCGCCACCGTCATCTCCTCCGCCACCGCCACTGCCACTGCCGGGACGCGGGGGCATGGTGATGAAGTCGGTGCCGAACAGGCTGGTGACATCGGTGTAGTCGTAGAGCCAGAATTTGTATTTTTCCGTCTCTTCATGAATGCGGGTGCCGCGCCCCACCATCTGGTAGAACTTGATGGGCGATTGCAGGTAACGGAAGAACACCACGGCATTGAGGCGTTCGATGTCCACGCCCGCTTCGAGCAGGTCCACGGTGCAGGCGATGAAGGCGCGTTCGCCGGAGCCGCGCATGGGTTCGATCATATCCGCACCATTGTTCGGCCCACCCATACACTTGAAGGCGTAGTGATCTTTGGGGGTTTGTTGCTGTTCACGGCACCATCTCGTATAGAGGTTGTTCATATGCATGGCCACGCGATCAGCGTGGATCTCACGGGTGCAGAAGATAATGACTTTCTGCTCCGGGCCACCGTTGTCGCACAGCAGTTGGAACAGGTCCTGGCACATCTTCGGGGTGCGTAGTTCGATGAACAGTTCATCGTCGAAATCCTTGCCGGTGTATTCGGTCTTGGGCAGGTCTTCTTCGGTGAGCGGCTTGCCGGTGCGGATGTCCTTTACCCTAGCCTTGAGGATCTCTTCTCGCGTAAATACAGTGCTGTCGATACTGGCCTTGCGCTTGACGATCTCGCAAGCGGCCAGGTAACCATCTTCCTGCGCTTCGATGAGAGTGTATTCGTAGACCGGCTCGCCAAAGTATTCGTGATTATTGGCGGTAATCTCCTTATCTTCCTCCGTGGCCTTTTTCGATTCGTGTAACTGGCGCGGGGTGGCGGTCAGACCGATATGGATGGCGTTAGGGTTGCGCTTGAGCACTTCCGACCACTTGCCCCAGGCGGAGCGGTGGCATTCGTCGATGATAATGACGCTGAAGGCATCCTCGCCATAGTGCTCAGAGAGAAAGCTGGCGAAGCCCTCTTCCTCATCGTCCAGCCCCAATGTCTGGTAGGTGGCGACATGGATGCGGGCATTGCGAGCACTATTTTCACCTCGCACACTCTTGACGATGCGCACGTTATCGCCAAAGGCGGCCTTGAGCTTGGTATAAGCCTGCTCGCGCAATTCGTCGCGGTCACAGAGAAACAGTGCGGGTTTGGGCAGTTGCCCGGCCTCGGAAAGCCGCCATAACAGGTTGGTGGCAATAATAGTCTTACCCGAGCCGGTCGCCAGCGTCAGTAATACACGGGCCGGGTCGTTGTTCTGGCGGCAGCGGATAATTTTCTCAAAGGCAGCACGGATGGCAGCATCTTGGTAGTAGCGACTTTTCGACCAGGCGTGGCTGTCGGCCTGAAACAGGATTTCAGCTTCCGGTTTAGTGATATCGATGCCGGTATCCTTGGCATAGCGGTCGGACAAATCCGGATGGGGTGGAAATTCCTCTAATGGAAACGGCCCGCCCTGCAGGTTAGTGAACTTGTCGAACTCACCATAGAGGTGGCCATTGGTGGCGAAGACATATTTCACTTCAAAGCGTTTGCACTCGGCGTAGTCCTTGGCCTGCTGCATTCCTTTGAGCGGATCTTCCGCCTCCTTCTTGGCCTCAAGCACCCCTACTGGTAATGGCTTGGGCATATCACCCACCTGAACACAGAGCAGGTAATCGGTACGCCCCGAACCCTTACGACGGCGACCCTTGTGGCCAGTCGGATCAACCGGTGCCGGAGTCTCCAGTTTAAGTCTTTGAATATCGTCATACCCCTTTTTACGTAATACTGGATCAATTAGATTGAAACGAGTTTCTGCTTCGTTCATACTCATAATCTGCTTTCCTTGTTATTGATAGCTCGTCACCTAATCAAACATATACCTGAACTTCGCTTTTTATCATCACCCAATAGACCAGATATTACCAGTTACACTGCGCTGCTCCAGTTTTAACTGCTCAATCTTCTTGCCAATATCAACCTCTTTATAGAAGCTTTCGACCACCTTCTTTTGTTCATCTCCGTCAATAAATGGAATCTGTACCTCACGCAGATCGGCTAGTTTAATAATCGAAATCGTACTGCCTGATTTCAAGGTTTCCAGCTGGAATCTACCCAGATCTGAGCGAAGAAAAACAGCGATCACAATCAATAGGGAAGGATCTACCTTGGTCATACCTATCTGGCGCAACCGGAGCACCATGGTTGACTGACCGGGCACCCATCCCCCTTCACCTGCTGGTGGTACACTCTCAGGAACAATACCTATTTTTCCGGTACTGCCCTTGACCGATACAAGTACATCATAAGGCTGCAAAAACTGGATATTCTCTTCATTATTTGGAAAGCCTTTCGGAAGCAATATCTCTTTCTCAGGGGTAGAGATATAACCCCTATCAGGCATATCAGAGACAACCACCTCCAGCGCTTTTTTATCCCCTACCTCAGCTTTCTTTATGAATGCTGGACGGACAAACTCAACGGCCTGCTCCAGTGGGATCGTCTTCAATTTCGATAGAGCCTCTTGCGCTTTTTTCGCATCTCCACTTATTAGATAGCGGGACATGTTGAGGTCATAATTGTTGCCAGCAATTTCAAAGTGACTCACTGAGCGTGCATTCTCATCATCCTGATCACCCTCAATCAGACTCATAACACCCCGCAAATCATCAAGGTCATCGTCGATATTCACAAAACGAATCTTGTCATTCCGCTGTTCTGGAGTAAGCACAAGCAGCACTGTACGAATACCAGCATATGGCATGAATGTTCTTTCTGGAAGCTGGATGATTGTATGTATCGTCCCCTCATCCACTAAACTCTTGCGCAACTCTTTAAATGGACGAGAGACAGAGAATAGGACACTAACTGGCAACAGGATAACTGCACGTTTTTTGGTGACAGAAAGCACCTGACGGATTGCAAGTATCCCACCATCCACCGTATTCTCTGGATAACGATCATGCCAGTCTCTTGTGATTACCTTTTTATCATATCTGCTATTCAAAGGAGGGGTTGCAAATGTGACGTCGTATCGATATAGATCACCTTGAAATACTCGCACCTCATCAAGAACTGGATCAGCCACCCGCAACTCTATATCGGCATCTGATAGAACCCCTGAAAGCCTCATCAACAGTGGTGCGAGTGGTGTAACTGAATGAATAGTCGTATCTGTCTGAGTAGCCGCACGAGTTGACAGTTGACCACTGGAATCCCATTCAACACTAACCTTATCACCATTTTCAATGCAGCCTAATTGCAACATTAAATTTGCCAGATTAACTGTCAGAGTGTAAGCAGCAGTCCCTCTGGTGACAGGAAGTGCCCAACGTACAAGATCATGAAATTCCGCTTCGTCCAGCAAATTCCCATCCTCCACATACTGGACCACTCTCTCTATTGCTCTTACAAAAAGAGTCTGATCTTCTCTTTCAAACTTCTCTACATGAGTAGCTGCCTTCAAGAATGTCTCCCGGATGAAGTCAGTTTTTGCGCCCATGGCGATTTCTTGGAATATCCCATTTTCACCCAATGCAATTTCTTGGCGTATCCCGTTAAGAACATCACTATTAATGTTCTTGTTTCTGTATCTATCGATTCTTAAAGGAGCACTAATCTGCTTTTCGTAAGATAGTTTTGCCCAAGTCAGCAAAGTAAAGACAAGAGAGATCTGGTCCTGGACCTCAGCACCTGTAAATCGCAAAAGACGTAACAGTGGCTGAACAGTTGGGTTTGGTGCTTCTATTTCAATTTTCATGACAATTCTCTCTTAGTGGTTTCTGCCCTGGTATCTGTAGGTGGTAATCACAGAATCTTCTTCCGCAACGACAACCACACCGCCCTTGTCCAGTATCTTCTTCAGAGCCTGCTCCTTTCTTTGAAGCTGTTTCAGTGTACGGGCTGCATCTTTCTTGCCCAGAACACATCGGTTCCTATGATCAAATTCCCCGTATTCAAGCACCATATCAACCATCTGCGCCTGGATTCCCCTCTGATTCATTCTCTGTTCTGCGTGATATGTAACCCTTTCCATCGTCTGCTCCGTCATTAAATTTTTTGCTTAAGACCCGACCGGGTATTCTTCAATAAAAGAGGTAATTCCTCGTGCTTATGGCCATTACTATACACATGTTTTCTGATAATGCAAGATATTATCTATTTACAATGCGTAATTATTGCAAATATACGCTCCGCTTTATTACAAATCAGTGAGTTATATAACAAAAAAAATGAAGAAAAACTTGTGGTCGCAAAAAACCAGATGGTTTTAATGCCGATTTAAGCCGCTAAAGTATGCTGCAGATGAGGCTTTCAGCATAGAAAAGCCGGAAAATATGAACATATTGACCCGTGCAATAGATAAATTGGTGCCCCTCTCCACCAAAGTTGTCATCCTCCTCCAGTGGCGGGGCGAGGCCATTATAGGCAACTGAATGTTTGCTACAACTTCATCAGAAACGACTAACAGAGCCCCCACAACTACTCAAGCAACTTTCTGGATGGTGACCAGTACGTCCGATCAAACCCTCTATTCACCTCCGATGGTGAAATGTTTTCCATCGCCAGGGCAAAGTGCTCCAGAAGGATCTCACAGTTTGTTACGAAGGCATCCATCCACTCCTCGCTAAACTCTGGTTTAGCCTCCTCATCAATGAAGAGCTCAATCATGGTGTAGTTACGGGGCTTTATATAGCTGTTAAACTGGTAGTGGTTACTCTCCTTGTACTGATTGATCCCCAGCACAAACCCATCCGGAAAATCCCCTACGATAAATTCAATGTAGGCGTATGCCATCTCGTTGCAGTGGGTGATCCAGTTAGAGCTTCTGCTGTAACCGCTGATGGTTTCACTGCAACTGCCGATTCGTTTACAGGTCATAGTCAGTCACCAGTGCGGATCAGAACTCCCCTTCCCGTACCGTGCCGCTCTCTTTGATGATCTTGATATTGGTTGGGGTAACCGGATCATTTCCCGGCAAGAACCCTTTCCCCTTCTCCACCATCTTGGCCGCCACGCTGGTTAGTTTTCCGAGTTGCTCTGAACCCTGCAGTGCCTTGGCATCGCTGTAGTAATCAAACCAGGGCAGACCCGCATTGGTGTACTCTTTTGCAGTGGGTGGCTTCTCAGGAGGAAGATGACCTGTGATTTGCTGGTACTGCTCGCTATTAGCGAGATGGATAAAGCAGCGGCTACTGGTGGACTGGTCCCAGGCATCAATGCCGTATTCATCCGCATGGATATCCTGCTTCATCAGGCCGCCCGGGGCCAACCCCTGCTCTTCGGCCACATAGCAGCACTCAGAACGCATAAATTTTGGTTGATCCAACCAATCTTCATCTGTCATCAGTTTTTGACGCTCCAGCCGAGGCTTCTCAATCTTCTCCCTGTAGATCTCCCTCTTCATCGGGTAGACGATAATCTGTATCCCGCCATGGTCAGCACTGCCGGTAATCTGCTCCTCTGCGGTAAACCCCCCTCCCAACGGCATCGCCACAAACTGGCGAATCAGACCCTCAGCCACATTGAAGCCATCGAGCCAGGGCTGGCTAGTGCTCACCACGTAGTCCTGTGGATCATCAGAGAGTTCACTACTCCATTCTTTACCAGAGACCGCGTTGATTTTTCCTGCGGCAATCTTGACGGCACATGGGTAATCCCCCCACCCAGCAAAGTTGATCCAGAGTGCCTCGGATTGGTAGATGGGGAGAAATACACCGCCATGTTTCTTCCAGTGTGGCGGCAATCTCTCTGCATAATCATCCACATGGTTGAGGGTAAATTTACCCAGCCCCGGGGGGAGTGAGTAGGATCGGTTGTCATCCGGTATCCGCAGTGTGCGCTGAAACTCAATCTCGCATTTTGCTCTTCTGTGCAGCTCTGGAAAGCTGAATTTTAGTTGGTTGTCGTTTAGCTCAATCATTATTCTCTCCTGTCTATTGCGTTACCACTCCCCATCCCGCACCTCTCGCACCACTCGTAGCACAGCATCATCTGGGGCTGCCTTGAGTTGTCGCAGCAGATCCCCAAAGAGCTGCGGTCGCTTGCGGATGATCTCCAATAGATCACTGGAGACCTTTCCACCCAGTGCCAGCAGCAGATCGACATCCTCATCCAGCTCTTTTGCCAGTAGTCGGATCTTCTCTTCCGATGGCGGCGGAAAATCCCCTCGCTCGATCTTGCTGAGATAGGCCGGCTCCACCTCAATTCGGTGGGCAACCTGCCTTAATGAGTAGCTGCGATCTGACTGCTTGAGCAGCTCCCTCTTCTCTCTGGTGTAACTTCCAAAACTCTTCATGTGTAGTATATACTACACACTATGAGCGGAAAGGCAAATAGAAAAAGCAGAATAAAGGCGAAACGATGTGTCGCATGGATGCTGTATAGTGATCTGTGTGAGAATATTTAAGGAGGCTTAGGGTGTGGGTGAATTCTTTCTGACTATTTTGTGGTTGCCGGCAATCATAGGAATGCCCCTGTTGCCGGTCATAGGGCTATACGGCGTTGTGGTTAGCGTACCAGCGCTACTCAATGACAAGGTGGCACGCTGGCTATGGGGAATCAGTCTGCCGTCAATCTGGTGGGTATCCTCATTCCTCTACGAGGAACAAGAGATTGAGATCCTGAACAACCCATCCGTTGCAGGACATGAACCTATCTTTGCAGGTTACATTACTTTGTTGCTGGTTTTTATTGTTGGATCAGGATATTCCTATTGGCGGTTCTTCAGGAGCCTGGAGATCGATGAAGAGCAAGGGGGTGGCTCACGCTGGAAAAACGCACTGGTCTATATCACCCCAATTGTGTTGATAGCTGGGGTTATGGGCTGGTTAATGGCTGGAGCGATGAAGGGGTTTTCTACGACGTAGCATTTTTGCTTCCGTGATATGGTTATGTTCATGGTAGAGACTTTCACCCTCAAAACAGCCCTGCTATCCACCCTGCTCCTTTTCGCTACTGCCAGTACAGCACAGGAAGAATCTACTCTGCCAGACAACTGGAGGATTAGTAAGGTCGGGGACGCTATCAAGTACACCACCCACGGTACAACCGTCTACGGACATGAACTCGGATTCATCAAACGAAAAGGCTCTTGTGATCTGGATAACCTCTGGATCTCATGGTCAACAACCATAGATGGTGTCGAGGCATTGAAGGGTATCACTAGTGGATTCAACATTGTTACTGGTGATCAATCAGGCCGTGTGGCGCTGGAACTTGTGTTGGCAAGAAAGGCATTTATCAACAGCAGCGTGCTCTACTTCACCAACATGATTGCAGGAGAGATACTACTGCGAGAGATAAGCAGGGAGGGAGTGGTTAAGATATCAGTGATCTCCCCCGGGGAACTGGTAGAGATGCTGGATATCCGTGAGGATAAATTTGATGTGAGTGGTTTTGTGGAAGTGCGAGGAGAAGTTGAGAGGATGTGTGAGGGTTTGGGAGGTATAGGATAGTTGGTCTTCCGAGAACAGCCATGAAGAGACATTAATGACGTACAAGTGGTACAGTGAAACAGCGAAGCTT